>JASJCB010000227.1 GCA_030066195.1 Acidobacteriota bacterium
GCGCACCTGCCTTAGGATGCGGCGCTGACGCCGTGTTTTTTGAACAGGTTGCGAATGGTGTCGGAAGGACGGGCGCCCTTGGACAGCCAGTAGGCCGCGCGCTCTTTGTTGATCTCCACGTCCTTGTTGGGAGAGATGGGATGGTAGTAACCGATCTCCTCGACAAAGGCGCCGCGGGGTACACGATCGTTCTCGGAAACAACAATGCGGTAGTAGGGGCGGTGTTTGGCGCCCATTCTCTTGAGTCGAATCGCCAGCATAAATTCTCCTATCTTCTTTTTCTTCCCTTTTTGCGTTTGGCTTTTTCTTTTTTGCGATCCTTTTTAGGTCGCGAAGGTCGTTTAGCGCCGCCCATCCCGCCGGAGGGCGCGCCCATACCTAACTGTTCCAGAATTTGCGGCGGCAGTTTTCCGCCGTTTTGCGCGGCAATCTTTTGCAGTTCTTCGATATCCATATCGGGCGGCAATTGCGGCACGCCCGCCTGGGGTCCGGGCATCATGGCATCGGCAAAATCGCCCAGGCCGGTTTTGCTGAGCATGCTCTTCAGCTTGCCCAATTTGCCGGGTTTGCCCATCATGCCCATCATCTTCCGCATCTGCATGAACTGGTTGAGCATGCCGTTGATGTCCTGGACCGAGGTCCCGGAACCGCGGGCGATGCGTTGCTTGCGCTTCTGGTTGAGGATGGCGTGGTTGCGGCGTTCTTCCGGGGTCATGGAGTTGATCATGGCCTGGAAGCGGCCCATTTGTTTGGACTCTGCCTGCACATCCATTTTTTCTTTCAGGGCGCCCATGCCGGGTACCATGCCCATCAGGCTGCCCATGTCGCCCAACTTGCCGATTTGGGAGATGCTCTTGGAAAAATCTTCCAGCGTGAACTGGTTCTTGAGCATCTTCTCCTGGAGGCGTTGGGCTTCTTCCTGGTCTACCTTTTCCTGGACCTTTTCGATGAGGCTGAGCACGTCGCCCATGCCCAGGATGCGCGAGGCGACCCGGTCGGGGTGGAAACGCTCGAAGCCTTCCATGCCCTCGCCGGTACCGATAAATTTGATGGGCCGTTCGGTAACGCTTTTAATGGAGAGCGCGGCGCCGCCGCGGGCATCGCCGTCCATCTTGGAAAGCACGACGCCGGTGATGTCCATGGCCTCGTGGAAGGAGCGCGCTGAAGTGACGGCGTCCTGACCGGTCATGGCGTCGGCCACGAACAGGATCTCGCTGGGTTCCAGGAAGGCCCGTAACGATTTCAACTCGCCCATTAGGGCTTCGTCGATGTGCAGGCGACCGGCGGTGTCGATAATCAGAACATCGCGGCCGGTATTACGCGCCTCGACGGTCGCCTTTTTGACGATATCCAGCGGTTTACCGATGCCGTGAGAGTCGAAGACGGGAATATCGACCTGCTTGCCCACGGTCTGTAACTGTAGAATAGCGGCGGGGCGCGCCACGTCACAGGGGACCAGGAAGGGATGGCGCCCCTCCGCGGCCAGACGCTTGGCCAGCTTACCGCAACTGGTGGTTTTACCGGAACCCTGAAGGCCCACCATCATAATAATGTGGGGGCCGCTGCCCTTGAAATTGAGTTCGGGAGAACTGCCGCCCAGGATTTCGATCAACTTTTCGTTGACGATCTTGATCAGCATTTGCCCGGGGTCCAAGCCTCTGGTCACTTCCTGACCCAGCGCCTCTTCCTTGACCTCGTTGACGAACTTCTTGACAACCTTGAAGTTGACATCGGCTTCCAGCAGGGCGAGACGGATCTCTTTCAGCGCGGACTGGACATTTTCTTCGCTGATCTTGCCCTTACCGGTTAGGTTGCGGAAGGATTTCTGGAGTTTTTCGGAAAGACTTTCAAACATGAACAGGCCCTGACCCGGTTGTTTTATCGGTGAACGCGGACGCACTCCGAGCGCGAACGCGCAAAGCAGGAGATTATATCAAGCCGGGTGTGAAGTCAAGAATATTTGATTTTTTCGTTAGGTAGGGATCGCCTACGCCCTTCGCCGACAAAGCTGAAGATTCGCTCCTTACGCTTGACGGCAGGAGCCCGTCAGGGATCGGGAACCGATGCATAAACCAACCAAGCAACGCGTTATTCTGTATAAACGTCAGCTTAATCGAAAAATGCTAAAAAGGTATTTAAGGATAAGAAACAATGGGAAACTCATCTCAAAACGCTGGAAATCGTCGATGTTCGCGCGTGCCAATGCTTCTCTGGAGTGGAATGCCCGGTTGTCGGCGGGTGAATATGTCGATGGGAGCCGAGCTCAATGGATATGTTTGAGCCGGGGAACGCACCTAAATCACTGGAAATGAATGCATCGATAGGCGCGGCGCGAGTTCTCCCCAATTTGGGCGTATGTAAGCCCTGCATTTTATGTTTCGGCGTGGGAACAACTTTTAAACAACTTGAGCCATATGCCCGTTATCTTGGAATCATTGCGGCGTGGTTTTGATTTGGATCGTTTCGACTGCTCTTCGGGCATTGGCTCGTGCTTCTTCAGCGGTTGCTCCCGTGGTCATCAGCACGCCCGCCCGGCCCGGGTGGTTTTGGATCGGGGCGATGACATCTCCCGGTTTTACCCGTAGTTCCAGGTAGAAAACTGCTGGATCCCGCCGCACCCTTTCCAAGCCTTCGATCTCGATGACGCGGCCCGGTTCCGGGAACAGGTAACGCTGGCATACCGGGTTCTCGCGAACGGGTATCAAGGCGTTCTCGTCCACCTTGTCGCCCAGGGCCAGGTGGATAGCGTGACGCACCAGTTCCACACCCGTGCTTTTGGGAATGGTGTGCGTGCAGAAATAGCCGCCCGACATGCGGACAGCTGCTTCGATCACATAGGGCGTTCCCTCGCTGACCACCAGATCGCCTTTGACCACGCCGTTTCTCACATCCAGGGCGCGTGCGGCCTCAGCGGCCAGTTCCTTGACCGCCCGTCGTGTCTCCTCCGGCAGGCTGCCCGGCAGGTCGCCGCCGTTTTCGATGAAGAAAGGTGCGTAGCGATCCAGGAACTCGTAATTGCGGTCCGAGAAACCCGGGGTGTAGACCTTGCCGTTGACCACCAGGGATTCCGTGCTGATCTGCGGGCCCGACAGGTAGCGTTCCGCCATCACCCGTCGGGTGGGCGAGAAGCTTTCCGCGCAGGCGTAGGCCCAATCCGGGTCACCGTCTTCAGTCAGCCGGGTAACGCCCCTGGCTCCTCGACTGTCCACGGGTTTGATGACCAGCGGAAAGCCCTCGGCAGCGATCAGTTCGCGCAGGTGGTCGGTCGAAGTAACCGGCGCATACCAGGGGATGGGCACGCCGCGCTCCTTGAACCGGTCCTTCATGGCGAGTTTGTCCATAGCGATACGCGCCGTTTGATAACTGACCGATACCAGGTCGAACGCCCGTGCCACAAGCGCTACGGTCAAGGGAACATCGGTGCCCAGGCAGACGACGCCGTCGGGTCGCTCGCCCGCATCCTTCAGGGCTTGGATCGTGGCCGCGCCGTCATAGGTATCCGCGATCAAGGCGACATCGGCAACCGCCATGCACGGCGCCTGGGGATTTCTGTCGCTGACCAGAACGCGCAGGCCCATACCGTGAGCCAGGGTCAAACCGGGCAGCGTTTCGATGCCGCCGCCCACAAAAAGCAGGTTGCGCGTCAAAAGTACAATCCGCCGTTGACATTGATGGTCTGTGCCGTGATGTAGGCGCTTTCGTCCGAAGCCAGGAAGCGGACGGCTCGGGCTACATCGGCGGGCGTACCGAGGGTTTTGAGGGGGATGTTCTCGGCGGCCTTGCGCACGGCCTCAGAGGCCAGTCCCGCCGCCGCCATTTCGGATTGAATCAAGCCGGCGGCGATCGTATTGCAGCGAATGCGGCGAGGAGCGGCGAAGCGGGCAATGACCTGGCCCAGGGATATGAGCCCCGCCTTGCTCGCCGCGTAATGGGCGGTGCGCGGTCCGCCGTACTGGCCGCTGATCGAGCCGATCATGATAATGCTGCCGCCGTCATTCATCACGGGCAGCGCCGTCTGGCTGCACACGTAGGGGCCTTTGAGATTGACGCCCATGATCTCGTCCCAATCGGCGTCTTCCAACTTATCGAAATCGGTAGGTTTGTTGATGCCCGCGTTGTTGACCAGGATATCCAGCTTGCCCCAGTCCATCGAGAGAATCTTGAAGAGGCGGGCCAGCAGGGCCCGATCGCGTACATCGCCCTTGTAGGCCCTGACTTCGGCGCCGGCGGCCTTCAGTCGCGCCTGGGTTTGAGCTGCCGCGTCGTCATCGCTGCGGTAGAGGAAGGCGATACGTGCGCCGGCCGCGGCCAGTTCCATGCAAATTGCGCGGCCGATACCGCGACTGCCGCCGGTAACGAAGGCAAGCTTCCCTTGCAGGCTCATGAGGCGGCCTCCCGCTTGCGGGCGATGACCTTGTTCGCGGCGGCCACGACGGCCTCGGGTGTCAGGCCGTACTTTACGCGCAGTTCGTCGGGTTCGCCGGACTCGCCGAAGGTGTCGCGTACGCCGACCATCTCCAGCGGGCAGGGCGCGTGCTGAGCCAGGACTTCTGCCACCACGGAACCCAGGCCACCGTGGATATTGTGGTCCTCGGCGGTAACAAAACAGCCGGTTTCCCGGGCGCAGGTTACCAGGGCTTCCCGATCTACCGGTTTCAATGTGGCCAGGTTGACGACGCGGGCCTGAATGCCGGAGGCGGCTAGGGTACGGGCAGCAGCCAGGACGCGGCTGACCATGCTGCCGCAGGCGACCAGGGTGACGTCGTTGCCCGATCTGAGAATATGGGCCTTTCCGAGTTCAAATGTATGCGATGCATCGTAGATGCGCTCGGCGGGGCTGCGGCCGGAACGCATGTAGACGGGGCCGTTATAACGCAAGACGGCCTCGGTGGCCAGCGCCATCTCGTGAGGATCGGCAGGCGACACCACGGTCATGCCGGGAACGGCGCGGTAGGCGGCCAGGTCTTCCAGGCATTGTGCCGAGGCGCCGTCCGGGCCGACCTCCAGGCCGGGATGACTGGCGACGATCTTCACGTTGCGGTCGGCATAGGCGATGGACAGGCGCGCCTGTTCGAGCGCGCGCAGGCAGAACACGGCGAAAGTGGTCACGAAAACGGGCATGCCCGTTGAGGCCATGCCGCCGGCCATGGCCATCATGTTCTGCTCGGCGATGCCGCACTGGTAGAAGCGGTCGGGGCGGGCCTTGCGGAAGTGGTGGGTGCCGGTGCCGCCCGCGATATCTGCATCCAGGACCACGAAGTCGGGGTATTGGTCGGCCAGGGAGACAAGCGCCTTGCCGAAGGCTTCGCGGAGGGAGTCGCCGGCCATGCCGATCAGTTGGGGCGCATTGGCATCAGTCAAGGCTCTCCTCCCAGATGGTTCCGTCCCGGCATTTGCCAATAGTCTCAGGGTTGCAGTTCAGATCGGTCAGCGCTTGCCTCAAATTGTCCTCGGTCATTTTGACGCTGCCGTGCCAATGGGGTCGATCCTCCATATAGTGGACTCCTTTGCCCTTGGTGGTATGAGCCAGGATGAGAGTGGGCCTGCCGGTTTCGCGGTTAAAACCGCCGAAGGCGCCCTCGATTGCGTCGAACTGGTGACCGTCGATTTCTTCAACGCGCCAGCCGAAAGCGCGGAACTTATTGGCAACAGGTTCGACGCCCATGATGTTTCGGTTCAGGTCATCGCTTTGTAACTTGTTGTAATCCAGGACGACGCAGAGTCGATGCAACCGGTGATGGGCGGCGAACATGGCGCCTTCCCAGATTTCGCCTTCCTGGATCTCGCCGTCGCCGATCATGGCATAGGTTCGGGCTTCGATCTTGCGATGTCTTAGTCCCAAAGCCGTACCGACAGCTACCGAAAAGCCCTGGCCGAGCGAACCGGTAGAGGTTTCTACGAACGGGGTGGCGCCCACATGCGGATGGCCTTGCAGTTTACGGCCGAGTTTGCGGAATCCGCCCAGTTCGGCAAGGGGGAGGCAACCGGCCAGGCAGCCGACGGCATACTGGCCGGCGCAGGCATGGCCCTTGGAGAGGATGAAGCGATCGCGATCGGGTCGACCGGGATCGGCCGGATCGTAGTCCATTTCCCGGAAATAGAGGTGACACAGCAGGTCCATGGCGGAGAGCGCCCCGCCCGGGTGCCCGGAACCGGCATGGTAGATCATGGTGAGCGCATATATTCGGGCCTTGCGCGCCAGGCCTTCCAGTTCTTTTGTCATGAATCCAATCCTAGGTTATTTCGGGGGTGTGCCGCAAGAGGATTTGGAAGTAAGTGCTCATTGCCGCCAGACCGGGCGGGGGTACATGGTGAACTCGCTTTCCGTGGTCCGGAAGGGATTGATGTCAAGTCCGCCCCGACGGGTGTAGAAGCAGCCTACCTCCAGGCGTTCCGGTTCCAGAGCATCCCGCAGGTCGAAGAAGATTTGTTCGCAGCAGGTCTCGTGAAAACCCTGATGGTTGCGGTAGGACAGCAGGTAGGCCAGAAGCGCCTCCGGTTTGGGTTGCCGGGGGCCCTTGCCCATGATCATGACCGCGCCCCAATCCGGTTGGTTGGTGACCGGGCAGTTGGAGCGCAGTAGATGCGAATGGAAGAGAAACAGCCGATCGGCCTCGAAAGATTCAAGCAAACCCGCGTCGTAATGCTCCGCGATGGTGGTGGGTTCCAGGTCGTCCAGACGTCGGCCCGGCAGTTTCAACGGGGCCAGGCTGATATCGGGCGCAAGAAAGGTGAGATGCACGGGGGCGCCGATGCAGGCTTCCAGTTGGGTTTTGACGAAGCGCTCGAAGGCGTCCGCGTTTTCGAACACGCGGTTGTTCTGGGCATTCAGAAACAGTTTGAAGCTCTTCGATTCGACCATATTGGGGGAGGCGGCGTCATAGCTTGCCTGCATCACGTAGGCGGTGGGTTTACCCGAGGGCAACAGGAAGCTGACCTCATAAGCGTTCCACAGGTCGTAGCCGTAGAAATCGAGTTCTTCTCGACCCTCGCGGCCCATGGATCTGGGGATGGGATCGAGGCTACTCTCGGTGGTCTGTCTACCCAGCTTCAGGCCCAGGTCTTCCGGTTTTTGCGCCATGCCGCATCCTATATCCAAACGGGTTGGGTGATGGCGCCGATATTGCTGAAGATTCGAAAGAGCCCGAAGGCCCAGAGCAGCAGGCAACCGGTCAGAATTGCGCTTTCCAGGGGAGGCCCGAGGCGCCGGAAGAGATTGGACTCGAACAACCAGGCCAGGCCCATGCCGGCAAACATGCCGCCGAGGTGGGCCAGGTTATCGACCGGAAAGAACCTGGTGACGGTCAGCGCGATAAAGATGATGTTGCCCCAGACCATGTAGCGCCACATGGTTTCGGCAATGATCGAATTGTGGTTCTTTTTGGCCCAGACATAGATGGCGCCGATAAACCCGAAGAGGGCGCCGGAGAAGCCGACCCCGAAACCGCCGATACCGATAAAGCCGCCCATGGCGCTGAGCAGGCCGCCGCCCAGGCTGGTGACGAAGGTGATGACCCAGAAACGGCGGACGCCGTAAGCCTCGAAGATGGTCGGGCCCAACCAACCCAGGGCGCTGATGTTGAAAAAGATATGCATCAGGTTACCGTGCAGGAAGGTGTAGGTGATCATGCGCCAGACCTCGCCGTAATTGACGATGAAGGGCAGGAAATTGGCGCCCATGCGAATCAGGACCTCGCTTTGGGGAGACCACAGGTGAGCGGTCAGTTCGTAATCCTCCACCCGCGAGGAGAAGAAAATGGCCAGGGCGTGCATGGCCGCACAGATGAAAAAGACGATGAAGACGGGGTTCATGGGTTCGGATCGGGGTTTACCGTGAGCGTCGAAATCACCCTTGGGCTTGGCGCCCAGTTTGGCGTCGCAATAGGTACAAACGGAAGCATTGGAAGGGTTGAACGCGCGGCAAACGGGGCACATCTTGATATCGGGCCGCTTGCCGGCGCCGGTGCTCCCGCCTGATTTGTTCTTGAAATTTTCCAGTCCGCGTTTCAGCTGATTGCGCCATTGTCTAAGTTGGCGCTCGATCTCGTTCATCTGCCGCTACTCCTAGGTCGTGGTCGCGCATACAAGATTGCTTACGTGCAACGGGGCGTCGCGGTTCCCAACCGTTTACAAAGTGTACACCACCGTTTTGGGATCGACGACACGGTCCTTAACGAAACTGTCCTTCAGATCCAGGGTAATTTTGGCAGGACCGATCAAGGTGAGACTACAGGTGCGCAGCTTCTTGTAATTCTGCTCCTCCACGGTTTCTTCGATGCGCACATCGCCGCCTTTCAATTTATAGGATGTGGATTGAGACATGATATTCCATCTAAGCGCGGGGTCTTCGGTGGTAAAGGTGCTCATCTGGATCATCAGCCGGGCGCCCTTGCTGATATTGAAATAGTCCGCCTTCTTGATGAGATCTCGGGGCACGGTCAGGTTACCGCCGTCCCTGGGCAGGAACATCAGCTTCAACTCCTCGTACTTCATCATCAACGCCCTTTTGGTCAGCTGTTTGAAGTTGAGGATTTCGAGTTGCTTTCTGCGCTCCAGGTCCTTGAAGTGATCCATGATCTTGTGGACTGTTTTCTTTTTGCCTGTGCAGACGAGAATGTTTACCATCAATCACCTTTCGCCTCATTCTATGCCGAGTTGTCCTTGGATACAAGAAACATCGCTGCCGGGCGTACAATTCCGCCGAGTCGAGCCGATGCCGACTTTTTGGCCTTTTGGCGCCCCGCAAACGTCAGTAACATGTAGAATGAACTGAGTACCGGTTCCCGGATCGGCCGCGGAGGGGATATGAACACCAGAGACGATGCCGGCATTCAATTAACCAAGAAGCAGGCAATAGTCGTGATTTTTGCCTTATTGTTCATCAACATCCTGTTTTTGATGATGGGCGTACTCATCGGCAGGGGCGACCTTAAATGGAGTCAGCAGCCCGGCGATCAAGTTGCGGCAGTGCCTACCGACCCGCCGGAGAACGTGGCTGCTTCCATCGAGGACGAACTCTCGGTTTTCAGCGAAGAGGTGGAAGACAAGCGTCGCGACCCCATCGACCCCAGTTACCTGGAAGAGGGCGCGGAGCCTATCACCGCTGAAAAGCCGCCGGAACCCGAGGTCGCCGAACCCGAGGTCAAGAAACCGGAGCCGAAAGAGCCGGAGACCGGAGTCGTCTCCAAACCCCTGCCCAAGAAAGATGTCGCGCCCACGCCTATTGCGGCGCCGGCCACCGTATTCTGGATTCAGTTGACCGCGAGCGGCGACCCCGCCAAGGCTCAGGAGATGAAAAAGAAGGCGGCCGGCATGGGTTACCAGACGGTGATCGTGAAAGAAGGCGGCTATCACAAGGTGCGCGTGGGTCCCTATGCGGCCAGGGCTTCGGCCGGCAGGGACCTTAAGAAACTGAACGGCAAGTTGGGCACCAAGGGCTGGATCGTCACCAAACCCTGAAAGGAAAAGGGCGGGCGCCGAAGCACCCGCCCGAGATTACAAGTGTAGTATCGATCAGTGAGTGACGCTGCCGCCCAGGCTCTCCTTGGAGGCGCTTTCGACGGAGGTAGCGACGAGGCTGCCCACGCCGTCACGTGCAATGGTAGGGCACTGCCCGGAACTGCCGCAACTGAAGCCCAGGAACTCTTCCAAGATGTCCTGGCGATGGTCCAGGAAACCACCGGCCATGGTGAGCGCGTTGGACAAGCCGCTGTTCTCGGTGACGTGAACAAAAATGGGATTTTTGTTCGGCCAGGTGAGGAAGTTGCCCAAGTCGTCGTTACTGCTCTGCATGTGGCAGCCGGCGCAGGTTTGGGTGGTGGCGCGGTTGGCGATATGCGTCGCATTGAAGGTACCGCTGACGCCCAAGGCCGCCAGGCGCGCATTGATATTGCCGGCGAAGGAGGTAGACGGCGTCAATTGATCGGTTTGCGAGTTACTTTCCCCGGCATCGAAGTCGGGCTGATGGGTGAGGATGATCTTGTTGATGCCGTCGTCGGCGGGGATGAGGGTTTCCAGGGTATTGACGAATTCATCCTGGTAAGCGGTGGGGGCCTTGGTGAGCGCCGTCCATTCGGAGGGATGGGGGTTGTTGGCCACGGGGCGGGGCGCCACGATCAGCTTACAGCGCGAAACGGAATCCACGGAATCCACGGAATCTACCCTGGCCCTGGAGACCGCTTCTTCAACTTCAGCGCTGATCAAGCCGCAGCTTCTTTCCAGTTGGAATTCGCGCAGGGTCCAGGGGATCTCCATGAACATGTTGGTACGGATCTGACCGGTGGTCACGCCGGGCGAGCCGTAGCCGCCGGAGGTGCCGCCCAGGCCGTAGGCCTCGGGACGAATTACCGGTTCGAAACCTTGCAGGCCGTTGAAGAAGAAGTCTTCGATCTTATCGGCACGGGATACCACACTGTTGTCGAAGGACAGGTCGGCCCAGAACTCGGCAACCGGCTTGCAACCGCAAGTGCCCGCATCGGGGTCGGGATTGGGCAGTACGCCCTCGAAGATGATCAGGTTGCGGTCGAAGGTGGAAAAGGGGGATTTGGCGTAGACGATGCGATACTCACCGCAGTTGGAGCCGTCCATGGGCGCCAGGTCGAAGCGGTTGAAAACGGCCACGGGGATATGGGATTCAGGGAAATCGTTTTCAAGAGCGCTTTCGGCGCGGGGGCATTGAATGCTGTAGCCGTTGATGGTGCTGTTATCGTCGTCGCAATAGGGCTCGTCGGCAGGATCACCGGCCTGGCGAGGACGCAGGGCGCTCCACCATTGCTGCCAAAGGGTGTCCGGTGTGTTTGAAGAGGATACGTTTGAGCGGTCGATGATGGTTTGAAGCACGTTGCGCATGGGGAATCGGTTCAGGACTTCCTGATCGGTAACAACCAGGGAGCGGCTTTGATCCAGCGTGAGAACGTCGCAGGTGATTGCGTCGAGCGCCTTATGAGGGGTAGCGGAAAGGGCTTTCTCTTGGGCGATCGTGGTTGACACGGAACATAGCAGTAGGAAAATGATGCAAGCTTGCTTCATATAGTTTTTCTCCTAATAGGGGCGCCAAGGGGCACGGGGCGCTTTTTCGAGTGAGTACCCGCTTCGCGGATTTGTGAGCGGGAACCCTTTCTACACTACGCGAAAAAGCTAGGAAAATTAACTCATTTTTTATTAAAAAAAAGATTTTTGTGATTAGAACGCGGTTAAGACAGCGTATTTTTCAGGATTTGGAAAAGAAGTGTTTTCCGCCGTTAATAATCTAATTGAACTACACGAATGCCTTTTTCCTTCGGGTTTTGGTAGGCCGCCACCAGTGTTTTGCGCCACCGGATCAGCCGGGGTACGCCGCTTGCTCTTCCCTTGGGTACCGGATCGAGGCGTTCGATCCGCCGGCTCGGCGTCGGGGACATTGTGAATCGACCCAGCATGATGACCTGGTCATCGCCTTGCACATCGACCCAACTGACCGCGGCCTGCTTTTCGTCGATCAAAGCAAGATCCACCCGGCCCACGGCGCCCTTGGAGAATCGCAGGGGTTCGCCGAAGGATTTCCCGCCGTCGGTGCTGAAGGCAAGCGCCAGTCGGTGATCGCCGACGGCGGTGAACCAGGCGACAGCAACGGTTTTCCCCAAAGAATCAAGGGCGGGACCGTTGACCGGACATCCATGGATCTTCCAGCCGTCCTCCGCAACCAGGGCGGGCTTGCGGTTGGGGCCTGCCAGGGCAATGTCGCGGATTTCCCCGTCGGAACGATCGCGATAGGCGGCCAGCATTCCGGTTTCCGTCAGCGCCAGGTCGGTAGAGCAACACTCACAGGTCCGGCTGTCCCAAACCTGTTCCGGGCCGACGGCCTTGGAACCAATTTGCCGGTAGCGCAGTTGCATGCCGCTCCGCTCGCGAACGCGTCCGTCCAGCCAGACCGCGCCCGCTTTGTCAGATCCTACCGCGGCGAGGGTGACGAACCCATACTCATTATTGGTTAGGTCCTCATGTAACCAGACGCCTTCGGACCAGGTCTTGCCGGCGTCGTACGAGCGGGAGAAACGCAGGCCGTAGTCGTAGATACCCCCGCCCAGCATTTGCGGCCAGGCGGTGATCATAAAATTGTCGAGAACCAACAGCTTGGGGAAGTCTGCCCAGTAGATGAACAGATCATCGCGATCGACGATGGTTCGGGCCTCACTCCAACGGTCTCCGTCGAAGCGGGCAAATTTCAGGGCGCCGGATTTGTCGGAGCGGGCCTCCACCCAAGACATGTATAAGTGGTCGCCGTGAACGGTCAGCGAGGCCCCGGCGGCACCCGCGGCGGCGGGATGCGCCTCGATGCCGCCGCTATAGAACATAAACAAAGAACTAAAAAGTAAGATCATATCAACTCCTCATTATTCAGATTTGTCATTATAACAGTGGCTGAAAGCCGGACAGGCTTTCCTGAACAAGGGCCGTTACCCCGGGTTCGTCGTTTGAGCCCGGGGACAACTCGGTTATAATGGTCGACATGAAAAACAAGATTTTATTGGTAGAAGACGAACCCAGTTTAGTACTCACCCTCAGCGATCGGCTCGAGAGTGAAGGTTACGCGGTAGAGACGGTAGGCGATGGTGAAAACGCCCTGGCCCGTCTGCGTCAGGCCGCTTTCGACCTCGTTCTTCTGGATGTCAACCTCCCTGGCAAAAACGGTTTCGATGTCTGCAAGGAACTCCGCAAGATGGGCAAGCAACTGCCGGTTCTCATGCTCACGGCGCGACGCCAGGTGGTGGATAAGGTCGTCGGCCTGAAACTGGGCGCGGACGACTACCTGACCAAACCTTTCGACATGGCCGAGTTATTGGCCAGGGTAGAGGCCCTGTTGCGCCGCGCCAATCATCCCCTGGTCGACCCCAAGGAAAGCTATGTCTTCGGCAATATTCAGGTGAACTTCGAGCGTTCCCAGGTCACGCGCGACGGGGAAGACGTGCCCATGTCGGCGCTGGACTTCAAATTGCTGCGTTACTTCATCGAGCACCGGGGCGAAAACCTGTCGCGGGAGCGCCTCCTGGACGAGGTTTGGGGTTACGACGCCATGCTCTACACGCGCACGGTGGATGTTCACGTGGCGGGCCTGCGCCAGAAGGTGGAAGACAACCCGTCTCATCCCAAGTACATCCTGACGGTCCATCGCGTGGGTTACAAATTCGTGGGCGAATGACGGCCCGGTGACCTCAGGACCATCCAAAACAAAAAAGGCACCGTCCGGCGCCTTTCTTTCGTTTAAGTTGTGGTGCCCAAGTCCGGACTCGAACCGTAACGACCTTTCGGTCACTACCCCCTCAAGATAGCGTGTCTACCAATTTCACCACTTGGGCAGGCGCCTTATTTTAGTGAAAAACAAGGCGAAAAAGCAACTGTTTTTACTGTTCTTCCCCGTTGCCCTCAGACTTGGTTTCCTCGTCTTCCTCAGGCTTGGTTTCCCCTTCACCCTCTTTCTTTTCAGGGAGGGGATCCAGACCCAGCTTCTCGCGTTCTTCCGGGGTCAGGTCACTTGACTTTTTAACTTCGATACTTTCGGTGCCCGATGCATCGACACCCGCGTCCGTTGCGGGCGCGACCTTGGACTCTTGTTCGGGCGGCTGATAATCGGAGGCGATACTGGACCCGGAAGGCGCGGCCAGGTAGGCGAGCGACATGGAGGTCACCATAAAGATGAGGGCCAGGACGGAGGTCAACTTGGTCAGGAAACTACCGGCGCCCTTCGCACCGAACATGGCCTGACTGGAATCGGCAACGGAAGTCAAACCGCCTGCTTTTCCATCTTGAAAGAGAATGACCGCCACCAGCAAAACGCAAATGATGATATGGATTGTTAGATAAAACGCCATGGAAATCCTCCGGACAAATCACGGGTCGCTTAAACCCGAAACGCCATCCTACTCCCAAAACGGGCCCGTGTCAACCATCTGTTGCCGGCGGCGTGAAATTCAAAACCAGGCTCCGACTGTCGAATTATCGTCGATCGAGAAAGCGGGAGCCTCATTCCCGGTTGTCATTCGTTGTGTCGATAAACCGAGGGTCAAAGAATCGGTTCCGATTCCTCGATCCGGAAAAGTCAGGAGCAAAGAATGAGGCCTGATTCTTCGACCCGGAAAAGTCAGGAGCAAAGAATGAGATCTCATTCTTTGCGCACCGAAAAGTAATGTGAAAGAAATCAGTTGTGGTTCCTTGACCCGGAAAAGTCGGGAGCAAAGAATCAAAACTTTTTCTTTGACCCTGAACTTTCGGTGCGCAAAGAATGAGGACTGATTTTTAGCTCCCCGACTTTCAGTATCGAGAAATCAGCCGTGATTCCTTGATTCCGACCGTCAAGCATCAACCGATCCACCGAATAAATGAGGTATTTCTTTGCAAAAAACGCTTATTTGGGTGTTTTTGATTGTGAAATCGAAGGATCGGGTTGTTCGCCGCCGATAAGAAGGAAAACCTCGCCGTAGGGCGCGGCAAAAAAACAACTGAACCATTACTTTCCGGGCAACTCCCGCATCGTTTTTCTTGAGAGTGGAGCTGTCCACCTCAATCCGTGAAAGCCTTTCTTGCTGAGAATCCGGATGTCCCGGATTTTACCTTTGGAATTCCGCGTTTTTCTCAGGCGATTGCCTTGACCACGCGGGCAATTCTATTCGATTAGCACTCACCGGCGATCTATATGGTAGAATGATAAAAGCCTAGCATTTTACGCTGTTTAGATATTCTGCCGCAATTCAGCTCCCTTAGAGGATATCGATACCAACTGAGTGCCGGGTTTTACCCCCCTAAACCCCCATAACAACCCGTCCGGGTCGGGAGATGTGGACACTGATCGGCTTGCCGTGAAGCGGAGAAGCCTTATCTGTCCGCATAAACCTGTTGAGTGCATAGAGAAGGAGAAACCATGAAGAACAAATTAAAAATTGAGAATCTGAAGTTAACCAGCTTCATAACCACTTTGGCAGAGGAACAGAAGAATAAAATCAAGGCCGGCGCCAACAAGGGAACTACCAGCCATCGGAACACCAATTGCAACACGTGCACCACCGCATGCAGCTGAGGGTCAGCCGACTCCGCCATACAGCGGTCAGTGCTCTTTAGAAAGCTCCCTGTCTCTATCCTGCCCCATTTCTCCATCGCCTCCTTTCACTCGGGAACCATTTCGTGATTCACAACGCGCTACTTCAGATCGTCCTTTTGCTCATGGAGCCCAATGTTCGGGTAGAGCGAATATCGACGGAACATGGTCTGTCTCAAAATTCGATATACTGCATCCTCCAAGACTTTAAAGGGTTCTTGTGGGTTGGCACGGAGAACGGGCTCAATCGATATGACGGCTACCGCTTCAAGAGCTACCGGCACGACCCGCAAAAACCGGCTTCCCTTTCCAACAATTACGTGATGGCCCTTTGTGAAGACCACACCGGAGCGCTGTGGGCCGGCACCGCCGGTGGAGGCCTGAATCGGTTCGATAGGGAACGCGAGGTGTTCCGCCATTTCCGGCATCATCCGGCCGATCCCTTCAGCTTGAGCCACGATGTGACAACGGCCCTTTATGAAGACAGCAAGGGGAATCTCTGGATTGGGACACGGTTCGGGTTGAACCGATTCGATCCGGAACAGCAACGCTTTATCCGTTATATGCACGATGACGAGATTCCCTCCAGCTTGAGTCACAATCGGGTGTTTGCCATTGCTGAAGACCACTTGGGAACCCTCTGGGTTGGAACGGCCGACGGGTTGAATCGCTACGAACCGGAAACAGGGACCTTCAAACACCATGCATACGATTCGGCCGATCATTCGGAGAGAAGGGAAGTGTTTGCGATTTGTGAAGATCGAGAGGGCTTCCTCTGGGTTGGGACCAGGCACGGCACGGTCCGCTTCGATCTTGAGAACGAGCGTTTTACCCGTTTTAAACACGACCCGGCCGACCCGAACAGCCTGGATGACAATAGGGTCCTCTCCTTGTATCGAGACAGGTCGGAGGGGTTTTGGGTCGGGACCGGAAAAGGCATCAACCGGTTCGACCGGGATCGCCGGCATTTTATCCATGGGAACAACGAGGAGGGAACGCCCTGGACGACGGATGAGGTCATCACCATTTACGAAGATCGAACCGAAGTACTTTGGCTGGGTACTTCAACCCGCGGCCTGATCAAGATCAACCGCAATACGGAACAGTTTCAACACTACAGAGTGGAGCCGGCCGGAACCCGAAGCACCAAACACAATGTAGTCATCTCCATCCTCGAGGACCCTGAAGATCGTCTCTGGATTGGAACGTTCGGCGATGGATTGAAACGATTTACACCCGGCAATCCCACAAGCTGGGTCCATTACAAAAGCGACCCGAAGAACCCCCGAACCTTGTCGAGTGATCGCGTATGGGCGCTCCACCGGGATGGGAACGGCGTGCTTTGGATCGGCACTTCTCAGGGTCTCGATCGCTTCGAAGAAACAGAGAACGCCTTCCGAAATTATCGCAACGATCCGAACAATCCCAAAAGCTTGAGCGGCGGGCAGGTCCTGGTGATCGGCGAGGATCGCGAGAATGTGCTGTGGGTGGGCACCACTCAAGGACTGAACCGGTTCGATCGTGACTCGGGGACTTTTGTCCGCTTTCAAAACGAGCCGGGTAACGAATACAGCCTGAGCCATAATTCGATCGAATTTATTCACGAAGATGCGACGGGGGTATTCTGGATCGGAACTTCCGGGGGCGGCTTGAATCGATTCGATCGGACCGGGGAGCGCTTTACCCGGTACCGAAAAGACCCGGATCAAACCAACAGCCTGAGTCACGACGAGATCTTGTCCGTCTACGAAGACAAGAACGGTTTCCTCTGGATCGGCACCTCCGGCGGCGGCCTGAATCAATTCGACCCGGCCGGTGAAACCTTTACCCATTACCGGAAAAAAGACGGTCTGCCCGATGACGTGGTCTACGGCGTGCTGGGCGATGCCGAAGGTAACTTGTGGATGAGCACCAACCGCGGCCTGGCTCGACTCGACCCGAAAGCCGGGTCCTTCAAAACCTACGATATAGACGACGGCTTACAGGACAATGAGTTCAGCGTCGGCGCTTTTTTTCAAAGCCCTGACGGACAACTTTTTTTCGGCGGTATCAACGGCCTGAATGCCTTTTATCCGGAGCGCATGCAGAC
>JASJCB010000405.1 GCA_030066195.1 Acidobacteriota bacterium
GGTCCGGCTCTGTGGGGGCTTGTTCACGTTACATTTTCGGCGCGAACAAACCCCCACCATGCCGGTAAGCACGGTTTTGGTAAAGGCCGGCCTAGGGTTCCGGCGTTGGGTCCGGCTCTGTGGGGGCTTGTTCACGTTACATTTTCGGCGCGAACAAACCCCCACCATGCCGGTAAGCACGGTTTTGGTAAAGGCCGGCTTGGGGTTCCGGCGTTGGGTCGGGCTCTGTGGGGGCTTGTTCACGCTACCGTTTTAGAGCTTGAAATGGGCGACTGCTCTAGACAGGCTCGTTGCCAGCAGGTCGAGTTCCCCGGCGTTGTCGCGGATGGTTGCCGAGCTTCCGGCGGTCGCCGTGGTCACGGTATCCAGTAAGTCGATCTTCTGCTCCATTTCGGCAATCAGTCTGTTGATTCCGGTTGCGGAGGCTACCATGGCTTGCACGCAGGAGGCCCCGTCAATCGTTTGCCGTGCTATATCCTCCAAGCCTGCCGAGACGCCGGCCATGTTCGTGCTGATCTGTTCGACGCCGCAAGAACTCCGGCCGAGTTCGTCGCAAAGGGTAACGGCGTGTTCGGACTGCCGGCCCATGGAAGCGGCAACTTCACCGGAGAGCCGGGCGCTCTCTTGAATCCGGCTGCAAATATCGCCGATCATACTTGTAGTCTTTTCCGCTTCCCGATTCATATTCTCCCTGATTTCGTCGATTCGTTTAATGGCGCTCGATGTCTGGTCGGCCAGGTCCTTGATCTCATTGGCGACGACATTGAATCCCTTACCGGCCTCGCCGGCAGAGGCCGCCTCGATGGCGGCGTTCAGGCCCAGCATGTTGGTCTTGGCGGCAACCTGCAGGATGAGTTCGGTAATGGTGCCGATATCTTTGGTGGAGACCTCGAAGGCCTGCATTTGTTCGCCGACCTTACCGGCCAGCAGTTCGGTGCGGCGGTTGAGTTCGGAATGGTCTTCGCACAATCGGTTGATTTGCAGGAGGTTCTCGTTGAGAGTCGCCACCTCGCCCGAAACGTGCTCTACCCGAGCGGACACTACCGAGGATTCCTCGGCCACCTCGCGGCCGTGGACTTCAAGCTTTTTGGCAACCTCGCGGGAATCCTCGGTGCTTTGGGAAGCGGTCAAACCGCGGGCAACCATGTTTTCGAGATCCTGTCTTATCTGGACGAACCTCTCGACCAGACCGGCAGCCAGCCGCTCCATGTTATCGGCGTCGCGGACCAGATCGCCGGAAGTGGAGGTCAACTGGTTCGAGGAATCTCTCAAGGAACGGGTGTCTTCGTTGATGGAGGAAACTCCCTGCTGGAGCCGGTCGGTCATGGCGTTGACCGAATCGAGCAAGGCGCCCACACGACCGGACGCTCGTTGGGTGATGCGCACCTTGAGATCGCCTTCGGCAATATTTTTAAAGGTGCCCATCATGGAAAACATCAGGTTGACCGGCCGGGTCACCCAACCGGCCAGGAAATAACCGGCGCCGACGGCGAACAGAAGAACCAGACCACCTACAAGCAGCATATTTCGGCTCAACATCGCCAGGAGTTCGCGGTTTCGCGTCAAATCGAGGCCGATCAGGGCGTAGCCCACGGGTTGACCTTGGGTATCGAGCAGCGGCCGGCAATCGAGAATGGTGTTCCCGTGCTTTTTCAAAACGTTCGCCGGCTCGTCTTCGCCGCGCGCACTCATGACAGCGTCGATCACGTCCGCCCGCAGTGATGAGCCGCCTTTACATTTCCGGTTGAGAAAGGCGACCTCCATCTTGGTTATCGACTGGACGCGGTGCACGAAGCTTTGGTCCAGAAACCTGCCCAGCAAGAGGATTCCGGAAGGATCGTCCACCAGGCCGATCGCGGCAGTGGCCAGGATGAGGATGCCCTTTCGATGGGAGGTCAGGGTTACCCCGGAGAGACCGTCGATCACCGAGGCGACGATTTCATGTTCCCGGTAGCCGGCGTCGACCTCGGCGTGAGAAGGGTCTACACTCGCCAGGAAATCGGCATCCTCATCCAGGACATCGATAATATCGAAGCCCATTTTTTCGCGGTAGTTTTCCAGCATGTCGACAATGGTGGCTTCGTCACCGTCTTCGGTCACCATGACCACGTCCGGTAGTTGACCGATAATGCCGGCTTTGAGCTCCAGGATGCGCTTTTCCTCTTCCAAGAAAGCGAGGACAACCCCCCGGGACTGGGAAAATGACTTGTCGGCCACACGGACATGGTCCCTCTCGAGGAGGTTGGTCGCGGTGACCAAAAGCACCCCGGTCACCAGGATCAGAACCAGGGCGAGAAAAAGGGTGAATTTACCCTTGAGGGTTTTGAAAATGTTCATGGTTTCTCGTCCTCAGCAGGTCGAAGCGTCTCCGGTCATGGGTTACCGACCGCAATCTCAGCCCCTCGACAACACCACCACCCCTTTTTTCTTGCCCCGCTTGATGAGCTCCAGCTCGACCCGGCCGGTTGCGGGCAAGACTGCTTCGATCGCATCGTAGCCGGGCAGCCATACACGCACCGTGGTCAGGGTCTCGGGCACATTCTCAAGCACAGCATGGTATGCGAGTTTGGTTTTCTCGAAGGGGATGATGCTGTAAAAACGGCTTTCGATGTTGGCGATCCAGGCTCTCATCTGGGGATGGATTTTACAGCCGATCTTGACAACGGTATCCTTCTCCCAGTCCACCTTTTTCCGGAGGGTGGTCCCCGGATCGGCCAGACCAATATCGAAGTTGACGTTGTTGGCCGGGTCGTTGGCATAGATGTTATGGCTGATGTCGTCGGAGTTTTTCAACTGGATCTCCGAATCCGGTGTCGTGATCACGACCTTGCTGGTAAATTGCTTGTTTTTCTGGTCCACAACCGGCTTCTTCTTCAAGTCGAGCCCGGCGTCGTCCTTCATATAGACCAGGCCCACGGCGGGCGGTCTTTTTTCGAAGGTAAACGCCACCTTCACTTCACCGGCCTTCAGTGTTGGAGAAATCACCAGGCAAAAAAACAGAACGGGTAATATTTTCATAGTCCTCACTTCCTAGACAGATCGGGCCCCGATGCCGGAGCGGATCAGGTGCAGTTGCTTGCTTTTCCCGGCGATGAGCCGACAATCACTCGGGGAGGCGGGGGCGTTCGACGACAACCGGGTCGGTGAGCGCACCCATAAAAGCAACCAGTTCGAAGATCTCGGTTTCCGCGAGCGCCAGAGGTTGGATCAGTACGGATACGCCTTCGACGCCCTTGCCGCCGCTGTTGTAGAAGCGCATCACCTCCTCCAGCGTCGCCAGCGAGCCGTCGTGCATGTAAGGAGAAGTCAGGGCGACATTGCGCAAGCCCGGCGTTTTGAAGGCGCCTTTCAGGGTAGCGCCGGTCATTACTCCGAAACGGCCCGGATCGTTGCCCCCGACGCCGATATTGTGGAAACTGTCATCGGTAAAGTTGGGGCCGCTGTGACACTTGATACACCCGGCTTTGCCCGTGAACAATGCCATGCCGCGAACCGCGGCGGGACTCATGGCGGTTTTATCGCCCGCAAGATAACGGTCGAAAGCGGCCCGGTCGCTGACCAGGCTGCGCTCGAAGGCGGCAATCGCGCGGCCCAGGGTCTCCCGGGTCAAACCCTCGTCGGGATAGACCTTCTTGAAGGTGTCGCGATAGTAGGGAACAGCGGCCAGCTTGGAGATCAGTTTATCCAGGTCCATATTCATTTCGGCCTCGGCCTCGATGGGTCCGAGCGCCTGTTCTTCAAGGCTCCCGGCGCGGCCGTCCCAGAAGAAGATACTGGACCAGGCCAGGTTGTACAAATGCGGGGTGTGGCGGCCCAACTGATTGCCCTCGACACCCCGTCCCAAGGCCAGTCCGTCGCCGAATCCCAGATCGGGGTTGTGGCAACTGGCGCAGGAGATACGGTCGCCGGCAGACAAACGCGGTTCGAAGAACAGGAGTTTGCCCAGCGCGATTTCCTCTTTGCCGGGCGGCTCATCTTCGGGATACTCGATATCCTCGATGTCCGGCGTTCCCAGTTCCCCTGCCCGGCAAGGCAATAGAAACGGGACCAATAGCAACATCATCAACTTGATCTTCATGGCTTCGTCTCCTTTTCATACACCCAAGTCATGCTCATGAGGGTGGCCGGGCGTAGTAGGAGTGAAAGACAAAATCCCTTTCGGCGATATTCTGATGGCATGAAGCACATTGTTCTTTGACGACGGGATTGCCGGCATTGCCGTCCATGATCACTTCGCCGGTGGCGGAGAACTGGACGTATTGCCAGTCGCCATGATCGGGCGCGTAACCCGGTTCCCGTTTGATCATCATGGCAATCGTGAGACCGGTGACGGGTTGGCCCATTTGGATCGAATAGTGTTCTTTGAGGAGAATCGTTCCCGGTGTGTAGGTCTTGAACTGAATCTCGTCTTCGTCGTCGTAGTCGTCATTGAGCAGCTTCATGTAGGTCAGGTAGTTATGTCGGTAGATGTGTTCGTTTTGGTTGATGAAGACAATGATGCTCTGGTTCCAGTGCAAGGCGGAAGGATTGATCCCGGTCAGACGAGACCAGCGTTGGCGATAGTCCTCGAGTTGTCCTTGATAGGCCGCGGGAATGGTGAACGGCGTGGTTTGGAGGTGAAGGACTCCCCCGGCACTTTGCGGCTCTTGGAGGCCGTTCACCACCAGCACGAAACCGAGGATATTGAGAAGACAGGCAAATGATGTCAGTTGAATCATGCCTTTCGCTCCTTGCTTGACGATTCAAGAAAACAATCGACCTTCCGGCAGGAACTCTTGAGCGAATTTATTTTTACCAGCAAATTTTCACATGAATAGTTTTTTGCAAACCAATAACTGTCTGGGACAATTTGTAGCGTGAACAAGCCCCCAAGTAAAATGGTCGAACATTGGAACAAGCCGTCAACCTGAATGATGACCTTGCTTATGAGCGTGTTGGGGGTTTGTTCGCGCCGGAGGGCAGAGGGCCGGCGCGGTGTGTTGATAGTGAGACCGAAGGCCGACAGTAGCGTGAACAAGTTGCACACCTCAATGATGACCGTGCTTACGAGCGTGTTGGGGGTTTGTTCGCGTCGGAGGGCAGAGGGCCGGCGCGGTGTGTTGATAGTGAGACCGAAGGCCGACAGTAGCGTGAACAAGCCCCCAAGTAGGACGGTCCGGCTTTGGGACAAATTGCACACCTCAATGATGACCGTGCTTACGAGCGTGTTGGGG
>JASJCB010000404.1 GCA_030066195.1 Acidobacteriota bacterium
CGGTTTGATAAGGCCGGCCATATGCCGCACCAACACGCTTTTACCGGCGCCGGAACCGCCCAGAATGACCAGGGAATCGCCCTTGCGTACTTCCAAATCAATCCCCGTCAGAACCTGGTTGGTACCGAAGGATTTTTTGAGTTTTTCCACTTGGAGCAACATTAGAACAACACCTTGGTCAAAAAGAAGTCCGCAATCAGAATCCACATGGAGGCGTGAACCACGGCCTGGGTGGTGGCATTGCCCACGCCCTCCGCACCTTGCTGGGTATTCAGCCCCTGATAACAACCGACGGCCGCGATGATCATGCCGAAGAAACAGCTTTTTATGACCCCGGACCAGTAGTCCTCGGAATCCAGGAATTCGAAGACGCGGTCCAGAAAAGCGGGCGCATCTTCCATAAGTATACGGGTAATCAGGAACCAACCGCCGAGAATCCCGATTATATCGGCCAGGGTAATGAGTAGCGGCAACATAATGGCCGCCGCCAGGAACCTGGGCACGGCGAGAAACTGAATGGGATCGACCCCCATCACTTCCAAAGCGTCAATCTGGTCGGTCACCTTCATGGTACCCAACTGCGCCGCCATGGCAGAGCCCACCCGGCCCGCCACCATCATGCCGCACAATACCGGCACCAGTTCGCGCAGCAGTGCAATGCCCAACACGCCCGGCACATAGGCCTCGGCCTGGAATCGTTTGAAGCCGTCATAGGTTTGCAGGGTAAAGACCATGCCGGTGAAGATACCGGTAACCGCGACCACGGGAAAGCTGGATACACCGACTCCTTCCAACTGGCGCGATAATTCCCGCCATTCGAAGGGCGGCCTGAACAGGGCGCCCAGGGTCCGCAGGACAAAATTGGTGAAATGCCCGGTCCGTTCCAGAATGTTCAGGGTTCCGGCACCGATAAAGGCTAGCAGCTCAACCTCCCCTGGCTTCGAAATCGCTCATAAACCGAACCAACGCTTGAACGCCTTCTGCCGGCATACCGTTGTAAATACTTGCTCGACAACCGCCGACACTGCGATGGCCCTTCAGGTTGACCAGGCCGGCCTCTTCAGCAGAAGACAGGAAGCGTTCGGTTCTCTTATCATCCTCTAAAAGAAAGGTGACGTTCATCAGGGAACGGTGAGGCGCGTCCACGGTGGCTTTGAACAGTGACGACTGGTCGAGGAAGTTGTAAAGCAGATCGGCTTTTTCGCGATTGCGGCGGCCCATGGCTTCCAGGCCGCCGTTTTCCAGCAGCCAGTCAAAAACCAGGCCCGAAATATAAATCGCGTAACAGGGCGGGGTATTATGCATGCTGCCCGCTTTGGCATGGGTTCGGTAGTTCATCATGGTGGGCGTGTTCTCAGGGGCGTGACCGATCAGGTCATCGCGGATGATGACGTGGGTTACGCCCGCCATGCCCGCGTTCTTCTGTGCGCCCGCGTAGATCATACCGTAACGACTGACATCGATCGGTTCACTGAGAATATTGGAAGACATATCCACCACCAGGGGAACTTCACCCACGTCGGGCGGATAAGCAATCCGCGTGCCGTAAATGGTGTTATTACTGGTGATATGAACATAGTCCGCGTCACTGTTCCAAGAGACGGCACTGAGATCAGGAATATAGGTAAAGTTCCGGTCCGAACTGTCGGCCACCACCCTTACCTCGCCGAATTTTCGCGCCTCGGCAATGGCTTTCTTGGACCAGGAACCGGTGTTCACATAGTCGGCCTGCCTGCTCCGGCGCATCAGGTTCATGGGCACCATGGCGAATTGGGTAAAGGCGCCGCCCTGCAGGAAGAGCACGCGATAATTGTCGGGCAGGGCAAGCAGTTGTCGCAGGCTTGCCTCGGTGCGCTCCGCGATGCCCTTGAAAACAGCGGAACGGTGGCTCATTTCCATTACCGACTGACCGGAGCCACGATAATCGGTCATTTCTTCGGCTGCCCGGTGCAGCACGGATTCAGGCAGTACCGACGGACCCGCCGAAAAGTTCCAAACACGACCCATACCCGAGTTACCTCCCTATGATACCAAGGGGTTGGACTGAGTTTGCATTCTGACATGTTCCCCCTGTCCTGGCTAGCCCCCTTTTTATAAGCTTCGGTATTCCCCGGCCTGCCTTGACCGGAATACGAACATCCCGGTTTTTACGGCGGTCCTGAATGGGAATCCCGCATCCCGGGAAACCAATTTCGACCCTTGAACCGCGAAAAATTACCTTAGATGGTACGCTAGGAATAACTACTCAAATGTATGAAATCTGTAAAGAACTTGCATTCCAATACCATGATCCGTGTTAATTTGGTATCAGCGCGACAGAACCAACGCGAGTTCTTACCTCTTGAATCCCAAAACACCATGGAGGTAGGGGGGAGTAGCTGATGAGAACAATCCCATTTGTTCTATTGCTGTGGGTGTCTCCATTGCAGGCCGCCGATGGTCTTACATTTATGGATCTTGTCGTTGCCCCGGAGGAGGGCAGCGTCGTGGTGACCGTGGAGCCGCAGGAGTTCATCCCTTTCGAAGTAATAGAGAATCCGGCCTTTGCCGTACCGGAAGATCTGACCTACGGGCTGGACGGCCCCTTCCGCTTTCTACTGCAAATTGCCCGAGAGATAGACGAAAAACGACAGTTGGCCGCCGACAAACAATTGGAAGCCGCTAAAACCGTGCTCAAGAACTACCGGCGATTTGCCAATCGCCAGATCGGCCTGGCCCAATTCATGATGACCGTCAGCCTTCGCAACCTTAAGGGCCGTAAAATCGATTCCAGTGAATCGCGAATGATCTTCTTCCTGGACAAACAACCCGGCTACATGATGATCCGTCTGCCCGACAAGAAGACCTGGCGGGTGGACCTGAACGCCTTGAAAAAGCAGGAAGCCTATTTGAACTTCCTGCGCAAAGTAGTCATTCCCGACGGCTCCGTACGTCTGAAGCGGCCCTCCGGCGACGCCTTCCTGGTCGATCTCCATTTCTCCGCGCCGTTTGTCAATGAGGGCATGATCTCCCGTTTCGGCCTGGAAAAATCCAAGCGCCCCTACATGGTTCTTTCCAGCCTTTCCCGCTATGACCAGGAAGAACAGTTGGGCGTAACCTTCTGCTATGAAAAGGGCGGAGACATGGCCCAGGTTCCCTCCGGCCACCTGCGCTTCCTCCGCGACACCATGCGCGATTATTCCGGCGCCCTGGCCAAGACGGTCCGCGGCGAGAACGCCATGGCCGAGTTGGAAGCCCTGGTCACCAAGATGCCCGCCGAACTGAACGCCATCGAAATGTTGGTGGAAGCCTATCTCAACAACGGGATGGAGGACAAAGCCTTCACCATGTTGACTCGTTGTGAGCCGCTGGTTCTTAAGAGCCCGCGCCTCGAAGAGCACTTAATCAACATTCGCGAGCGAAGGGCCCTGGCCCACAAGAAAATGCTGGATCAGCGCAAGCATTTCAAAAAAGAAAAGAATATCGAACTAGAAATCCTGACGCCTTCCAAGTGGGACTTCATCGGCGGCGAAACTGAATTGGTCTTTCAAGTCCACAACAATACCGCGCCGCTGTTGCAGGCGGAACTCTATGCCAACGGCAAGCCCGTCGGCGTTTTGATCGGCAAACCGTATCGCTTCGCTTTTTCCGCGGTCGACCTGGACCGCAGTGTGGACCTTACTCTGAAAACCTGGTTCAAAAACCGCACCTGGCAGGAGATCAAACTGCCGGTCCGAACCATTGCCTTGTCCGCCCAGGAGAAGATCCAGCGCATCAGTCTGCGCACCGTCGCCACACGCGGCTCTCGCTTCCTGACCGATTTGACAACCGGTGATTTCCAAGTATTCGAACACGATGCCCCGCGCGAGGTGGTGGCCTTCAAACGCGATACAGCCCCTCTGCGTATTGCCATTCTGTTGGATATCTCCGGGTCCATGCTGGGGGAAAAACTGCACCGTTGCCAGTACGCGGTCAATGCCTTCCTGAGCGCCTTGGATAAACGGGACACGGCCGCTGTCTACGGGTTCAACAGCAAGGTTCTCAAATTCACCGGGTTCACCAACGATTTCGACAATATGCGCGACCTGTTGTTCACCATGCAACCGCAATTGGCGACTTCTTTGAACGACGCCCTGTTGGTCGCCCGAAACGATCTGATGCAGGAAGAGGGCACCCAGGTGATCATCGTGCTCTCCGACGGCGCCGATTCCGCGTCCAAGGTCAGCAACGACGAGTTGTTCCAAGCTCTGGGCAACTCCAACGTCGTGGTCTATTCCGTTATTATGGGCGATGACGGCATTATCGACCGCCGGGGCGCCGATTTCCTGCACCAGGTCAGCAAGGTGACCGGTTCGGTGACCACGGAACTCAACGAAATCGAGAATCTGGACGAGGCGTTCCAACGCATCTACCAGGAACTGAAATCCTTCTACTTCGTCGACTTCTACTCAAACCAGAAGCAATTCGACGTGGCAAATGTGGAGATTCGAATCGGTGACGGCAAAACCCGTTTCCGGCGCCATCTAAGCCTGGAGGATATCAAGCACGGCCAGGGCACCCTGCGCGTCGGCGGCAGCGAATAAAAACCGTTACCAGGTCGGCACTTGAAAAAAAATTTCAAAAAAAGTGAAGGATTATTCCACCCGCGTGTCTGTATCTCTGAAGACTGGATCGGGAGGTTACTATGAAAATGATCCTTGCTTTAATCTGGCTGGCCCTGACCGTTGCATGCACCGGCGCCGAGGTCAAAGAACAACCCGCCGACGAACTGATTCTGCGCACCTACCAGGTTCCTTCCGGGATGGCCGAATCCGTTAAAAACATCATGAACAATAACTTTCACCTACGAACCGACAATGACAACATAAAGCAGTACGCCAAGGTCTCCGTCTTGCCGAATGGCCAGTTGGCGGTCCTCGCCAGTCACAATATCCACAACGGTTTCAGTAAACTGGTCAAAGACCTGACCGCTGAAAACCTGCCACAGCCGGAAAACCTGACCTTGGAACTGTGGGCCGTGGCCGGCATAATGGACGGCGAACCGGATGATGCCAATATTCCGAGCGCCCTTGCCCCCGCGCTGGATTCCCTGAGGAATCAGGGGGCTGCCAAACGCTTTTTACTTCTGGAGAAACTCCAACTGACCGGAGCATTGGGTAACTCATCCACCACTCAAGGGGCGGTTATTTCCATTCGGAAGGCCGAACTAAACAAGGCCAATAACCG
>JASJCB010000226.1 GCA_030066195.1 Acidobacteriota bacterium
CACGGAACATGATTGTCCGACGCGAGCAAACCCGGGCCGTGCCGGTAAGCACCTGTCTATAACCGCAACCGTCCTGGTTCCGTCCGTGATCGTTCCGTGCTCGGGCTTCCTCACGCTACTTCGGGATTATCGTCGTTGTATTTCGCTCACCCGGTCGGCGAGGATTTTCGTCGTTTCGGCACATAACAAGCCGGTTTTTTGATTTGACAACCCAATACTGAATTGGCGTACTTTGAGAAGATGAACCCCGGTTTACTGCCTGATTCGTTGATACTCGTCGCCGAGCATCAAAGGATCTCAACTGATTTCTCGATACTGAAAGTCGGGGAGCAAAGAATCAGCCCTCATTCTTTGCGCACCGAAAGTTCAGGGTCCAGGAATCGGTTTTCATTCTTTGCTCCTGACTTTTCCGGGTCAAGGACCCACAACTGATTTCTTTCACATTACTTTTCAGTGCGCAAAGAATGAGATCTGATTCTTTGCTCCTGACTTTTCCGGGTCGAGGAATGAGAGCCGATTCTTTGCTCCCGACTTTTCCGGGCCGAGGAATCAGAACGGATTCCTCGATGCCGAGTCTTCAGAAACAACCGATGACAACCGGACTTGCGATCCGTTTGAGCCGGTTCGACAATTGAAGGACAAGTTGAGGTCCGGAGTTATCCGAAAGATGCCGGAGGCATTTCAAAACCGAGCTGTGCTAGAATAAGCCCGTTTGCCGACAGGAAGGATGCAGCATGGGAAAACACGTTATCGAGCGACCGGTGACTATCATCATGTGCGCTCTTGCCCTGGTGATGATCGGCGCTGTTTCGGTCATGCGCCTGCCCATATCCTTTATGCCCGATAACATGGGTTTCCCCGGAATGTCCGTCTTTGTGCCCCTGCCCGATGCCGCGCCGCATGAGCATGAGCGCGCCTATACCGATCCCTTGGAGCAGGAGATCAAGACCGTCAACGGGTTGTACCAGTTGAATACGCATACCACGCGCAATCAAATCAGGGTATTCATGCAATTCGACCGCGACGCGGACATGGACGAAGCCTATATGCAGGTTCGCGACCGTTTGGAACGCGCCCGCGCCTTCCTGCCGCAAAATCTGACCAACATTCCCATTCAGCGCTTTCGCGGTATCGGCGACAGCGAGATGACCCTTCGCGTTTCCTGGGAGCCCTCGGTAGAAGATCCGGGTTATCTGATGCAACGCAAATTGAAGCCCTGGCTGGAGCGTCTTCCCGGCGTGGCCAAGGTCGATATTTTCTGGCCGGAAAAAGAATTGCGCATCCGTTTCAACCCGGATCGAGTTCGCCAAATGAACCTGGATCTCGGCGAGGTAATGCGCCAAATCAGGGAAGCGCGTACGTTGAAGAACCTGGGTGTATTGCGCGACGGCGAGCATCAGGTCAGCGTGAAGATTCCGCCCTACCTGAGCGAGATTGCCGCTTGGGCCGACTTTCCCGTGCGCCCCGGCGTGCGTTTGCGCGACATTGCAACGGTCAGCTTGGAACCGCCCGAGACCGATCGGGAAACCCGTTGGAACGGTAATACCATTGCTGCCGCCAATGTTTTCAAGATGGAGGGTACCAGCGCGGTCACCCTGTCGCGAACCGTCAACGGGGCCGTGGTCGACTTGCCCGGCGATTTGTCCGCATTTCAGGTCGAAGCCTTGTGGGATAAGGGCGGCGCCATCGCCGATTCCATCGACCAATTGGTTATGTCCGGTTTGATCGGCGCCGTGTTTGCCTTCATCGTGATCTACTTTTTCGTCCATCGCCTGGATCTGGCCGTGATCGTTGCCGCCGCCGTGCCGCTCTCGCTGCTTTCAGCCATGACCTGGCAGTATTTCACCGGCGGAACTCTGAATATGATGAGTATGGTCGGCTTCATGATGGCGATCGGCATGCTGGTAGACAACGCCGTGGTGGTGGTTGAGCAGATCGACTTCCGCATGAAAACCGAGGGCGAGGTGGTTCCGGCTATTCTCAAGGCCATGGGCGAGATCATGCAGCCCATGATCATTGCCACCTCCACGACCATGGTCGTCCTTCTGCCGCTGATAGCCTTGGACATGGGCCTGGCCTCTGTCTTCCTGCGCGGTATTGCCGTCCCGCTGTGTGTGTCTTTGTTTGCCTCGCTCGTTTTCGCTACGACCCTTACGCCCCTGTTGGTGCGCTTCGCCCTTGCTCGGAAGAAGCGCGAATGGTCCATCTTCGGTTTGTTCGAACGCGTGGTTTCCGGCTTTACCGATTTCTATATCCGCATGATGCGCGCCGGATTGCAACGACGGGCCTTATTGATCTTCACCCTGTTGGTCGGCATGACCCTGGCCGGGTCTATGGCCTTCCGCCTCGATTTCAACCTGGAAGGTGAACCGGAAAACCGCGTCGAGATCGATTACCTGTTTCCCAGAAGCACCACCATGGAAGAGGTCAAGGCGTTTGCCGATGAGGTGGAAGCCGTACTCAAGCCCCGCCTGGAAGAACTGAAAACACGGGGAATCCAAACCCGCATTCTCAGTAATTTCGATGTGCGCTTCGATTTATGGCTGGACTTCAACCGCTATCCGGACGCCAGGCGTGGTGATGTGGCAACCATGCTGAACGGCATCCTGCCCGAATCGCCGCCGGGGGGACAACTGTCCATCAACCATACGGGCGCCGGTCAGGAGGATTCGGGGACCCCGATTACCATCAGCGGCCGTTCGCCGGATGCCGTATTGGCCTATGCTGAAGAATTGCGCGGGTTATTGCTTGCCGACGAGCGCGTCTTGGGCGTGGATACCGGCGAGGGCGCGTTTGTGGACGAGGTTTTGCTGAAATTAAACCGGGATCGTCTGGCGCGCGCCGGTCTGAGCAGCAGACAAGCGGCCATGGAAATGCAGAACAACTTTCAGGAGCGCACCATTACCCGGGTTATCACGCCGCGTAGAGAATACGACATCAAGGTAAGCCGCGATGATCTGGAAGAGCAAACCGTTCAAGACATCGCACTGCTGCCCCTGGGCGACAATCCCAGCATGGCCGCCTTTGCCGATCTTGAAGTGAGCAGGGGTTTGGGGTCCATTTCCAAAAAAGACGGCCGCATTTTAACAGAGGTGAAGATCAGTACGACACTACCGACATCCTGGGAAGCCTCCAGGTTCGTTCGGGAATTCGTCGCACAACTGAATCCTCCCGAGGGCCTTTCAGTAACGGCAGGCAGTGCGCGTTTTCGGTTTAGCACGGATCAAGCCGATCTGGTGACCGCGCTGATCGCCACATTCATCTGCGTTTACATTCTCATGGCATTTCTTTACGAATCCCTGGCCGCGCCCTTCGCCGTCATCGTGGCCGTGCCTATCGCGTTTATCGGCGCGATCGGCCTGATTTTCTTCACCGGTAGGGAAACCAACGCCATGAGCAGCCTGGCTTTTATTTTGTTGATCGGGGTGGTGGTGAACAACGCGGTTCTATTGGTGAACCGCTTACTGGAGGCGCAACGTGCGGGGGCTGCATTTGCGGATGCAAGCGAGGCAGCCGTACGCGAACGCTTGCGGCCCATCATGATGGCCAGTATGACTACCATCTTGGGACTTACCCCGCTGGCGTTCGGCGACGCCAATATGCTGGGAATCCAATACGCGCCGCTGGGCAAGGTTTTCGTGGGCGGCATGGCTTTATCCACCCTGCTGGTTCCGTTTTTCGTGCCCATCTGCTTGTCATTATTACAGGACCTCAGTCGATATGTAACCGGCGTTCGCAACTGGTTCGTGGGCAGGACGAGCCCGCGAATGGAGAGCGCGGAACAGGCGCCTTAATACCGGGTCTTATGTATCGTTTGCTTCAAGTTTTTGCGTTACGTGTGATTTACCTAACAACCATGGACACGTACCGGGGCAAATTAGCGAAGTGTTATGAATGGTTTTAAGTGATTCTCTTCTTAGCTGTTAGGAGAAAGTCAAAGAAATTTTTAAGATGTAGATTGGGTAAATCGATAGGCTCTGTGTCTGAACCAGCCGGCTTGCCGGCCGCGGTCTATTCAAGGTTAGCTACCCCATTTTCCTACCTTTCCGGGGCCTGTCACATGGCCCGTAGCACCAGAACGAGTAGATCAAGTAAAGAAATATGAAAATACTGGAGGAATTCTTGAAAAGAATTTTCGCGATCATTGCATTTGTATCTCTGTCTCTGAACTTTGTTTCGGCCGGCGTGCCCATCACCGGTATGATCAACGCCGACTACACCATCAACGTACCCGCCGATTTTTCTACGGTTCAGAGCGCCTTGGACTATCTTTCGGACAAAACCATGAAGGCCGGTATCACCCTGACTATTCAGGTGGCCGACGGTACTTATAATAGCTACGGCCTTATTGAAATGAAGCATCCCCAAGGGGACCAGATCCATATCGTAGGCAATACCACCACGCCCGCCAACTGCACCATTAATTTCTCGGCCGGCGGGTTTTACGCCACCAACGGCAAGACGATCGGCCTGATCGACGGGTTTTTGTTGAAGGGCGCTACCAGCGGCGATCACGGTGTGTGGGCCGATAAAAACGCTGTCATCAACCTGGGTCAAAATATAGAGATACGTGACTTTAACCACGGCGTGTACGCAACCAACGGCGCCAACATCGACGCACAATATGTAGAATCCAGCTATAACGCGGGCGTCGGCTTCCTGGCTTATATGGGGGCAACGATTAACGCCACCAACACTTATGCAAGCTACAACGGTGCTTCCGGCTACACTGCCTTCCACTCCGGCTCGATCCACATGGATTACGCCACCTCGGAGTACAACACTTTGAGCGGCGTTCACGCATTCCAGGACGGCACCGTGGTTGGTTACCAGGTAACCGCGCGTAACAATGGCCAATGGGGCTTTAACGCCGAGCACCTGGCCCTGGTCTTCATGCACACGTCAACCAACACCGGCAACACCAGCGGCGCTACCAGGGAACTGAATAACGGTCGGGTTATCCTGTACTAAAAAGACAACAAGTCATCAATGGGCCGGATGGAAAGGCGGGACCCGGCGTCCCGCCTTTTTCCGTAAATCATGGGAAATCCATAGGCCTGGCTCAAAAGGTTGTCCTCCTCGGGCAGTCGGAATAACCAGAAGCCTCCCTCCCGCGGATGCTCCGGGCATTCAGCGACATCAGTTTGCCGCCGCGGTATGCCGAGATCGGTGATGCAGCCACCAGGACAATAAATAAAGCAAGCCGCAAACTGGGAAAAGTGTAAATGCCCAAGCGGAGGGAACGGTCCCCGATGTGACCCACTCGGTAAGGTGAAAGCCCGCGAATCCGGCCAGAATCAGGATACCGCCCAGCCTTTCACGCAGCCATCCCACGATCAGACCACTCCACAGGACGAACATGAAAAACATCATCAGGCTTTCCGTGGGTGTCAGGGCGGCGACATCGACCCCTTGGCCGACGGCCAGGGCAAGGAGCAGTAACGCCAATATGGCGGACGGTATACGGGCGAGGTAGCGCAAAACAACAAGGGCTTTCATGGGAAACCTCCTTGGGACGTTTTTTGCGAACCCTCAAAAGGGAATATAAGCACCCTTTTCCCAGGATGGTAGGTGAATCCCAATCGTCTTATCAGATGATACCGGCAGTATCGTGAGCGGCGTGTGGAGCGGAGACGTGAGCTCCTATCCGTCCCACTGCCAGTGCGACGCTCCTGTGCATAAAACCAAGCTAAGTTGTTGATTAAATGGTGAATATACAGCTATTTGAAGGCTTGATTAATCGCGAATAATTAATAGTAATTATTCATAATTAATGAAAAATTGTCTCAACCTGCCGGCCTCCTGGCGAACCCCCCAAGCATCACCCGCGGAACAGGGCACGGTACCCCCATGGAATCATCACCCGTCGAATTAAAAGGCATGCCGCATCATGACGAGGCCGAACGCGTCTGCCTGAGATCGATGCTCCTGGAGAGCAACAATATCGCCCAAGTCCTGAGCATGATCCGCTCTGAGGATTTTTATCGACGCAGCCACCAACTGATTTTCGCGTCCATCGTCTGGCTTTTCGCGGCCGGTGCCGAAATCGATCCGGTGCTCCTCAGCGACGAATTACTCAAGCGCTACGAACTCCAAAATGCCGGCGGCCTGGAATACCTGGACGCGCTCACCGAGGGCATCCTCCGCACCACCAACCTGGAATACTATGCCGGGATCGTCAAGGAAAAGGTGATGCTGCGCCGCCTGGCCATTCCTGGCCTACCTACCCGGGGACCGCTTGGTAAGCATCAGCAAGTTACCCCGCACCGTGGAGCATTACGCCCGCCGCTTGAACACCCAAGAACGCTTCACCGACGCGATTGCCGACCATCTGAACCAAGCCCTCAGCCCGAGAGGCGTGGCCGTGGTGGCGACGGCCCGGCACCTGTGCCGACACATGCGCGGGGTGCGGGCCGAGGGCACCATGCGCACCCAAGCCTTCACCGGGGCCTTTGAAGCCGACACCATGCACCGCCGGGAGTTCCTCAGTACCGTCCGGCAGCATCATCATTGATTTCGACATCGAGGGAGCATGCCTCAAGGGCAAACGGGTGCATTTGCCGGGGTGCACGGAGCGCAAGTACCTGGCGGAATACGCCTACTGCTTTTCCTGTGATTCCACCTCCTGGCAGAGCGCGTTTCGGTTTGGCGGCATGTCCACCGATCGAGGGCGGTTGTCGATCCGCACCATTCGCCACCCGGCCAATTTTGCCATCACCGGTCAAACCCCCTCCACCGGGCCGGGCCACCAATGACATTTACTGGTCCGCCCTTCATGCCCTGGCCGATTACAAGCGCCATGCAGGAGATCAGCAATGAAACCCAAGACCCAAATTGTGCGGCTCAAGGTGGCCGACCAATGGTTTGTTTGGAAGCAGGGGAGGCGTTGCCGGCGTTGTTGGAGGGGTGAGCTACTTGGATAGGTAATCCTCTTCGGCATTACCAACGGGAATGGCCTCCGGCTTCACAACCAGAGGCCGCATTATCTGGCGCAACGGCCCTTAACCCGTTGCAGTGGGATTAGCGGCTTCGAGGCCATACAGGCAATGCGCCGGTTGCCCTTGCGACAACCGGCGCATGAGCGGTTTAATCTTTGCTATCGGTTTCCTTGGTGGAACTCGTCTGTTCACTTTCCGCCGTTTGTTCGTCAGGGCAGCAATGCCCGCGGCGCTTGCCTGCCCAGAGCTCGATGTTCTCGCGAATGAACTCGCCCAGGTCGCGGATATCACCCGCGCCTTTACGCCAGAACTCCTTGAAGTTCTCGGGCTCCATGGCAAAGGCGCCGCCGAAGATACGTTCCTCACGCACGTCGTCTTCAAACCAGGCGGCCAACTGGCGACAGGCAATCGCCACCACCTTGACGGAACTTTCCGGGGGTAAGGGCTCGAAAACACCGTTGACGGCAGGTTCCAATACTTTCATGCGATTGAAGACGCGGTTGTACTGGTCGACACAATAGGCGGCCGTATCGCCGTTGCCTTCGGTCCACTCGGCTTGCATGGCGGTTCGGACGGTTTTGCGCAGTACGTTGACCAGCTTTTTCAGTTCAGTCTCTTTTTCCATGAGGTGTGACTCCTTAAGATGCGGCGGGTAAAAGCGCGCGCAAAGTTTGTCTGGCGTTGTAGATGCGCCATTTTACGGTAGAGACGGGCACGTCCAGAAAGGCGGCGATGCGCGTCAGCGGCAGATCGTCGAAGACCTTCATGATCAGCGGTAGGCGCAGGTCCGGCGGCAGGTCGATCAACGCCTGCTCCACCGCTTCCTCGGCCTCGCGATCCTCCAAAAGGGGTTCGCGTAACGCGGGTATCTGATCTAACAGCACCGCGTCCATGTCCGGCCTCGCCGGTTCGCGTCCCCGGCGCTCACGGTACCGCAAGGCATGCCGTCGGGTGACGGCGCGTAGCCAGGCGGCGAAATGCTCGGGTTCCTCGATAGAGGGTAGGGCTTTGAACGCCAGGAGAAAGGCGTCCTGGGCAACATCCTCCGCGTCCTCGCGGCCCACAATAGCGCGCGCCAGGCGCATTACAGCGGGCCGGTACCGCTTGACCAGCGTTTCAAAGGCGGACAGATCGCCCATGATCGCCGCGGTGACCAGAATCGCATCGGGGAGTTGGGGGTCATTTGCTTGCATCCGTTCTCCGTGCACGAGTCTCAAGGGACTCGTGGGAAGGCTGGTGACATCACCTTCTACGGAATATAGAGACATGGCGTGCATGGAAGTTAGTAGAAAAATGAGAAAAGTGACAGCCGAACATCCAGGCCAAGAGAGCGCCTTGTCATGCCACCTGGGTTATGATGAACCAAACCCATCAGAACCGAGGTGCCCCATGGACGTACGCCCCATTCTTGAGCAAATGAAAGTGCCGGGGCTGCGGAAGCTCGCTCGCCACCTGGAAGTTGTCGGCCGATCCCGGATACAATTTCTTGGTGGCAATGCACTATTTGTATCTCGCATTGTCCCCGAGTCCTCAAGTCTCAATTGGTTAGGTGGCTGGGCCGTGCCCCTTCCCACCGATCTCACCCTCACACCCTGGCGAGGGTGCATCAGATGTTTCCTGCTCTCCTTTCTTTTTAATCCTTTCTCTAAGGAGCCGGTGTAACCAATTAGAAAATTCTGAGCTTAATTTCAATGTATGAAACAGGAAGTTCCCATAGAAAGGAATGCCGTTAAAATATGATTGTTTCAGTATAAATTGATGATTGGTAAATCTGAAAATGATATCCCCAGCAAGACTTGACTCAACTCTGACCCTAAGCTGCTCAAGCTCTTGCTGAGCAACCCCATCCTTTATCGGTAAATTCAGTGAGGATAAATGTTGGTCGACGACCTCTAGCTCTCCGAGAATTTTCGTCCCGCCCGAGCACGGTAGCGATGCAGGCGGCGGTGCACGTCACCGGCGAAGGCTGGGGAATCAACTCAAACTCATAGTGATGCTTGAGGGTGCCTCTCTCCAGTATGATCAGAATGGCGTATTTCTGGTTTCTCGATAGCTGGTCGAATCTTGTTGCGAACCGACTCGCGATCCGCTGGTCTTCACAGGAGAGGTTGGGGCGGTTGATGGTGAATATCGGCTTGGTTTCGTTGGGCATTGGTGACTCCTTGAAATAGTGATTGATCCATGACCTGGATTCAGTTTCTAGCAGTATCAGGAAAACGAAATAGAGGACGATCGAGCGCCAAGGGTTGTTTTCCTACCAACGCAGGCAGCGTGCCTTACGAGGACGCCGGCCTTGACCGCCCAGGTTTGCCTTGACCATTTCATGCGGTTGCGGCATGATCGGCGCCAATGAGATATTTAACTGTTGACGGTATGATTGACGAAACCGGTATCAGAGATACATTGGAAGGCGGCTATCTCGATCCGACGAGCCTCAGTCTATCCGCCACCCTCATCACCAGGATAGAAGACTGGCTTCGGTGTTATGAAACCGCCCATGCCGATGGATATTCGGATGAATCCGTGACTGCCGGGTTGGACGAGGAGGGAATCGCCATTTGCCACTTGATTCATCGCGAACTCGGGGACATCAAAATCCAGTACTTCTCGGAAGCAAAAGCGGAGGTTGTCCTCTTACCCCTGATTGAGAGGCAATGACCCACCTCGGTACCGCTCCCGGCCAGCACGGTAGCGAGCCCACCAATCCGTCATGCTTTTCATACAGGTCATATATCGCGAGGCTCAACACGGTCATGATCCGCTTTCTCCTCTGCCTTTTTTATCGCCTTTGCTAATTGAGGAGGTGGTGGCTCCAGTTGGGGTGCGGCCTGATTCTGTATATCGACAATCACGTCCTTCACCTCATTGAAAGGAAGTTCTCCCAAGGCAGCTAAAATCGTGTTGACGTCCTCTAAAGTAAGCGTCAGGGTGAGGGTGATGCTCAGACCTTTTATTCCCTTATCTTTATCCTTTTTCAACTGAGGGACACTCTCATTTTCGATCTTTAAAATCAAGGCACTTACCAGTTTAAAGGGCTGCTGCCCCAAACCATTTAAGCATATGTTAATTTGTGGAATCGTTAAGGTTAACGTAAGGTTGTCCATGCGATGGCCTCCTTTTTTCGGGTATTGGTTGCAATGGAATCCTGTTGCACAGCGAGTCACCCACCCCTTTTCTTGAAAAACTGGTGGACGGCCTCGCCCACATTTACACTCACCCCAAGTAGACCCGGCTTCACCTCAAGAATCTTTTTGGCCACCTCGGCACCGGTTTCCTTATTATTGAAATGCTTGGCGATTTCTTCCAGCATGGGGATCATGTCCGCTACACCCTTGATAGGGGGACCGAAGGTCCCTTCCAGTAAATCGTCAATGGGCACCAGATTTTTCAATAGCGGGCAGGGGACATCGGTCATCCCGTTTTTCCGGTACTCCAAAAGATGATCGTAGCGATGCTCGTGGGGCACCTCGTCCGCTTGGCATGCAGCGCAGGTGCAGCGAAGGTGTTCCTTGGCGCCTATTTTTTCAAAACGGCCGTGGAGCCCGCGCAAGCAATGCAACACCACCGCCAGATACTCCCGGCGTTGGCCGCCGGTGACTTCCATCGTCAACCGATCGTCGTCGTAGTCCACCCGGACCACCGCCCTGGCCTGGATTTGGGGGTGCTGCAACACGACCCCCGTGCGCCAGCATAGGCCACCGTGGATGTCCTTGTGCAGGTTCACGATGAGACGCGGCATCACGCTCCGCGGCAGGAAGTGGTAGTTCACCGCGAAGTGTAGGGTGTCGCCCTTCTCCTCGGGCAGTTCCGGCTCGCCCACGGGCAAGAGATCGGGCACCAGGATGTGGTTCGCCTTGTCCAGTCCGAAGCAGAGTTCGAATTTTTTCATCAAGGCAATCAGGAAGGGGTACCGGTCCTTGGGGAATTCCGGCAAGATGGTTTTTAGCTGGTTCAGTGTGAAGATGCCCTGGCCGTCGGCCAGGAGTCGGTGGTTGATGATGGTGTAAACCGCATTGGTGATCCAGGTGGGTTGCAGGACTTGGGTGTCCAGCCATTCCAGTTCTGGAAAATGCAGGGCCACCCCCAGGTCATGGAGGTAGTGCAGCAGCGTTTCCTGTTGGTTTTCGGCGGTCAAACTCCGATCTCGGCACAAGGCCCGATAGGCGTCATAGCTGATGTAGGGTTTATCCAGGTTTTCCAGCGCCGTTTTGGCCTGGAACCAGGTTTCCGGCCAGGTTGAGGACACCATGGGTACATTCGCAAGAGCGGTGCACAACGAAGAGCGAAAGGCATCGATCCCTTCACGGCTTTCGCAAGAGACGCGGTGGAAAGCCGCAATGCCGGGGTATTTCCGTCTGAGCGCGCGGCGGTCTACATCAAAGCCCGGGTTCTGATCGATTTTGTTGATCACCACAAGGATCGGCGAGTCGCCCCCGAAGCTTCCGATGTGCTTGAGCCAGTATTCCTCGGGCTTGCCCTCCTTGCGACCGTCCAACACCAGGACGTACAGGCTGCGGTGCGACATGAAGAACTGGTGGGTGGCATGCATGATTTCCTGGCCGCCGAAATCCCAGAGCCGGGCGTTGATCTCCCGGTTGTCCCGGGTAAAGGTCCAGGTTTCTCGGCGGATGCCGTGGGTTTGCTCCTCCTTGGGATCGTGTTCCTCGTTTTTGATGGCCTTGACCAGCGAGGTTTTGCCGGCACCGCCGGCACCCACCAGTAAGACCTTCACTTCGTTGAGGGGTCGCTGGGTTTCCGTTTGGGCTTCGAACCAGGCAAGTACGTCCTTTTTGCCGCGTCTGACGATCTCCATCGGCGGTTGTTTGAGGGGGTTATCGCCGAGGGACAATCCCTCGAAAAACTCGGATTCGGTAATCGTTCCAAACCTTTCCAGTATGGGTACCAGTGGGGTAACGTCCTGGATCTGGTTGTTGGATAGACGAAGCTCGTTCAAGGTGGTTAAGGAGGCCAGCGGGCCTGCGTCCTGGATCTGATTTTTGGATAGACGAAGCCTGAACAAGGCGGTTAGGGAGGCCAGCGGGCCTATGTCCTGGATCTGGTTGTTGCTTAGATTAAGCATAGTCAAGGCGGTTAGGGAGGCTAGCGGGGTGACGTCCTTGATCTGGTTGCTGTGAAGATCAAGCATGGTCAAGGCGGTTAAGGAGGCCAGCGGGGTGATGTCCTGGATCTGGTTTCTGCGAAGATCAAGTTCGGTCAGGGCAGTCAAGGAGGCCAGCGGGGTGATGTCCTGGATCTGGTTGCCCCAAAGACCAAGCACAGTTAAGGCGGTTAAGGAGGCCAGCGGGGTGACGTCCTGGACCTCGTTGTTGAATAGAAAAAGCCGGGTCAAGGCGGTCAAGGAGGCCAGCGGGGTGATGTCCTGGATTCGGTTATTCCCAAGATTAACCTGGATTAACTTCGAAAGAGAGGTAAGGTGTTTGATGCTCTCCCAACCAACCATGGCCAGCCCTAGATGTTCCAGGTCTTTCAAATCAGCGATACGTGAAAAGTCCCCAAACAACATCTCCGAGAGGTTTAACCGGATAACCTTTCCCTCTTCGCTGAGCTGGAATTCGTTCTGGCTGTTTGGATAAACATCGACCTCTTCGACCCGCTTAATGCGCCGCCCAACCTGCCGCTCCAACGCCTTGATGACCGCCAAATCATCGCTCATGGCAAACTCCTGTGGCTTTTGTTGCGATTCTACCACGGCATCGATTCGGAGCGGCCATCCCGCTTGCGCGGTTGCAGTGCACACCACAACCGCCAAGCCGGCGTTTTACTCCGCTACCTCCGTTTCCGGTTGTTTCACCCAATGAAGGGTCTGCTTTTCCCCGTTTTGCCAGTCGCCGGGTTACGTGGGCCGGTAGCCTTAAATCGGCAGAGCATCGGTCAGGCCCTCGAAGGTTCTCGGGAAGGTGGTGAATTTCTTCGCGATCCCATCGGGCAGCGGCCCAAAGTTGAGACGATCGACGTAGACCACGGAGAGAAAGTGGTAGTAATACGCCATCTTGACGACCGTTCCGCCGGGCGCACTTTCGGGGTGGTTGCCTTCAAAAATATCGAAGCGGGCGGTGTTTTCCCACCCGGTAATGTCCCGAAAACTCTGCTTGCGAATGACGCCACGGCCGGCCTCCGGCCAGGTGACGGGCCGCTTGGGCAGGTCGGGGTGTAGCCCATAGGCGTAGCCCAAACGGTTGTCCTCCTCGGGCAGCCAGAGTACCCCGATCGGCGCAGGGGGAACCTGCATCGCGGATTCGTGCTCTCTGTTGGGCGAGGGTGTCTTGCCTCTCAAGAGAGTGATGTCATGAGGGTTTTTTGGTGGTGGGTTATCGTCCGGCCGCGGTCGTTTTGCTGTGCGAAAATCCTAAGCCGGTATTTGCGGGATGATTAAAGGGACCACCGGGATCTGGGGGCAATCACGCAATTGCCAAGCGGCGCCACGCATGAGAAAGCCTCTTGGGTTGGGTACCGTGTGGCCTCCCTGGTGGTGGCCGGTAGTGCTGATAGAATGAGTAGGATGTAGATCCATTTTTTCATGATATTGTCTCCTTGAATTGTGCCCTGAACGGGATTGAGTTTTGGCAAAGGGGTATGGCCTACCGTTGGGGTAACACCCTTTAGCGACATCTCGGAATGAAGCGATCACGCGGGGGACGACCCTTGCCAGGGAATGGCTCGATGCCTGAGGGTACACCCCGACATCCCTTGATGGCTCGTCGTGAGCCATCAGGAGCGGGGCCTTCGGTCGATGGCCTCAGGTTCCAAAATTTTCGATAGGATCAGAGGGAGCCGCCTTTTGTCCTTGATCAATGTGCAAAGATCGCCAGGGCTCAAAAAATCAAAAATTTGCACGACCTCCGGATCGGACCTATATTTTGAATAAATCCTGGAGATTTGTCATGAGAACCTTCGTTCATCGGTCGAAAAAAGGAACTTTACGGCAACCGACGATCATGCCTTTGTCCTATTCCAATTTTCACTCAAATAAAACGGCGATCAGACAGGTATTGAGCGGCAATCGGGTTCAACCCAAACTGACTATCGGCTCACCGGACGACGTCTCCGAACGAGAGGCCGATTGGTTTGCCGATCAAGTCATGCGGATGCCCCCCTCTGAAAATGTACCGACTGTTCTCAATCATGCGCCTGTTATTCAGCGTAAGTGTCAGGAATGCGAGGAAGAGTTGCAACGCCAACCCAACGAGGAAGAAGAGGAAAGCACACAAGCCGGGCCTGCCTCCACCGGCCCCTCATTCGTTTCAACCGATGTGGCCGCGAATATACAAAACCTGAGGGGCGCCGGCCGACGGCTCGATGCTTCTTCACGGGATTTCTTCGAATCTCGATTCGGTCGCGATTTCTCCAAGGTGCGCTTGCATACCGACCCGGAAGCCGCTACAGTCGCCGATTCCATTCGAGCAAGGGCCTTCACACTGGGCAACGATATTGTCTTTGGAACAGGGCAATACCATCCGACCACAAACAAGGGGAAACGCCTGATGGCCCATGAATTGACCCACGTGGTGCAACAAAGGGGCGACAACCATTCCGGCACTCTTCGCAGGTTGCCCGAGATTGGGCCCTATGGTCCCGGAGAACGGCCGGAACCCGCGGACCCGCCGGAATGGACGGTGCCCGCCGGACGAGCTTCCCTGGAAGTTCGACCGGCCGTAAACACGCCGCCATGCGCCTGTCTGGTTTTTCTTCACAACGACGAACGCAATGCCCGCCAGGCTGCTGAAACCCTTCATCGCGAATGCCGATATAATCTGGCTATTGTTCGCGACGGCACCAGTCGATCCGTATGGATCAGAGGTGCGGGTTTACGAGATCCTAATGAATTATTCCCCGAATCGATTCAGCAGGAATGTACACGGGATGAAACGGCCTGCCGGACTTATATCACCGGACATAATGATTTACGCGCCGCACAAATGCAATACTTTCTCGCCGTTAGGGAATGTTCGAACAACTTTTCGATCCCAACGGTCGCCTTACATAACAACACAATCAGCGATACTGCCGCCTACCGAAGAGCCATTCCGGGTATCGGTCATCACATTGCTTCGCTCTACGAGGATATCGATCGCGAAACCGAAACGGGAAGGGGAAGCAGAGCCGATCTTCGAGCCAGACTGGGCAATCTGAACGGAGCTAATTTCAGTTCGCTAATGAGCCGAGGGGGGACAACCAATATTTTTCGCTGGTGTAACCTTCCCGAGATTCGCAAATGCCACATCGGTAATCCTTTGCAACCCGATCATGTGATTTGGACGACCAATGAACGGGATTTCGACACCTTGAGTCAACAGAATGTCAATGTGGTCTGGCAGTCCGGTTCCAGTGACGCCGCGGGAAGTGAATCGCAAACCGATCTTTCGACTTTGTATGAACGGTTGGGCCAAGATGTACGCTTCCTGAACATCGAGACCCCCCACACCAGAAGACGCGTGCCGGACAACGAGGAAGTCAGACGAAGCAATATGGCTTTTATTCTGGAAGTCTTGGGATACGCGGGGTTGAATTGCTGCGGACAGGAAGAGGAAGCCTCAAACACGCCCCCGGTTCACCGTTGGACCCCGCGAGGACCTGAATACGGACCATAAGTGACTTATGAACAATATATTCCAAACACAGAGAAAACACGGAGCGGGGCCTTCGGTCGCCGGCCTAAAAGGTGACAAGCTATGAATCACCTTCCGGATTGGAGTTTAATATGAAGCCTATACTACTCATTCACGGCTACAGCACTGAAGGCCGGAACAATACAGTACAAGCCATCTACGGCAGCCTCCCTGATGACCTCAGAAAAGAGTTCGGCGAAAGCGTCATTACAGAGATCGATCTCAGTCGCTGGATTTCTTTGGACGACGGTGTATCGCTTGACGACGTTGCCTTCGCCATGGACCGTGCGCTGCACAGCACAGAGCACGAACACCTGCTGAAATCAGGTTTCCATGTGATTATTCACAGCACCGGCGCGTTGGTCACCCGCAATTGGATCAAAAACCACAGTCCTAAACCCAGCCCCATCATTAACTTCATTCATCTTGCCGGGGCCAATTTCGGGAGTGGTTTGGCCCACATCGGGCGGGGTCAACTGGCTCGCTGGGGACGTAAAATTTTCGGTGGCACGGAGTCCGGGATTCAGGTTTTGCGGGAACTGGAATTCGGTGCCGGCAAAACCTTGGACCTGCATCTGCACTTCCGGAAAAAAGGGAACGGGATGCTTGCCGACTACCAGGTTCAAGAATACTGCTTGATCGGATCACAGATTCCCGAACTGATGCGCCCCTTGCCCATCCGTTACGTGAAGGAAGATTCTTCAGACTGTACCGTACGTGTGGCGGCGGGCAATCTTAATTTCGCCTACATCTGCATCGAACCCAAACCCGAATACCTTTCATCGGACGGACCCCTGCTCACTGCGGCAAAAGTGACCACCATGATCAAACTACGCCGCCGGAAAAAGAGCGTGCCTGTCGGCGCCGAATATTATCATGCGTCAACTGGGGAAGACATGGCAGCGCCGATCCAAATCCCCTTTGCGGTTCCTTTTGAAACGGCGCATATCGGGGATCTGAGCATCGTCCATGGCAAGGCCACCCGTGAACAGGTGCTTCCCCTGATCAAGAGCGCGCTCAGCGTTCCGGAAAATGACCCGGAAGCTTACCAGGGGCGGGTGGAATTCTTCAGAGAGGCTACTGAAGAGACTTTCCGGCAGGCCGCGCAATTGAAATGGAAATGGCGGGAGTGGTACCCAAGATCCCAATACGAAAAACACGCGATGGTGATTTTCCGGATCAGGGACCAACACGGAAATTCAGTTGAACACTTCGACCTCTATTTAAAATCCGATACAAGTCAGGCAAAAGACGCCGTTTCTCTCCCAAAACTTTTAGAGGACAAACATATCAACCGTTATGAGAAAGGCACCATGACCATGTACTTCCGACTGCAGAAATCCGAGAACGGTTTCGAGGATCTTTTGGATCATGTCCTGGGACTGGATCTGGAAATTACGGGCCACGAACCGCTGAGCGATGAAATTCTCTACGTCCCGTTCTCCCATCGTTTGGAACCGGACGATATACGCGGGTTGATCAAACCACTCGCAACGACCGTTGTCGATGTGGTCCTGCTCCGGCTCCCGTCATCCAAAGTCTTCGCCATTACGCGGGAAGGATAGGAAACCCCGGCAACGGAGCCCTGAGCCCGGCAAGCAAAAGAAGGGCGGCAGAAACCCGCCGCCCTCCATGCCGGCACGGGGGGGTTTAACAAAAATCTCCGTCAGTAGGTAGATTTTTGAAGTCACAATCGCCCCAACAAATGGTTCT
>JASJCB010000070.1 GCA_030066195.1 Acidobacteriota bacterium
GAACTGGTCGGACAGAGGAAGTTGGGATTCGACTTGTTGCGTGACGAAGAGAACCGGTTCGCCGAACAGTTGGGCCTGCGTTTCAAGCTGCCCGATGACCTGATCGCTCTTTACAAGAACTTCGGCCTGGACCTTGAAGCCTCCAACGGCGAGGCCGGCTGGACCCTGGCCATGCCCGCTCGCTACGTGGTGGACAAGACCGGAACCGTGCGTTACGCGGCCGTTCATCCCGACTACACCAAACGCCCCGAGCCGGAAGAAACGCTGGAAGCGCTGAGAGGCTTGTAAAACAGCTCCAAGCTTTCAAACAGGTTCAGGACGGCGTCCGCGACGATGTGGGCGCCGTCCCACATCCGGCCTGGTTCCCTTTTATTGGAACAACTTTGCCGGCGGGCATTTTTGGGAAAAGTCCTTGTAAAATTCGGTGTCTCCGTATTCTTTCGCCAGCTTATAGAAATAGGCGTAATTGCCGGAGTTCGGTTCGACCTTGTGGTACAGGTACTGGTTGCGAGAGATTTGCACCAGCACGCAGGCTTTGGCCGCCAACTCGCGGTCCGCGTTCAGTTCAACGATTCGTCGGTAATGTTTCTCCGCTCGTCGAAAGTTGTCCAAACGGGCTTCGAAAGCGACCTGGGCATCGGTGCGCAGTTTCTTTGCCTCGCCCATGTCGTAGAAGGCTTCGGGACTGTCGTAAAAGCTGGTGACCGGTTTCCAGGACTTACGTCGGGGAATTGCGTGGGCGATCTCGGGGAAGTGGGTTCGCTCAAGGGTGTACTTGATATTGCCCAGCGTTTCATGCAGTTTCACGGCGGCCTTGGGATCGGAGGTTTCCGAGGCGACAGCCTGCTCCTGCATTTGAATCATCAGGTCGCAGAACTTGGGCAGGTCGGTGGTTTCTATCTTCGGTTCCTCAACGAACTCGGGGTTCTCTCGGCTGAAGCGTATCGCGGCCAATCCATAGTAGTCCGGCGGCAGCCGCTGTAAATGGGTGCGGGCCTGAGCGTAATCCTCGCGACGAACCAGGTCCACGGCGCGGTAATGGATCACGGCCTCGCGGTCTCGGAGCGGTGAGTATTCAAGCAGAAAACGATCGAAGTTGCTTACGTCGCCTCCGAACATGGTTTCCAATTCGGCCAGAGCCTTGTCATCGGCGCCCCACTCGAACACCTTGGTGCCGTAGGTTTCGAAACCGGCCGCACAGATGATCATGCCGCTTCGCATACCGTCCCCGGAAGCGACCATGCGATGCAGGGCCAGCATCAGCAGGGACCGATAGGTTTTTCGATTACTCAGCGGATAACCCATGGGAACATATTCTTTCAGAAGGGCGGCCAGGGCATCGCTCTGCTCCAGGGGCAGCCCTTCCCGTTTTTGCTGAAAGCTCAGCAGGAACTTCTGCATGGCGAGTTGCCATTTGATATTGGCATTATCCGAACCGGTTGCCTCGGCTTGTTGATAAAGCACCCTGGCTTTATCGATCTTGCCGCCCAGCAAGGCCAGGTAGGAGCCGGCAAGGGACCATAACACGGGACGACGAACATCGTCCCGGCGCGCTGTTTTGGCGCAGAGTTCCACCAGCGCGTCGTAGCGATCGTGCGCGGGCGTCTCGGTAAACCATGCCTTGTGGTCGGTATCCATGTTGTAGCGTTCGATTCCGTGGATCATGCGCACCAGCAGGGCCTCGGTGCGATCGGAACCGGGCTCCAACGCCACCAATTTGGCCAGGGTGCTCGCGGCATACTCTCGCTTTTGCAGGACGGCCCGATAGAAGACCGCGTTAGCCTTTTTATGAGCGTTGGTGTAGCCGGTTTCCAGGTCATTCCACTCCTGGTCGGTCAATTTCATCAGCTTCAGGGAGAGACGGGCGCTGTGAGCCCGACCGGGATACTGATCGGCGATGTCGCAATAGGTGCCGGCGGCTTCCACGCGCCGCCCTTGCAGCATAAGCGCACGCGCCTTCCAGCCCTGTGACAGGTAGAAGATGGACTTCGATTTTCCGCCGGCCACGTATTTGTCGTGGGCATCGAGCGACTCGTTATACAGACCCATGTTGCAGGTCAGGCGCACCAGTTGGTAGCCGTAGCGCATGCGTAGAAACGGCGACTGGGTCTGATTGACGGCCTCGCGCAGGGTTTCCAAAAGGACCGGCAGTTGTGACTGGTCCGGTTCCGGGCTCTGCCAGGACCAGTATTTGGGGGCGGAGGTGAAGGGCGCGACCTTTTTGGTGAATAAGAGATAGTTCAAGGCGGCCGTGACGCTTTCATCGTCCGCGTGTTTTTTCAACTCGGCTTCAATCTCCGCCTGCCCGGCGTTGAAGATCATCCAAGCCAGGGGGACCTTGGTTCCCAATTGCTGTTGATAGTCCTCCCATTCCCGTTCCATGATCTTTTTGTGGTCCCATTTCTCCGGCATTTGGGGGAAGGTTTGAAAATCCATGCCCTTGTGAACGCGGAAGCAGTGAGACCACAAGGGATTGCCGACCACGCGGTGATCGAAGAAGCTATACTGGCCTTGCGCCGGCCAGTGAGGCCCGCAGGCAAGCGCGGGCGGAAGAGAGATAATAAGTAGAAGAATCGGTTTAAAACTTTGCAAGCGGAACCTCCAGGCGGTTCATCCGGCTACCGGTGATACGGTCGATATGTTTTTTGTCGTAATCGAAAAGCAAGACAGTGCCTCCCGGCGCGGCGTGAGGCAGCAGCAATCGGGCCAACGCCTCTAACTGATCCAGGGATTGATGCTCCAATTCTACCAGATCCCCGGTCATGATTCGGCGATTGTCGAGGTAGGTATCGGTGTTGGCTCGATACAAATCTTTTCCCGCGTGGGTCCACAGGAAAGTGTCTTTGAAACTATGCGCGTCTACCTGCCGCAACAAACGCACGAAACGCCGGTTGGCGTCATACTGAACGGCCCAGCCGAAGACGGGCAGCGCCGGGTCCAGCGGGATGCGATAGACCGGCGCGTTGCGAAGGTAGCCGGCGGCAAGTTCAAGGTCTAGAATGGAATTGCCGGGGGCGTATTCCAGCGGAGAGGACGTGTGATAGGCCATCAAGACCCCTCGGTCAACCGGAGGAATACCGTTGGTTTCACGATCACGCAACTGGTGCAGCCGAACGGTAGCGCTCAGAAGCAGGTCCCGGCCGCGTTGCTTCAAGAGGGTTCGGACGGTCCTTAGAAAATAGAAATAATTGTCTCGCGAACCCGGTGTCCAGTCGCAGTCCACCTGAAATTGGGTTATCTCGGCATCGGGAAACGGTCGGGCCAGGTGAAAGACCTGTTCCACGGTATTGCGAGCCAGTTCCTCCAGGCCGGGTTGATCCAAAGCCGACATGGTTTCGTTGGTGATGAACACCACGGGTGTGAGGTTTGCAGGGATGGAAGCGCCGGGTAAAACCTCGATGGAACCCACCGGTTTGGGTAATTGTCGCGCCTCATCCCAGACGATATCGAAGAAACGGATATACAACCGATCCACCGACAGGGAGGCCATCGAGGCCATATCGTCGGGTTGCAGGTCGTACACGGTTTTCCAAAAGTAGAAGGCGCGCTTTCGTGGAGCTTCTCGTTGACAACCACAAAGCACGACCAGCATGGAAACGACCATCAGGCATCTGAAAACAAAAACAGTCAAGCGTACCGATCCTTTCCGCAAGCGCCGATATTCAGGGTGGGTTTACAGCCCGAATTTTCATTGCCGCTATTATGACGCAAAGACCGGCTGAGGCGATGAAATTTTTCAAACATCGATGCAGAGTCCGGAAACCCTGCATTACAACTGAAACAGAGCTTCCCAAAGATCGGCCGTGTATTTCAGAAAATAATAACAAAGCACCGTGGTAAACAGGCTCCAAACCAGGCAGGCGACCAGGTTCAGCTTCAAGTATCGCGCTCGGTCCATGGAACTGCAACCCAGCGAGAAGTTACCCAGCATGCGCATCCCGATCTGGAAACGCAAAATGAAGATGGTCAGCAATGGACGTTTGGCCAACAGGCTCACCACGCGATCCATACGCTCGCCCAATTTCGGCAGACGCGCTTTAAACGATTCCCCGTGGCTCCTGCCCAACTGAAAGAAAAGGATATCGCCGAGAAATGATCCGCACCAGGCAACAAGGACCAGGGGAAGGACCTGAAGATTCGACCAAAGTACGCCCGCGGTCGCTGCCATGACGGTGAATTCGCCTTCTACAAAGGTTCCGATCAGAATGAGAAGGTACCAGAGCATCACATTCAATCTCCACGGTTTGCCCAAACTCGCCCCATTGTATGTATAATCACGCTTGAATGCGAAACCAAAGTTTAGGTGGCACCGTGGCCGAAGCAAAGATTGAGTTGTTTTTCGACAAGGGAACCCTCCTCCTGAAGGGGCTCGATGACCCGGTCAAAAGCTATCTGCCCGCGGTGAAATGGGATGATCGGGTGCGTCTGTACAGGGCGCCTGCCAACCTGTACCGCAAAATTGCCCTGACATTGCATCGCCGCAAAATTCCCTTCGCCGACCACGCGCGCGATTTCGAGCCGCTGAACTTTCCCTTTGTCCAAGCCATCGAGCCGCGTCACTTTCAGGCGGAGGCGCGTGAAGCCTGGTTGAAGGGCGGTCGCGAGGGCGTGGTCGTACTGCCCACCGGTGCCGGGAAAACCATCCTGGCCGTTCTGTTGATCCACGTGGTACGGCGGCCGACCCTGGTCCACGTGCCCACCATCGACCTGATGCACCAGTGGCACGCTGTCTTGAGCAAACACCTGGATGCAGAGATCGGCCGTATGGGCGGGGGTTACAAGGACATGGCTCCGATCACGGTCACTACCTACGATTCGGCGCTCATGTTCGTGCCGCATAAGGGCAACCGGTTCGGCTTTGCCGTCTTCGACGAGGCCCACCGTCTGCCCGGCGAGCAGTACCGCTTCCTGGCCATCAGCAACATGGCGCCTTTCCGCCTGGGTCTGACGGCAACCCCTGAACGGGTGGACGGCGGCGAGGCGGTATTGTACCAGCTATGCGGGCCCTTGCGATACCGCGCAAAAATTCACGATTTGACCGGCGGCACCCTGGCGCCTTATGAGGTGGTGACCATCGAGGTAGACATGAAACCCGATGAGCGCGCCCGTTACGAGGAAGCCAATCAACTTTACCGTGAATTTTTGGAGGAGGAGAATATCTCCATCTCCTCGCGCAACGGTTGGAAACAGTTTCTTTGGCGTACCAGCCGCACACCCGAGGGACGTCGCGTCTTCAAGGCCTACCGCCTGCAAAAACAGCTGTCGCTGGCTTCATCCGCCAAGGAAGAATGGGTCTGGGATCTGATTGTGCAACACCGCGAGGATCGGATTCTGGTGTTCACCCAGGATAACGAAACGGCCTACCGGCTGGGTCGCAAGTTCCTGCTTCCGGTACTCACCCATCACACCCGGCCCAAGGAACGCGAGAGTTTTCTCGAAGCCTTCCGGAGTGGTGATTTCCGCATTCTGGTTACGTCCAAGGTGCTTAACGAGGGGGTGGACGTACCGGACGCCAACGTAGCCATCATCGTATCCGGCAGCGGCAGCGTTCGCGAGCACGTTCAACGCCTGGGCCGCATTCTGCGCGGCAGACCCGGCAAAATGGCCGTGCTGTACGAACTGATCTCCGCGGACACGCGGGAATACTTCATCAATAAACGTAGGAAACGGCATCATGCTTACCAAGGACCTGATTCGATTCAGGGTGACGAAGGGCGAAATTAAGCCCCGATTTTTGGATCCCGAGGACAAATCGCTTCTAGACCAGGCAACCGCGCTGGTCTCGGTTTTCAAAGCGGCGCGCGGCAGTACTCGTATGGAATTGGAGCAAGAGAGCGCTCGCCTGATCGAGGCAAGCCCCGTCGAAGCCGCCATCTCTCGCGGTTTGGAGAAACTGCTGTTGGACCGAACCGAGTTTGTGACGCCCTCGGACGATGAACGGCCGGCGTACCGCAACGAGGTTTTTGCTCAAGCGTTCGACCTGCTTGGCAGTGGTGAGTTCGAATCTTTGGAAAGCTATGTGAAGGCCGTCGAACATTCCCTGGACCGCCCCGTGGCCGAAATTCGCGCTGACCTTTTCAGCGACCTGCCCATGTACCATCCCGTGGGCAGGTTCAAGGCCCTCACTCCGCTGAAACTGATCCACCTCTACAATACCGCCCAGGTGCAATGGCTGTTGCTGCATTGCCGGAAGTTGGAAGTCCTGCTGCGTTCACCGGGCGCGGCCAAGATGCGGCAACTGTTCAAAAACCTGCGCTTCCAACAACTGCTTGCCGAAATCCAAAAGGAAGACCGCGGCGTCACCCGGCTGATTATCAGCGGCCCGCTGAGCCTGTTCACCCGAACCCGCAAGTACGGCATGAACCTGGCCAATTTCTTTCCCGCCCTGTTGCATATGCCGTCCTGGGTCATGACGGCCCGCGTATCACCGCGAGTCAACACGGATTTAGCCCTGAATCTCACCCAGGATTGTGGTATCGAGCCCCAGAAACAACGATTCCTGGCTTATGTCCCCCGCGAGGTTGAAGCGGTGGTCGGCGGCCTGAGACGGCAATTGCCGGATTGGGAGGTGGATCAGGGCGCCGACTTCGTACCTTTGCCCGGTGAATTCTATTGCTTTCCCGACTACACGCTTCGCCACAAACAAGGCTTCACGGTCGCCCTGGAATTATTCCACCCCTGGCATGAAACCCACCTGAAAGCCAGGTTGATGCAACTGCGCGATACCGATGAAACGCCGTTGGTACTGGGTGTGGCGGCCAAGGTACTGAAGGACAAGACCACCAAAGCCCTGGTTGAGGATTCCGCCTATTTCCAAAGAGCGGGCCTGGTGTTCAACGAGATCCCTTCATCTCGTCAAATCGCCGCTTTAGTGGAGACTTTACGCACCGGAACAGCCGCCACCTGATTTCCAAAAATCAATAAGTCAGATACTTACAAAATAGATCGGCGCTCGCCTTGACTTTTTACCTACCAGTAGGTAGATTAGTGGAAGACGGAGTAGACGCCTTTGAGCAAGAGACGAGATACCAGAAACGAAATCCTTCAGCTCGCATTGGAGCTTTTCCTGACCCGAGGTTACAACGGGTTCAGTTACCAGGATCTGGCCGATCGGCTGGGTATCCGTAAAGCATCCATTCACTACCATTTTCCCAGCAAGGAGGATCTGGCCGTGGCCATGATCGCCGACTTCCGCGAAGAACTGCGCAACTGGTCCCGTAACCTGGAGGCAAAAGACGCCGCGCCGGGTCAAAAGCTGGACGCGCTTTTCGAGACCTACCGCCAAATGTTCAGGGGCAAGGACCAGATTTGTATGGTCGGCGCCTGTAGCGCGGAGTGGAACACCCTGGCCGACCCCGTCCGTGCGGAGATGGGCAAGGTCATGAAGGGTCAGCGGCAATGGCTGGTGGATGTGATCGAGCAAGGCCGCGAAACCGGTGAATTCGCACCGGGGACCGAGGCGTTGCCTCTTGCAAGATTCGTCTACGCCGGGATGCAGGGTGCACTGCAACTCGCCAGAGTATCCAACGATGAAACCATGCTGGACCTGGTTATCAAGCAATTGAACGACCTGGTGCGCGGGAACGTCGCCGCCGAAACAACTGCCTGATCGAACGGCCGGAGCGCCGTTTATTTTTTACCCATGTAACCTACCTATCGGTAGGTAAGAAAACAATACACCATTGAGTTTCTCTACCTCTCGTCTCTGTTTCGCCGTCTACCCAATATCTGAAAACGCGAGGTCATGATGATCGTATTACTGCTGACACTGGCTCTTTTTCCCTCCGAAACACCGATTCAACAACCGATCTTCCAGGACGCCGGCCGCGCCGATAACGCCACGGTCATTCATCTAGACGCCGTCGGTTCACCCGCCGCATTGGCCTGGCAGGGTTACCGCTACCAAACGGGAACCGGCGTCAAACAGGATTTCGCCATGGCCGCATCGTATTACCAACGCGCCGCCGATCTGGGTCATGCCGCCGCGCGCAACAACCTGGCCTATCTCTTCCAGCATGGTGCGGGCGTGGAAAAGAACCTACGCCGCGCCGTGGAACTGTACCGGCTGTCGGCCGAACAGGGCAGCGCGGTCGCCATGTTCAACCTGGGGCGCATCTACAATCACGGCGAGGGAGTAACCCGCGATGACCTGACGGCGGTCAAGTGGTACCGCAGGGCCGCCGCGCTGGGCATGTCCATGGCCGAGAACAACCTGGGTGTCATGTACTGGCATGGTCACGGCGTCAAGAAAGATGCGGCCGAGGCCGCCTCATGGTTCCGCAAGGCAGCCGCCCGAGGATATGCCCCGGCACAGAGTAACCTGGCCTATCAATACCTTGGCGGGCAGGGCTTGCCGCGCTCCGGCGATAAGGCTCGCTACTGGTTCAAAAAAGCCGCGGGCAGCGGTCACCAGCCCTCGCAAACCGTTCTGGAAAAACTCAACGCGGGTTTGGATCTTGCCGGCGACCCGGCCATAGCCGCATCACCTCGATAAACTAACGGCTTCCCTACCGGGGCACATCTAACCAACCATGATGATCCGTTTTGTGGAAAGCCGAGGGGCGGAGTCTGTATGGACCCACCCCTCGTTGCTTTGCGAAGATGGCATTACGGAAAAAGCAGGATGAATAACAGATGAGGCGGGTAGGAGAATTAGGGTCGTTGTAAAAAAACAATCCTTTGCGTTGCTAGTTTCCGTACTTCTGTTAGCGAAATAAAACATATTCAGTAAGTATTTTAAAAAGAAATCTTGAGTAAGTTTCCGATTGATTTTTAATTACTTTTGTTATTGCCCGGTAGATGGGGCCGTGATAGTATCGATTGTGTCAGAAGCATTGGCAAATAAGGCTTCGAGCGTCTGGATAAGCCGGCGCCGACGCTTCCGGCATACGGCTACCGGAAGGTGCACAGTCGTTAGTAATACTATCACAAGAGGATTTGTCAGTCGTCCTCTAAGCACTGTGAGAAGAGTGGCAGCTCATCTACTACCTCCGGCGGCTACCCAATTATCTTTACCTCCCGTGAATTATAGAGGAGGGGTCGAATTCGGCTCCTCCTCTTACTTTTTAGACCCGGTGCTTGCGAGAGGTATTCAGCGTAAGGTCAAGTTGTTACGTTAAATACCGCGGTTGTAACGAAATTCCCTTTGGTCTATGATACCTCCAAGGTCTATTGGTCTCAGGCCGTTTTTTTCTATCGGGGTTTCTATGATTCCATCCGTGATGAATGCCCGTTATCGTGTCGGCTCCGCCTCGCCTGTTCGAGGTTATCTCCATGTTCAAGATACCTTAGCCGGTCACTCTCTCCTGGGCAAGTCCCTACCCAAACAACCCGGAGTCCGCGATTTGTTGGAGCGCTGGTGTGCCGTACGCCATCCCGCCTTACCGCCCGTCTATCGCTTTCTGGAGTTTGACGATCATTTCCTGGCCTTGCTGCCGTCCCCGCCTGAGGACGCTCAGGATCTGACGCAAATCAAGGCGACCCGGTTACGGGGTGCACAGCTCAGCGAGATCTTTCAGGCCCTGGCTCGCCTGGGCGCTTTCCTGGATTCGGAGGGCCTGGTTCATCCCGGGTTACAGTTACATCACATTTTTATCGACGAAGCCGGGGGGATTCGGATCTACGGCGCCGAGGGGGCTCGGCCTTCGAGCGATTCCACCGGGGAAAGCCCCGTCAACCTGGACGTGCGCTATACCGCGCCGGAGTTACTGGCGGGCGGGCGGGCCGGTCCGCTTAGCGAGATCTATCATTACGGCGCCTTGCTCTATCACTTTCTGGCCGGTCGCCCCTACAGGACCCGGGAAACGTTCCCGGGCGTGAACCGCTTCCACCGTCACCTGGGCAAGACCTGGGACACCTTGCTGGGCGCCATGTTACAGGCAGATCCATTGGATCGTCCCGACTGGTCCCGGTTACAACAACAATTGCGCGTGCTGGGCTCCGCGTCCAAGCAACCCGTCTGGGTCGGCGGCCGGGATACGGTGACCCTCGAACGCTTGGAAACGGCCCTGGCGGAAACCAACGACGGGCCCGCCGCCGTTGCCGTGCAGGTCTATCCCGGCCGGGAGCGGGTAGGCCGCTTACTGCCCTTCACCCGCACCGCCGAGCAGAAGGGATTCCTTGTCTTTCACTCCTGGGTGGAGGAAGAGGCAAACCGGACCTACAAGCTGATCAACGATTTTATCTACCTGCTCGGCGAGGGGGTTTTACCACACCTCAACCGGCCGGAACTGGAGCGGGATTTGGAACCGCTGTCCGAACTCACCTCCGACGAGGCGGCTGTACGGCATAACTGGCATTCCTATTTAGATCGCTTGACCGAGGCCCTGGTGCCCGCTCATTGCCGTGGGTTCGTGATCTGCGTGGAAGATATTCAAAATCTTGACGAGGCTTCGCTTCAGGCCTTGTGCAAACTTGTCTCCTGGATATGCCGCGTACCGCTGCTGTTGGTGGTTACCGGGGACTCGTTCACCCACGGCAATTTCCGCACCCTGGAAAAGAAGTTGAAATTCCGTTGGTCCTTTCTTCACCCGGCGCCAATGGACGACCGGCGTTTGGACCGGATATTACGCACTCCGGCCGGTGACGAGGAGGACTGGCGACCGCCGCAACGCATCATGTCCCAAACCAATCGCCAGGAGATTCTCTACTTCCTTTGGCTGGATGAGATGCACGGGCATCAACGAGCCCAGGAAAATTTTTTGCGGAGATGCTGGGCCCATCTGGATACTCGGGAACAAAAGGTATTACGCCTTTTAAGCTGTACCGAACGGTCGCTGACCCGAGTCGACTTGGAACGGGTGCTGAAGTTGAAGCAACTGGGGCCCTACTTGAAGGGATTGGCTCGTTACAACTTCATCCGACGCGGCGACGGCGGCGCCTACCGCATCATCATCCCGGCCGTGGGCGCCTTCTGTCGCAACAACATGCCCAAGAGCGACATGCTCCTGCTATCACGCCGATTATTGGAGGACGAGCGGGCGCGCGCTCTGCCCGATCCGGTTCAGGTCACCTACCTGACCACGCGTCTCAGTCCTGAAGGTCCGCCTCCAAACATGGTTCGCGAGCTTTTGTCGGCCTGCGAGACCGCCATGTCCGTCGCCACCTTCCAACGCATGCAGGAAGTCTACCGGCGCACCCGTTTCGAGGGCTTCAGGGTGTTTCACTTATGGATGCGCCTGTTGCAAGGCAAAACGCTCAAGCCCGCCGATTCCGCTGAATATGTGCCGTTCGAATACACGGCCCGAGCGGCCAGGGCCCGTGCAAACGGTAAAACGCGATCGGCTTTTCGAGATTACCGCCGGCTTTCGGGCATCAGGGAGGTCACCGAGGGCGTTCGCGCCTTCGCCGCCCTGCAGATGCTGGAACTGGCGACGGCCTCGGATAATCGTCGCGAGGGACTGTGGGCATTGAACCGGCTTCAGCAGATGGACCTGGCGGAATTGGACTTGGAAACCCGGGACGATTGGCGGCAACGCATCGCGTTTTGCGCCGTGTCCCTGGGACAGAAAAACACCCGTGTCCAAACTCCGCTGCTTGAAAGTCTTCGGGCCTGGCGTTCGGGTCATTACCATCGAGGTCTGGCCCCGGCCCGTACCGCCGTGGACCAGGTACGCAATCACCATGACCTGAACTGGCGCGGGCGCATACTCAAGCATTTCGGCAACTTGAGCTTCCGCAACAACCTCCCCGAAAAAGCCATGGAGGCTTACCGCGCCGCTTTGACCTGCTTCGAGTCCGCCGGCAACCCCATCGAATCGGCCCATGCCCGCTACAATTTTGCCTATGCCGAACTGCTCCACGGCAGTTGCCGGCTTGCCTACCAACACTTTCAGCCCCTGTTCGAGGAAGCCGTTGCGAGCGGCGACAAAACGACTACCTGCAATATTCTCAACCATTTCATGGCCTGCAACTGGTTGTTGAACGACCTTGAAGCCTTCGACCGCCATGCCGAGAGTCACGACAAGGCGGCCCGCAAGGCGAAGCTGCCGGAGGAGTTGATTCGCGGCCTGGTCCTGAAGCTGCAAACCGCCCTATACCGCGACGAATCCCAGGTAACGGCATGGATGAAGGAGCTGAACGCCCTGGCCAAAGACGTCGATGACAGCCTGGTCCGGGCGGAAGTGGACCTGGCCTTGCGCATCGGCAGCTTTGCGGCAGGTAAGGACGCGGCTCCTCCAAGCGGCGACTACCCGCAAATCACGGCCTGGCGGCATCGCCTGCTGGACCACCTGACCGGCTACAGCGGCGAACCGTTCGAGGGCCTGCTGAAACAAATCGACAACTCCTACTTCGGCGCCATGAACGGCCAGTTGTTGGCCGCCGCCATTCAAGCCGGTCATTGGCCCGAGGACCAGTTGACGCCCGCCCTGGCCCGGGTTTTCGAAAAGAGGATGCGCACGAGCGGCGCGCGTTACGCGGGCCTGTTGCGCGAGCACTTCAGTCGGCTGAGCGAGGCTTCCGAAATCTCGGGCGAGGAACTGGAGCGCCTGTGGCGGTTGTTTGCCGATGTCAATCCCAGGCAACCGGCTCCCGACGCCGTGATGGGCAACGTGTGTCGCGAAATGGCGCGCATTTGGCCCTACGAACGCTGGGGCGCTCATCGCGCCGTAGCCGACGGATGGCAGCGCCTGCCCGCACGCAAGGGTTCCGCGTTGCAACCCGCCTTGGAAGAACACCTGCAACGGCTTCGAAAATCCGATGCCGCCGGTCCCACGACGGTTACCCTGTTGGACGAGAAGGACCAAACGGTCGTAGTACTTATTCTCCCGCTGTCCCTGGAAAACCGGGAGCAGGCCTTTGCCTGGTTCGAGCACCGCGGTTCAGACAGGGGTGAGCCCCTGATCGGGAACAAGTTCCTCTTGCGTTTCCACGCCTGGCTTTTATCGCTGGCCCTCCAGGGTGCGGGGGCCAGGGCGACGCTGACGGAGTCAAGACATGCACCGGGCGGAACCGGTTTCTTCGGCATCGTGGGCAAAAGCCCGCGACTGACGGAGGCCCTGGAACAGGTTCGTCTCTACGGCCCGTCTTCCATGAACATCTTCATTTGGGGTGAAAGCGGTACGGGTAAGGAATTGATCGCACGCGCCGTTCACGCCGCCTCACCGCGTCACCAGGGTCCGTTCGTGGCCGTGAATTGTAGCTCCCTGGCCGAGTCCATGGTGGAGGCCGAGCTGTTCGGCCACGCCCGGGGCGCCTTTACGGGCGCGATCAGCGACCGCCGGGGCATGCTGGAAATGGCCGACGGCGGCACCCTGTTCCTGGATGAGATCGCCGATATCAACCCCAAGATCCAATCTCTCCTGCTGCGTGTCATCCAAGAGGGCGAGTTGACCCGCATCGGTGAGAACAAGGTGCGCAAGGTAGATATCCGCCTGGTTACGGCCACCAATAAAGACCTGCACGCCATGATCAACAGCGGCGCCTTCCGAGAGGACCTGTATTTCCGCATCGTCAACTGCGAGATCAACCTGCCGGCCCTGCGCGAACGCTTCGAGGACCTGCCTCTGCTGGTGAGCTGGTTCGTGGATCGCTTCCAACCCGGACGTCGGGTATTCTTCGATCGCAGCTTCTTCCAAGCGTTGCGCGAGTACGACTGGCCGGGTAACGTTCGCGAACTGGAGACCTATATCAAGAAATTGCTGGTGCACTGGGGCAGTCGCGAAGCCATGTCGGCCGCGGAGGTCCTGCCGTTCCTACGCGGGACATCGGACCGGGACGAACTGCCGACGGAGGAGGGCAGCCTGGAGCAATTGGAAGAAACCTACAGGCGCCGTATCTTGAAAAAAAGGCTGGAAATGCTGGGCGGCAACCGAACCGCGGCAGCCCGCAGCCTGAACGTTTCCCGACAAACCCTGCTGCGCCTGATCCGCAAATACGATTTGGATTAGGTTTTCGCGATTACCGGCAGGACCCAACCATGAGATATTCCCGGGAACGCTCACCCTCGCAAGTCACGGCGTGACAAGCCCGGAGTCTTTTGGTGTCCTTTGATAAGCGGCTTGTTTTGCTGGTGTTCACCGTGACGGATAGTGTCGCGATATAGACCCGGCCGTTATCATGTTCCGCAATCCATACGCGTTTGAAATCAGAAGACATAGGAATATAGGGCGCCCGGCGAACCATGGGACTTGGGTAAGCGCCAGGTTGATCCTCGAGGGTAAAAGGGTTTGATACTGAATTATCATGTTGAGGCTGAAGGGGGCTAATTTATTGAATCGCACGAACTTCCTCGTATGGATATCGGGCAGAATGAAACATGCGAAATAGTGAAATCGATCAGCTTATTGAAATAAATCCTGTAACAATTGCACCGGAATCTATATAATGGAGCGATTCACTGGCCTGCCATTACTGGGGTCCCCTGTTTCTTCTTTGCGAACAGGTTGTTTAATCTATGCCCCTTAGTGGTTCAGTTACCGAGCTCCCGCCAGGCATGAGCGAAGCTCGGATTTCATCCAAGGAGATAACATGAAACGCCCATTGATAATGATGGCCTGCCTTTTTGCATTCCTGGCCGCACCTGCTGCCCTCGCCGCTGACTGCATCACTCCCGCTGACAAAAACGGCAATCCGATCCTCCCCGGTGTCGATTGCGAATACGTTCAGGTTGGACCTTCTCGAGTAAAAGCCCAAAGTCTGGATCTCGAGAAGTACATCCGCATCGAGATCGTCAACCACAGCAACTTCGAACCGAATCCCTGGGATGTAGCATCCAGCGATGGCAAGGTTCTGACTCCCTTCTACTCCACGGTTACCATTCGCGTGATCGGTAGCGGCCCCTATGCCGGATTGGACCGCATTATCACCATTCCCGCTGACTCCGCCTGCCAGTCCGATCCCACCATTGATGACTGGACCCAGTCGCAGACCGTTTCCAGCGCAATCTACAACCTGATTGGCTCGGTAGAAGGCGATAGTGATTTCGACCACATCGGCATCACCGCCGGCGTCAACAACGGTTACCTCAGTTCCGGTACGCACACCATAACCAAGATCAGCAACGGTTTCTTCCGTGCTACCGGCTATTTCGAAGTCAACTGGTCCGTTAGCTTTGCCGGTTCCGCGGACGGCGCGCTCAAAGGTCTGGGCGGCGAAGTCAGCGGCACTGTCGTTATGCAGGCGCGAGCTAAAGAGTAAACCCAAACAAAAGGGACTCAAGCGGCTCGCATGAGTCCCTTTTCCCCGCGCTATTTCTGACTGACTCCCCATATCTTTTTGGAGCCATGATTGATCTCCTATGCGATTCGCGCCCCGAAACGGACACTCCTCTTTGTGTTCCTTTGCTGTTTTGCTGCCGCCGTCGGACTTCCGCGCCTGACCCTGCGAACCGACGGCCATGCCTTGATTCCTCAAGACGATCCCGCCGTGCTCTTCGACAAACAGCAGCGGGAGGTTTTCGAGATTCGCGACTCCGTCGTGGTGATGATCGAGATTGAACAGGGCATTTTTCATACCGAAACCCTGCGCCTGATCGATGACCTTAGCCGGGCGATTTCCGCTTTGGACGAGATCGAGGCCCCGTACCTGCTGAGTTTGTCGACGGAGACCGGCTCCCGCTTCAAGGCCGGCGAGGGTTTCCGCACCTTGCTCGATCCATTACCCGAGACGCCCGAGGAGATGCGCCGTCTCCGCGATGAGTTGGAACGGGTCGGTCTCTATCAGGGCATTCTCTTTGCCGAAAGCGGTCAGGCGGCCGCTATTTTGGCCGGCATCGGCGATGATGTGGACCGCTCCATGTTGCTGGACCGTTTACGTCAAACCCTGAAGCCCTTCAGGGACGCCGGCCCGACCATTTCCCTCATCGGCGCCCCCGTTGCCGAAAGCCTTTTGGGTAACCATATCCTGGCCGATCTTGGCGTTCCCTCCTTTTTGCTGAACGATTTCGACGGCAATGGAGACCGGCCCTTTTTCCGCAAGATCGGTTTGGTTGCACCCGCCCTGTTCGTGATGGCCCTGATCTTTCTTTTTTGTTTCCGTCGACCCGTCGCCGCGCTTCTGCCGCTGATGGAAGTGGGCTGTTGCCTGGTGGTGGTTTTTGGGCTGATGGGCTGGTTCGGGGTTCCCGTTTACCTCACTACGGCCGTGTTGCCCGTGATTCTCACGGCCGTCGGCGTGGCCGATGAAATTCACATCTTCCGCTACTACGCGGCCTCAGCCGGCTCCCACGATGCCGCCGAACGCGTGCGGGAAACCATGGCGCATATGACGGCGCCCATCGTGAAGACGTCGCTCACGACCTCGGTCGGCTTTTTATCTTTCATGGTCTCCTCTTTGCCGCCGGTTCGCGCTTTCGGCTTGTTCACGGCCATAGGAGTGATGGTCTGCCTGTTGTTTTCGGTCACGGCGATTCCCGCCTTATTGACCCTGCTGGGCCCCGAAAGGTTGTTGGCCGGGAGCACATCGACGGAAAGACAGTCCTTTTTTGCCCGTCTGAGTATGCCGCTTCCCGTGCGGTTTGGGTTGGTGCCGTTGCTTGTCTTGTTGATCGTGACCGGCATCGCCGGGGTCGAGGTTCAGGATAGCTGGGTCGACGGTTTCGACCCGGACAGCCGGTTCCGGAAAGCTGCTCACCGGTTCGACGAACAGTTCTACGGCATGCACCAGTTGTACGTAACGGTTTCCGGGGAGGTTCGCCGTTTGGAGGGCCATTTCGATGCGGCCGGTATCGATCACCCCACCATCACCATGCCCCTGACGCCCGAGTTGGCGGCGGTTCCCCCTAAAAGTCTGGCCAACAACTGGATTCAGATCAAGCGAGGGGACAGCGGCGGCAGGCGGACAACCTGGAAGGGATGGATCTCCGAGGCCCGGCATGAAGACGGGAACCTGGTGTTGACCTACCCGAGAGATAGAGGCAGCGCGGTTCAACTGCTGCGCCTGATGCCCGGCGATCCCGCGCATTACCGGATCGATGCCGAGCCCATGCAGGATCCCGTGGTGCTGGCCGCGATGGAAGACCTGGAAGACCATATCGGGGACCTGCCCGGCGTTGGCGGCGTACTTGGCCCGGCCGGGTATCTCAAGGCAACCATGCGCATCCAAAGACCGGACGACCCGGACGCCGGTGTTCTGCCGGAACGCCCCGTTTACGTGCGCTACGCTTGGAATAACTACCGTGTGGTGCGCGGCAAGGAACGTGCGGCCGCGGCCGTCAGCGGTGATTTCGGCAGCGGACTGGTCACCCTGTTCCTGGAAAACCCCAACTACAAGGACACCGAGCAACTGATGTCCGCCATTCGTTCATATGCGGACACCCGCCTGCCGGAACAAGGCCTGAAACTGGGTTTTGCCGGTGACGTGGCCGTGAGCCAGGCATTGATTCAGGCCCTTGTCCGCACGCAAACCCTGTCTCTCCTACTATCCCTCACCGGCATTTTCATTATTGTCTCACTGCTCGGCCGTTCCTGGCGTTGGGGGATTCTAGGCACGCTTCCCTCGGCCTTCGCGGTGGCCTTCAGTTTCGGGATGATGGGCCATTTCTCCATCCCGCTCGGCGTGGCGACCTCGATGTTCGCGGGCATGACCCTGGGCGTCGGAGTCGATTTCGCCATCCACTATCTAACCTGGTACGACAGACACGCCGCCCATGGACATACCCGGGCGGCAAGAGAAGCTCTGGCCGGAGTAGGCCCGGCCATCGCGATCGATGCTCTGGCCGTGGGCCTTGGTTTTTCGGTCTTGCTATTGTCCCGCGTGCCGGGAAATGCCAGGCTGGGCGGACTGCTGGTGATGAGTATCTTCGCCTGCTTTGTGGCAACCGTCTTTTTCCTGCCGATCCTCGCGGGAAAACTGTTCCCATCTCGGGGAGGCACATCTCCTGTTCTCTCAGGGACAGAAAGCCCGGCTTGTAAACCAAACCTGGAATTCGGGGAACCATGGCGTCCTCCTTGAAGGGACGCAATCCTAACACCGAACCCCTTTCCATTTCAAGTGGAGACAAGCTTGCTGTCCGACTTCCCCAGGTCGCCGGGTGGGCATGCTAATTACCCCCGGCGGCAGCGCCTACGCTGGGACTACCGTTTCTGCCTTAGCTGGTATTCCATCGCCAATTCGGGCACCATTGCGAAATGAAAGGCCAATCACCGTCATTCTCTCGTTAACCCAAACAATTTTTGCGACGACGCAGAATACGGTCCAGTTGTTGACACTTGATCGAGGATCCGAGTCTTGCTGGTTTGGAAACTCAGCCATCCACTGTAAAATGGTTCGTGCCGCTCGGTGAAACCAGATACCGTCCAAAAACGAATAACAAAGAGAACCCCAATGAATGAATGATCTGAGGTGGAGGTGCTTCATGCGGAATCTGTTCCTGGGCCTGTTGATCCTTGCCGGCAGCCTTGTCCCGGCCCATTCCGGCGGATCGGACCTGCCCGAGCCCGATCGGGTAGATGCCTATCGTCAGCGGTTGGATGAAATAACGCCCCGCTATTTGGAAACATTGTTGGTACCGGGTGTGGCGGTCGCCCTGATCGAGGACGGCCGTGTGGTGTACACGGGCGGTTATGGTTACGCGGACATGGCTTCCAAAAAAGCCGTCACCGCGGATACGGTGTTCAATATCGGCTCCATCTCGAAGACGGTCAGCACCTGGGGCGTCATGCGGCTGGTAGAAACCGGTAAGGTCGATTTGGACGTGCCGGTGGAACGCTACCTGACACGCTGGAAGCTGCCGCCTTCCCAATTCGACGCGAACGGTGTCACGGTTCGGCGCCTGCTCAGCCATACCGCGGGCCTGTCTCTGCATGGTTATCCGGGTTTCGGCCCCAACGACAGGCTGCCCACCATCGAGGCATCCCTCAAAGGCGCGATCAACAGCAACCAGAAAGTCGATGTCCGCCTGATCATGGAGCCGGGTACCCGGTGGAAATACTCCGGAGGCGGGTACACCATTCTGCAATTGCTCATCGAGGAACTCAGCGGCCAATCGTTCAACGACTACATGAAAGCGCAGGTGTTTCGACCGCTGGGCATGAATAGTAGTGACTTCACCTGGCCCGAGCCCATCAAGGTCCGCACCGCAATTCCCTATGACGCCTGGCTGGAGCCGACACCGCACGTGCTGTTCACGGCCCGTGCCGCGGCGGGCTTACACACTACTGTCAAGGATCTGGCCCGCTTCGCCGCGGCCGGTCTCAAAGGCAGCCGGGATGGGAACGGCGGAGGCGGTGTGCTCAAACAGTCAACGCTGGACCTCATGTTCCAGCCCGCGGAGAACAGTCCCAACTATGGCTTAGGTTACTCGGTCAATAGCCGAAACGGCTTGGTGACCGTGGGTCACGGCGGCTCCAACCGGGGATGGCAAGCCCAGATGACCATCGCCCCCAAAACCGGTGACGGCATTGTGTTGCTGACCAATAGCTCGTCCGGGTTCGGTGTCGTGAATGCGTTGTTCTGCGACTGGGTCACCTGGAAGACCGGTCAGTCCCTCGGTGACCGGTGTAAACAAAGCATTGCTACGGTCATGCGCGCGCAATTGAAAAAAGACCGGAAGGTGGCTGAAGCCATTGCCCTGTACCGCCGGCTCAAACAAGAAGAACCCGATCACTATCGCTTTGGGGAAGGCGAATTGAACATGCTGGGCTACCAGGTCATGGGCCGCGATGATGTGGACGGAGCCATCGAAATCTTCAAGTTGAATGTAGAAGTGTTTCCCGAGGCATACAATCCATGGGACAGCCTCGCCGAGGGCTACATGATGCGCGGCGATGACGCCCTCGCCGTCAAGCACTACCGCAAATCGCTCGAGCTCAACCCGGACAACCGGAACGCCGTGGAGATGATCAAAAAAATCGAGGCGAAAAAAAAGTAAGAGCTCTATTGCCGGCTCGGTCGGATCGAATTCTCGTGGACACCCAAAACCGAAAGCGAAACCTTGAGTTTGTGGCGTTACGGCATCATCGCCCCGTTACTCCACCGGCAACCCGGTGAGATCAAACAAGATGCGCTCCTGGCCAGGTTGGCCTCTCAACCCTGGCGTCGCCCGGATGGGACCAACGTCCTGCTGAGTCCGGAAACCTTGCGGAAATGACTGTACCGTTTCAAGCAAGGCGGCCTACCCGCTTTGGCCGACCACCGGCGCGGCCACGGCCGCTTTCGTATTCCGAAGAAATTGGAAGACGGCTTATATCAAACACGACAAGCCCACTCCAGATGGACTACCCAACTGGTTCTGGAGGAAATGCAAAGACAGAAGCTGTGGAACGGTCGCCGGCCGTCCCGTTCGGCCCTCTACCGCTTCATCAAGGCACATAACCTGGGTCGCGACCCGCATCGTGAACCGAAGTCCGCCCGCGCCTTCTCCTTCGATGCCTTCGGTCAACTTTGGGTTGCCGACTTCATGCATGGCCCGAAATTACTCTTTTCTTTCACATTAATTTTAGTGCGCAAAGAATCAGTTCTCATTCTTTGCTCCTGACTTTTCCGGGTCGAGGAATGAGGCCTCATTCTTTGCTCCCAACTTTTCCGGGTCAAGGACTCACAACTGATTTCTTTCACATTACTTTTCAGGGCGCAAAGAATCGGTTTTGATTCTTTGCTCCTGACTTTTCCGGGTCGAGGAATGAGGACCGATTCTTTGCTCCTGACTTTTCCGGGTCGAGGAATCGGAAAGGATTCTTCGACCCTCAGTTTATCGGAACAACCAATGACAACCGGACTTTCGCCACCCGAGTCCGTGAGCGACAACCCAACGTCATCTCGAGGACGTCCCCTTGCTTTCTTCTGCGACTTGACTCGTTCGTATCCCGCGCGTGATTCACCCTGACTCCGTATGCCGGGCGGTTGCCCTGCCCGGCGATAAAAAGGATGCCCCGCCTCTGTCTTTCCGGTAGAATAATGACAGAAGATTCTAGAAAACGGTAAGAGGGTGTCCATGCCTTTTGAAAAGCTGAACATCAACCCCATCTTAATGAACTGCGTGATCGAGGGCTCGATCGGCGGACTCAGTATGACGGGGATTGTTCCCAAGGCGGTCGGCGTTTCGCGTTTCTCGACCGCGTCCAAGGAATTGAGTGTGATCGTGGGCCTGCACGGCCAACGCAACGGTAATATGACCCTTAACCTGTCCGAGCGGACCGCCACCTTCCTGGCCGGGAAGTTGCTCGGAATGAATATTACCGAAATGAACGAGGAAACCATCGACGCTATCTGCGAGATCGGTAACATGGTGGCCGGCCAGTTCCATAACCGGTTGCACGGAACGCCCTTCCATTTCGACGGGATCTCGTTACCGGCCTTCATCTTCGGCGCCAATTACAATCTGTACCACCTGAAAAACCTGATTACGGTCTCGGTAACCTTCGAGATCGATGAGGTCAGCGTGGTTCATATGAAGGACAAATTCTTCACCAGCACCATTTCCCTGCTGGGAAGCGCGCCGTCGGTTCGCCGCCGCCGGTGAAAAAAGGGACGGAGTGCAACGCTCCGTCCCTGGTTTAGCCCGCTGCAGCCTCGCGGACCTGGATAAACTTACCGGCCTCGGGTAGTCATGGTCGGCCCCGTGGGGAGAGCGTTACCTCGTATCCGGCTGCCTGTAAACCCGGATCTGATTGCAGCTCGCCTTGACCGGCGCCCACGATGGTGATCTTGCGCATGTCCTCTCCCTGGAACCGGACGATTTTCAATTGAGGGTCAGAAACAGGGACGGCGAACCGGTCCGCCCATAGCGTCTAGATCACTTTGAACGAACCGTGCCGTTATCGAGACGCATACCTCCCGATGCGTCTCGAATCCCAACTCCACTGCCGAACACCTGAAAGAGTTCGATAGGGAATCCCGCCCGACCGCATGCCACCCGCAACGGTGCGGACAGACGGATCGGTACCTTTCAACCCCGTTTGAAACCAGGGTTTGAGGTAATCGAACCGCGGAAGGCCGCCTCGCCGACCAAAAGGGTCGGAACCGGTTATGCTCTTTGCCCGGAGCTATGCTTCTCCGCCTCAGTATTCGGCAGGTGCAGTTGTCTAAGATCAAAAAGCTAACTTGTGCGGCCACCCACTTTTTCGGGCATACGAGAAAATAATTTAAGCAAATTGTAATCGGTCACGTTAAGCCCCTGAAAGTAAATAAACTAACGATGTGTAACATGGTTCAGTAATTTCACCCTTCCGTGAAGAAGTGACTTCCAGTCAAACACCAGGCCCGGGTGTGATGCCGAGTTTGGATGCAGAACGGGTCAAACGGCATCAGGCGCAACTCGTCGCGCGAAGGGCCGATCTTGACAGGCTTTATAAAGTTTGTGAGATGGATCAACTTCACCGAAACTGCATTTCAGTTTTGGGGTTCGCCCGCCCGATAGGCTCAGTGCGCGGCGGGCAAAAACCCGTCGAACCCATCGGCCGAGCATCGAAGCATTTATTATCCAGCGGCCGGTTCAGCGCACGATCCACGAGAGCCGGGCCTTTACGGTAGAACACGCCGGACGGGCCGCTCAAGACTAGAGTCACCACAAGGGCGTTGTTTCCATTCTCCAAACCCTGGGGAGAAGCTGCGTCCGCATTATCTCGGGAGGCACTATTGCAGCGGATTTTGTACACCATATTTGTTTTTCCGGCGCTGTTGAGCTTTGCTTACGGCGCCACCACCAACCTTAATATCGACCTCGACTATGTCAATTTAGATACGAACACGGTAGAAAACAGTCCGACCTTGACCCCGTCGCCCGGTTGGGACATCCGCATTGTCCCCCACGCGACTCTCATCGATACTTTCGTGGTGGAGCACAATCAGCCCGAATGGGTCTACCTGGCGTACATGCCCACAACCGCCTTCAATGCAGTGACTTGGAACGACGCGATGAGCGCTCCCTGGGATAACAGCTACACCGGCAACGCCTTCCAGCCAGGGGATGTTATTTTGGTCAACACGCCGGAGGGCCGCTTCTTTAAATTGGGCAATCCCGTAGCCAATACCGCCGCCTGGACCTTCCAGATAGAATACGAAGAATTATTTCCTCCGCCGCCGCCCGTGCGCATGGAGTACCTGGCGATCGACAGCGATTATATCGACCTGGACATGCCCCAAACCTGGCGCGACTATTGGGGCACCCAGCCTTACGGTCAGCCCTGGGACTTCCGCTTCGTCGCCGATCCCATCCTGCCCGAGACCTTCCAGGTCTACCCCAACACCACCGATTTCACCTACGTCAGCTCCGCGGTGATGGACTACAGCACGGCGACCTACGACGACGCCTGGCTGAACACCATGTACAACACCACGCCGCCCGAGGCCGCTACCTCCGGTCGCGTCTTCTTTGTACAGACCAGCATGGGCCGCGTCTTCAAGGTAGGTAACTTCGCTTTCGACAACTATACCTGGCGCATGCACTTCGATTTCGAAGAGCTGTTCCCTCCGCCTCCTCCCGCTCCGCCTGTTCGGGACGAGTACCTGGCGATTGAAAGCGACTATATTGACCTGGACATGCCCCAAACCTGGCGCGACTACTGGGGCACCGAACCCTACGGTCAGCCCTGGGACTTCCGCTTCGTTACCGATCCCGTACTGCCCGAAACCTTCCAGCTTCAGCAGAACCAGACCAACTGGATCTACGTGGCGCACCTGGTCGGCTACACCTACGAAAACGTCACCTGGAACGATGCCATGAACGCGCCGCTGACCAACTCCTGGACCACCGATCCCGTGGTCGCCGGCAATGTCATCATCGTGCAAACCGAGCAGGGCCGCTACTTCAAAATCGGCAACGCCGCCTTCGACAACTACACCTGGCGCATGCACTTCGACTATGAAGAACTGCTGCCCCCGCCTCCGCCCGTCCGCGACGCCTATTTGGGCATCGACTACGACTATATGGATCTGGACAACGCCTCGTTCAGCCGGGACGAATGGGCCGGTCCGCCCGCAACACCCTGGGACATCCGCATCACCTGGGACCCCGTCAATACGAACAACTACTATGTCGAGGTCAACAACAGCCAGGGCACTTTGGTCGGTCATGCCACGGGAGCGGGCTACGCTTCGGTAGGCTGGACCGAGGCAAGCACCACCCCGCTCAGCCCCGGCCCCGATACCACGCCCTTCACCACCTCCGGCACCGTCATTATCCAAACCAACCAGGGTCGTTTCTTCAAACTGGGCAACCCTCACTTCGACAGCTACCTGTGGCGCATGTACTTCGACTATGAAGAACTGTTCCCGCCCGCACCGCCCGCAACCGACGGTTGGCTGGCTCTGGACAACGACTACCTGGACCTGGACAGCAACACCTTCTACCGCGACCAGTGGGGCGGCGAGCCGGCCGCGCCCTGGGATATCAAGATTGCCTTCGAGCCTGTGAACGGTACCGGTTATGTTCACCAGAACACCGGCTACGGCTTATCCATCGCCCACCTGACGGGCCGCACCTTCGCCTCGGTAACTCATACCGACACCCTGACCGCCGTCTGGAATCCGGGCTTGGATACCACCGCCTTCTCCAATGATCGCGTGGTGTTGGTCATGACCACCGACGGTCGCACCTTCAAACTGGGCAATTCCTTCTTCGACAGTTTCAACTGGCGCATGCACTTCGACTTCGAAGAGTTGATCCCCAACCCGCCGCCCGCTCGCGACGAGTACCTGGGCTTGGACGCCGACTACCTGGACCTGGATACGGGCAATGTGGTCCGTCAATACTGGGCCGGCGAACCGGTCGATCCCTGGGACATCAAGATCAATTCCAACTGGGACCCTGTCAACAACGTGGACGCGCCTTACGTCTACACCAACTCCATGTACGGCCTGGTGATCGCTCACATGCCGGGCGCCGACTACACGTCAGTTGACTGGAGCGCCGGCATGACGGCAAACTGGATGCCCGGTTCGCCGATGACACCCGTGGACGCCGGTATGGTGGTCTTGGTCAACACTACCGACGGCCGCACCTTCAAGCTCGGGAACTTCCACTTTGACCAATTCAGTTGGCAGATGGGCTTCGACTACGAAGAACTGTTGCCGCCGCCTGCGCCCGCACGATCCGAGTACCTGGGTTTTGACGGCGACTACCTGGACCTGGATACCGGCAACGTGGTTAGACAGTACTGGGCCGGCGAGCCCACCGATCCGTGGGACATCAAGATCAACTCCAACTGGGACCCCGTCAATAACGTGGACGCGCCTTACGTCTACAGCAATGCCTCGCACGGTCTGAGCATGGCCCACCTGCCCGGCGCAGACTACGCAACGGTAGGCTGGAACGACGTCGTGACGGCAGCCTGGGTACCCGGCTCGCCCATGACGCCCGCCATCGACAGCAACCTTGTAGTGTTGGTCAACACCACCGACGGTCGCACCTTCAAGATCGGCAACTTCTACTTTGACCACTACATGTGGCAGATGGGCTTCGATTACGAGGAACTGCTGCCGCCTCCGGCGCCCGCTCGCGATGAGTACCTGGGGCTGGACGGCGACTACCTGGACCTGGACACCGGTAACGTGGTCCGCCAATACTGGGCCGGAGAGCCCACCGATCCCTGGGATATCAAGATCCAGTCCAACTGGGACCCGGTCAACAATGTGGACGCACCTTACGTCTACAGCAATTCTTCCTACGGCTTGAGCATGGCTCACCTGCCCGGCGCGACCTACGCCTCGGTAGATTGGAACGATGCGCAAACGGCAGCCTGGGCACCCGGCTCGCCCATGACGCCGAGCATCGACCCCAACCTGGTGGTGCTGATCAACACCACCGACGGCCGCACCTTCAAGGTAGGCAACTTCTACTTCGACCAGTACATGTGGCAAATGGGCTTCGACTACGAGGAACTGCTGCCTCCGCCGGCGCCCTCTCGGGATGCCTACGTGGGTATCGCCTATGACTACGTGGATCTGGACACCAATACGGTATGGCAAGACCAGTTCAGCGGTCCTCCGACCGGCGGTTGGGACCTGCGTTTCTACGAGGACCCCGTAAACTTCGGCACCTTCTATATCGAGCTGAATCCCAACTACGGTTTGACTCACGCCGAAGTGTTCAGCGCCTATTCAACCGTAACCTACAACGACGCAATGGCCGCAACCTGGACTTCGGGCAACCCGGTCTTCCCGAATGCGGCTACCATTGTCGTTAACACCACGGACGGCCGTACCTTCAAACTGGGGAACGGCTTCTTCGATTCCTATGCATGGGAGATGGGCTTCGACTACCAGGAGCTCTCCCAGTAAACCGGATCATTCGGTGGGTTGGCGATTCCAACCCTACCCGTCCTTTAGAGGGGCGTCGGAGCATCTCCGGCGCCCCTTTTTTCGTAGCGGCCCGAAACCTCGAGAATAAGCCGGCACATCTAAGGAAAACCGCAACATCGCTTTAAGGTAAGCGTATCAAGGAGAAGGGTTGGACAAAGCAAATCTAGGAGCGTGGACCATGTTTTTGCTTCTGTTTACGTTGGCCTTTGGAGATCAAATAGAAAACGGCCGGACGCCTGCCGTAAATATTCCCTTGGAAATGACGCAAATCTACCAGCTTGGCGGGGTTGAAGACGAAGAACTGGCGCTGGGCGGTGGTGTGGAACTCATTGCCGATACCTCCGGAGATCTGATCGTTACCGATTCCGATAACACGCGCGTCCTGATTTTCAATCGGGACGGCTCCCTGAAAACCCAATTCGGTCGCAAAGGCCAGGGCCCCGGAGAGTTTCAGGGGTCGCTGGTGCCGTCCTTGGACGAAAAAGACAATATCGTCATTTTCGATACCATTGCCAAGCGCTTGAGCCGCTTCGATCGGGAAGGTAAGCTGTTGAACGACCTGACCTTTGAACCCGGCATACAGGCCGTGATTACCCCTGTATTTATGTCCAACGGCAAGATTGCCCTGAGCGCCGTACGTAGCGAAAGCACCGGGCAATTGTCCAATATTGTCGCGGTGTACGACAGCGAAATGAAGAAACTGGTGGATATCCAGGGCGTAAAACAGCCGCCTTTGGATTGGAGCCTGATGAATCAACCCGATTTTTGGGTGGACTTCCTGGTCTGCCAGTTCAACTCGTTCGTCCAGGGTTTTCCCGTGGTGGCCGCGGTCGGCAAGGATCACTTCGTGGTGATGCGCACCAACCTGTACCGGGGCGACATCTACGATCGAGACGGCAAGGTAGTGGGCAGCTTCAGTAAAAAGCACAAACCCAAAGCGTGCAGCGAGGAAGCCCGCACCGCCGTTTTCGAGGATATGTGGGAATCGATGTCAGCCAATCCGTTCCTGGCGCAATTCCTCACCAAGCCCGTGTTCGAAAAAGCCGTTTCCAAGGCCATGTCCACCGACACGCTTTTTCCGGTATTCTTTCTGTTGCGCCTGGGCGACGGCTTCGCCGTGGTGACCAACTACGACAGCGCCAGGCGTCAGGGTGATATCGACATCTTCGATGCTAAAGGTCGGTACATGGGGATTGCGCCCTACAAGGGACCCATGAAGAACGCTTCCGGCGCGGGTGAACGAATCTATATCAGCGGTTTGGACGAGGAAGACGAAGTCGTCATCCGATGTATGCAAATCGAAGGTCTGGAGCGGCTCGCCGCTCGCTAGTCCACGAATTATAGAATTTTAGAACCGCAAGTCGGCCTCCTGTCCACCGATACAAGATAGGGGGCCGGTTTGCTGTTCATATTTCGGCCCGTCCCGGCAATACTGTATCTTTTTCTCCGAACTTCCCCGATCCGGATCAGGTCACCGGCCAACCTTGCCCACCGGGTTGTCGATCCATTCATGAAAGAGAGTGACGCGGGCTCACCCTTGCGCTAAACTACTTGGATCTTAAGAAGGATGGTGAATTGACCTTGAGACGGTTAGTATTGTTTCTATTGCCGTTTTTGCTTTTTTCTTGCGGCACCGAAGATGTGCCCAAGACAGCGGAAACCTCCCCGCCCGAGCGTATTCGCATAGGTATCCGCAAAGAACCCAAGAGCCTGAACCCCTATCTGGTCAACAGTCCGGCGGGGGATGCCGTGGTGGGACGCCTGTTCCCTCGACTGTTCCGTGAGGAATTGAGTTTCGAAAACAACATGCCGGTGCTCACGCCCAGGTTGGTCAAAGCCCACCAATGGGACGAAACAGGCCTGGTGCTGACCATGGAATTGAAGCCCGGCCTGATGTGGAGCGACGGCGCCCCGTTGACGACCAAAGACGTGGGTTACAGCCTGGACATCCAAAAAGACAAGACCATCGCCTGGTACCTCTCCGATGTGGATACCGCGCCCACTGGATGGGAAATCGTAGACGATCAGAAAATGACGATTACCTTCGCCGCCAAATCCCTCTTCAACATCCTGAATTTAAATGAAGGGCGGATCATCCCGGCCCACCACTTCGGCAACATTCCCACCGACCAATGGCGCGACCGCGACTGGTCCAAGGATCTGGTGGTTTTCGGCCCCTACAAACCGAGTACCTACGATCCGGGTCAACGGCTGGTGTTGGAACCGTTGAAACCCGGCACGGCGCCTGTTTTGGGGTTTGCTTTCATTGCCGATAAGGAACGCCTGTACCAACTGCTGCTCAACAAGGAGATGGATATGGCCTGGCCTTTACCCGTGGAGCGAGTGCCCGATATCCGCGCCCATCTGACCTCGCACATCTTTCAAGATCTTTCCTACACCTTCATCGGCTGGAATCCCATACAGCCCAAGGCATTCAAAGACAACGACGGCGCCTCTCCGGCCGAGCTTCACCGCACCCACCCTCATCCGCTTTTCAGCGATGTTCGCATCCGCAAAGCGCTCACCCTGGCCATGAACCGCAAGGATTACAACCAGCGTGTTTGGGACGGAGAAGTGTCCATTCCGGCTACCCCCTGGCGTTCCGGCCTGCCTTACTTCAACGACCGGCGAGAGGCCCGGACATTCGACCGGGAGGCCGCCGGCAAGTTGCTGGACGAGGCCGGTTGGACGCTGGTGAACGGAAAACGCGTCAAGAACGGCAAACCCTTCGCCTTCACGGTCATCTGCAATGCGGGAAGCGAGTATCGCAAACTCTATCTGCTGGCCATTCAGGAAGACATGCGGGTTATGGGCATCGACATGCAAATCGACCTCCAGGAACCCGGCTTGTACTTTCAAAACATGCAAACCCGGAACTATGACGCTATCTTCGGCAAACTGACCACCGGCACCCATCCCACGCTGAACTATACCTTTCACAGCAGTTCACCGTTCAATCTGACCTCCTGGACCGGCATCGACAAGGAATTGGAAGCCTTGAGCTCCGCCGAGGTGCCGGAGGAAATGCGCGACCTGATTGCCAAATCCGAGGACGCCTTCCAAGCCCAATTGCCCATGACGCTGCTGTATACCGGGAAAGAGGTTCTGGCCGCTTCTGACCCGAATCTGGATGTCTTAAGCAATTACACCGATCCCTTGTACGAGGTTTCCAAGTGGCGGCGGCGCTAGGCCGATCCTTTCTGTTTCTGGCGCGTTACCTGTTGGTTTTGTGGCTGGCGGTAACGCTTCTCTTCATCGCGCTGAATTTATTGAAAGGCAACCCCGTGGAATTGTTCCTGGACAGCCGCGTCAAACCGGAAGTCCAGGAGCGCCTGATGCAGATCTACGGCTACGACGCGCACCCGGTCAAGCGTTACGTGCTCTACCTGGGCAACGTTGTCCGCGGTCGTTTGGGCCACAGTTTTGTGCACGGCAAACCCGTTTCCTTCCTCCTGGCCAATTCCATCGGCAAGTCTCTTTGGCTGGCGCTGTTCTCGTTTACCGTTTCCCTGATTCTGTGCTTCAGTCTTTTGGCCGGTATGGCGCAACGACGGTTTCCCTGGCTGAGGAAGGCGTGCTCTGCATTTGTCAGCATAGCTATGGCCATGCCGCCGTTCATAGTAGCCGTCCTGCTCCTGGGCATCGTGAGTGTTCGCCTGGGTTGGTTGCCCCAGTATGGCACGCGCGATCTCTTTGCGACCGAGACCGGTACCTTGGGTGCGTTCTGGGACCTGTTCCGTCACACCATCCTGCCGGGATTCGCCATCGCCATTCCCTCTGCCGGTCAGTTTGCGGCCTATCTCCACGAACGCCTGGAAAAACTGGAAGACGCGCCGTTTGTGCTAAGCGCCAGGGGTCGCGGCGTCTCGGAACGACGGGTTTTTACAAACCACCAACTGCGCACCTTGCTTCCCAGTTTCATTCAACTCTGCGGGCTGTTTCTGCCCGCTCTTGCCGGCGGCGTCATGGTTATCGAGGCTATCTTCGGTTGGTCCGGTATGGGCGCCCTGCTCATCGATTCTGTCTCAGGGCGCGATTACCCCCTGCTGTTGGGTGGATGCATCTGGTGTGCGGCGCTGGTGATTCCGGGCTATGAAATGGCCGATTACTTCAGCAATCGATGGGGGACGGGACCATGAGGCGCATCTGGTTCTTCTACATGCTGCCGGCCGCCGTGCCCGCCTTCGGCCTCTTCCTGCCGCTGCCCGGTTGGTGGCGGTTCCTGCTTCTGCTGGTATTACCGGCTTCGCTGTTCCTGAAACGCGCCGAAAAACCCATGTTCGCGGGAATCACCCTCACCTTCCTCATCTACCTTCTGGTTCTGACTCCTTTCCTGACCCCGTTCGATCCCGCCGCTCGTTTCAGCGAGGGTCCGTTACACCTGATGGGTCTGGATACCCTGGGCCGCGACCTGTACAGCCGCCTGCTGACAGCTCACCTGAATTCCGTTACCGTTGCCGCGGCGGGCAGCGCCCTGGCCTGCGTGATCGGGATCGTGGTGGGCGGCCTGCTTTCCTTCGGCGGGCGTATCGTACGCCGTCTGGCGGCCACCATGATCCAAGCCTATCTCTCCATACCGGTCATCATCTATTACCTGCTGGCCCTGGCTTTTCTCCCCGCGGGCAGCAATACCTTGATTCTGTTATTCGGCCTGACCTTCTGGCCCGAGTTGGCCAGGCTGCTGCAAGTAAGAATCGACGAATTGAGAAAGGCCGATTTCGTGCAGGCGGCGCGACTACGCGGGATGGGCGAGTCCGGTATCTTTCTGCGCGAGATTCTACCCAATCTCTACGGCCTGGTGCAGGTGCACTTTTTAATTGCACTGGCCTCGTCCTTCGTCATGGAATCGGCGCTTTCCTACCTGGGTTTGGGACAAGGCGTGGGTGTTCCCAGCCTGGGCCGAATGGTGGACTACGGTATCAAGAACCTGGAAACGCAACCCGCCGTCTTCATAGGGTCCGTGTCCTTCTTCCTGACCTGGCTGTTGTCGTTACGCGCCCTCAGCCTTCGCTTGACCGATCGCCGAGAGCCGCTGCTGGTGACCGTCGCCTGAGCGCTCCAAATCCAAAAGGTGACCCGGTTTCAGGTGGGTTAACAGCCGATCGTGGGTAATGGCAATCACGGTAAGGCCGGTTTCCTCTTGAATGCGCGCCAGTAGTTCGATCAAGTCGTAACGCGAGGCTATATCCAGGGAGGAAAACAATTCATCGCAGATCAAAATATCGGGATCATTGGCCAGGGTCCTGACCAAATTCAACCGCTGCCGCTCGCCCATGGAAAAGGAGGCGGGTCGGCGATCCAGGTTCAAACCCGCCAGGCCCAAAACATCCAGATAATGATCCAGCAGGTCGAGCCTGCTTTTATAAGCCTTGCGCAAGATGCGACCCACGCGAAATGCCGGATTCAGGGACATGGAGCCATGCTGGAAAAGGTATTGAATGCGATGCCGGTTGGAGCCGCGATCTGCCAGTTGGATTGGCAACGGTTTGCCTTCCAGGGTCAAATGTCCTCGCGCTTGCGGGACCAGGCCGCAAAGGACCCGAGCCAGGGAGGTTTTGCCCGATCCGGAAGCACCCAATATCCACCACCAGTCACCCCGAGCCGCTCTCCAGTGGAAATTGCGGAAGATGGGGCCTGCACCATAGTCCAGATTCAAGCCGTCAACCTGCAACAGCGGCGGGCCCTCCTTGGCCGGCGGAGCCGCGGGTTGCGTGGTTTCCAGCCGGTAGATATGGATCATCTTCCGGTGCAACACACTGCGCGGTCGGTTGAAGAACGCGTCCTTGTCGCCGAAAAATGCCTCGCGCCCGCGTTCCAAAAGCAGCACATGGTCGGCAAAACGGTGGATCAGGTCGAGGCGATGGGTAACGAAGATCACGGTGAGATGGTGTTCAGCTTTCAGGTTCAGGACCATATCCCAAACCAACTGTTCATTTTCCTGGTCCAGGGAGGCGGCGGGTTCGTCGCAAGCCAACACACCGGGCCGGCGCGCCATGATTAGGGCCAGCATGGCGCGCTGGCGTTCGCCGCCGGACAGAGTCGAAGGTTTGCGTTTCAAGAGATCGGGTAATTGCAGGCCCAGGCTCCGGCAAAGGGTAAGCGCTCGCTCGCGCCAATCCGGCCCTTCGATAATTTCGCGAAAGTGCCCGCCCAAGGTCAATGAGGGCGTCAACCCCCTTGACGGATCTTGAATCATGATACAAGCACCGTCTTTTGTTTTCAGCGGACCTTGCCGTCGCTTGCCCACCCAACCGAAAAGACTGCGAAGAAAAAGCGATTTACCCGCACCGGAGGGGCCGGCCACGGCCAGTGTCTCTCCACGGGTGAGGGAGAACGGCTCGGTATCCAGTAATGTCTTGCCCCGGCTGCCTGAAATAGAGAAAGCGGGAATAGCGATTGAATTGTCAGTAAGGCGGGGAACGGACATATGAATGGACCTTGTCGGGTTGGGCATCCATCATTTACATTTTAATGAGCTCGGGAAATTCTGCAAAGTACTTTCGGTACAGGGACTCGTTAAAGTCGTGTTTGGATCGCGTGACAACCTCAAATTAGTCGCCGTTTTCTCTCGGGAAGACATGATGATCAGCCGGTGTCCGGTACTCGATTCTTCCCGGGAACACATGAGGGCCATGCATAAAATATTCGATTGTTCCCGGGAAGACATGAGCAGCCGGCGTCCGGAACTCGATTCTTCCCCGGGAACAATCGAGCTCCGGATTGTAGGGACTTTGTTGCTAATGGGAACAACAAGACATTTTTCGACCAAACGGACGTTTATGCAGTCTGACATGCTGTTTGGTTGCTTTATGCACTACCCTTCGATTTTGACGAGGTCCAGCGAAACCCTGGTCGACCAATCGAGAATGGACTTCAAGGCGGATCCATAACTAAAAAAGGCCCGGTGTCCCGAAGGGGACACCGGGCCGAGTACTTGAACGGCTGAAAAAGTGGTTACCTTCTAAAACCCAATTGCAGGTAGAAGGACCGACCGATATCGGTCAGGTAGGTATTGTAAAGCGTACCGCTTTGAACCTCTGCCGATTCCAGGTTGGTGACGTCGAACAGGTTACGAGCACCTACTTGTAGATGCATGCTGTCGTTCAGCCAGGAATAGCCGGCGATCAGATCCAGCTGATGATAATCCTCCAGCTTCAATTCGCGAACCTCTTCGAAATCGGTATGTGGATCGGTGAAGACGGCATAGTCGCGTTCGCTGCCGTTGTATTTATAGTTCAGGTCCAAACGGAATGGACTGACCGGCAACCAGGTCAGGCGCATGATGCCGTCAACCGCGCTGTTGAAATCGGCGACGCCGGGATGGTGATCCAATGCTTCGCTTTGGGCCAGCACCGTCAGTTCCAGGCCCGCCCGGAACTGGTTCCAGCTTCGGTTGGCGCCCAGTAGCAGGCCGCGCGCCTCGTGTTCGTCGATATTCAGGTACGTACTCGTGTACCGGCTAAGGGCCTGGGGATCTTCCAGCCAGGCACTTTGGGAAATGCGATGCGTGAGCCGATTGCGGTAGATCAGGCCGACCAGACCCGTATCTCGGACACGACCACTCCAGGAGAGACGGATGCTTTCGCCTTCCTCGGCTTCCAGGTTCGGATTCCCGATAATGCGGTAGGTGTCGGCGCCGACCGATGTCGTTGCATCCAGATAGCGCTGCTCCAACGTGGGCGCCTGGTAGCCGCGTCTATACGAGGTCTTCCAAACACCGAAACCGCCGTCGTATTTCACCTGCAGAGCCGGCGATACGGGAACGTCGAAATCGTCGTGGTTGCCCAGGCGAATCGAGGGCTGGACAGTCAGGTGTTTCATAGGTATCCAACGCATGGCGGCAAATATCGCCTCTTCGTCGTTGCGTCGGTTACCGTCTGTAAGCAGGATGTTGTCGCTGTGTTCGCGTTTCAGATGGATACCGGTTTGCCAACCCAGGCGACCGCTGTCGCTTCTGCCGTGCCAAAAGGCGCGTAGCGTGGTTTGGTCAAAGCCGTTGATGTTGGTCGGGGCAGCCTTTTCGGTACGTCGGCCGGTGCTCAGGTCAACGGTGTCCACACTTTCTTCGCGGGTGAAGTCGCTGTAGCTGAGCTGCACATCCAGGTTGTGACGCCGGCCGAAGGAACCCTTTAACCGTAGGGATTGTTGCCAACGGCGGGTGGTGTAGGTGATATCCTCCGCGGTCAAGGTGTCGTCAGCCGCACTCTGATCGCGCTGATCCTCGTGGAAGCCGCGTGATCGCAGATCCAACATCCACGAACCCAAAACGGCGCCCATACGCAGGCCGCCGTCCTCTTGGGCGCGGCGGTTCCAATCGAAGTCGCGTCCGTGCCCGCCGGAGCCGTCTACCAGACGGGTACGCACATCCGCGCCCACGTAATAGCGATCGATCGCATAATCCGCGCGTAATTCGGCCAGGTGATCGCCTTCATCGACCACGCGGCCGATGAGTTCGGCTCCCAGATCCCGGGCCTCGGGACGGCTACTGATCAGGTTGATCGCGCCGCCCATGGCGTTGGTGCCGTAGTTGACCGAAGCCGGTCCGAAGAGAACTTCCACGCGGTCCACACCGCTGAGGGTAATTTGTTGCAGGTCCAGCACGCCGTCCAGGCGGCCGATGACCTCGACGCCGTCCCGCAGGATTTGGATGTGTTGCGTTCCGAATCCGCCCATGCCGACGCCGGTGCCGAGAACTGTACGAACGCCGACACCGATACCGGAGGACTGGTCGATGAGATCACGCAGGGTCACCGCGCCGCGAGCGTCGATTTGTTCCCTGGTGATCACGCGAACCGGGTACATCACCGATTGGCGCGGTTCCGCCGTCATTTGTCCGGTGACTACCAGTGGTATTTCCGTGGATTTGCCTTGTTTTTCTTGAGCGTTGACGGGTAAGTCAACCGCTGCCGTCAACAGGCAGGCGATAAAAAGAACGCGATGTATCATGTCTTCCCCCTTGAAGCGCCGATTTGACGGCGTGATATCGATCGGGTCGAAACACAAACATACACTTGGAGGATAACCTTATATAAATAGGCCCCAATATGACAGATGTCATAGAGGCAGCCGGAAAATCGCTGTCTCCCGGCCCGTGAATTTACTGTAATTTCCTCGTGCTGAAACGGGGCTGAGCCTTAAGCCGGCCGGGCCCGAAACTTCTTTGAAGCCGCATTCAACTAAAAGGTGTGCATGCCGATGGATTTTGCTAGAATCGGCTGCTTTGTCGGGCCTTGTAGACTTTGATGATGCGGAGCAAAATATGGCCTTTCCGAAACCTTTCTACAAATGGCGACCCCACCCCTGGCACGGCCTGGAACCGGGCCCCGACCCACCGGAACTGGTTACCGCCTATATCGAGGTGACTCCATTTGACACGGTCAAGTACGAAGTCGATAAGGTAACCGGCTATCTCCGTGTGGACCGGCCGCAACGCACCAGCGCGCGACCGCCCAATCTGTACGGCTTCATACCGCGAACCTATTGCGGCAGGCGTTGTGCCGAACTGTCGCCCACCTCCGAGAGGGGAGACGGCGATCCCCTGGACATTTGCGTGATCAGTGAACGCGCCATCAACCATGCCAATATTCTGTTGGATGCCCGCGTGGTAGGCGGCCTGCAAATGATCGACGGCGGCGAGGCCGATGACAAAATCATCGCGGTACTGGCCAAGGACAACCTGATGGGCGAAGCGCGGGATATCAGCGACATCCCCGCCGTGATCATCGAACGTCTGACCCACTACCTGGAGACCTACAAAATGCAACCGGGGTCCGACAGCGGCGTTCGTATCGAAAAGGTCTACGGCGCGGAACACGCCTTCAAAGTGGTCAAGGCCACTATCGACGACTACGACGAGGAATACGGAAGCTAATTAAAAGGGGCCTGCCGTTGAAGCGGCGGGATCAGCCCGGTCTATGAATACCCAGTTGGTTCAACTTCTGGTGCAGGTGCGGTCTTTGGATACCCAGAATGCGCGCCGTTTCCGATACATTCCAGTTAGTGCTGTGCAACACCAGTTCCAGGTATTCGCGTTCGCATTGGGCCTTGAAATCACGTAGGGAAGGGAACGCCGCCAGTTTGATGGGCCGCAGTAATTCGGCCACGCCGCCGCCCCCGCTGCGAATGGCGCCCGGAATCTGGTCAGCGGTTAGTGGATCGCCGCCGAAGACCACCATGCGCTCGGCAATATTGCGCAACTCGCGGATATTGCCCGGCCAGTGATAGCACTTCAGTGCATCGAAGGTGCCGGGGTCCACCACTCGTTTAGGCAGCATGTGCATCTTGCAGGCTTGTTGTACGAAGTGGGTGAACAAGATGGGGATGTCGTCCAGCCGGTCCCGTAGCGGCGGGATCTCGATCGGTAGCGCGCTCAGCCGGAAATACAGGTCCTCCCGAAAACGCTTCTCGCGCACTTCTTCCTCCAGATCGGTATGAGTGGCGGCGATCACGCGCACGTCTACCTTACGGTCGCGGGTGTCGCCCACGCGACGGACTGTGCCGTCTTCCAGAACCCGGAGCAGGCGGGGTTGCAGGGCCAGGTCCATATCGCCGATTTCGTCCAGGAAGAGGGTACCGCCGTGGGCTTGTTCGAACAGGCCCTGCTTGTCGTTGCGCGCATCGGTGAAGGCGCCGCGCACGTGGCCGAACAGTTCGCTTTCGATTAGATGTCCGGGAATGGCCGCGCAGTTGATCTTGATGAACGGGCCGTCGCGACGGGTAGAGTTTTCGTGAATGGAGGCGGCCACCAGTTCCTTGCCGGTACCGCTTTCACCCCGTATCAGCACGCGTCCCTGGGTGGGCGCCACGCGCCGGATTTGCTGACGCAGGTTGGAAACACCTGCCGTGGTGCCCAGGATGGTGGTGCCGCCCGGCAGACCTGCTTCCAACTGTTTGATGTGTTTCTTGAGCGCCGTCACCTCCAGGCAGTTGCGGATGGTTTGCATGAGGCGCTCATTGGTGGCCGGCTTCTCTATGAAGTCGTAAACGCCCAAGCGCAGGGCCTCCATGGTCTCGTTGATGGAAGCCTCACCGGAGACGATGATGGTGGGCGGCAGTTGGTCCTTGGGGCTCAGCTCGGCCACCAGTTCCACGCCGCTTTTGCCTTCCAGGCGTACGTCCAACAACAGCACATCGGGTTTGACGGTTTCGGGATCGGTCAAATAGGCGGATGCTTCCTCGGCGGAGGCGTAACCCCGGGTATGGTAACCCGCGTCCTCCAATTGGAAGATGGTGTTGGCGCGTATTTTCACATTGTCTTCAACCACCATGATGGTCGCCATGGCTGTCCTCCTGAGATGTCGTGGGGAAAAGAAGGTGGAAGGTCGCACCTTCCGGCCCGGTGTGGTGCAGGATCAGGTCGCCGCCGTGGTCCAGCATGATCTTGCGGGAAATGGCCAGACCCAAGCCCATGCCCTCGCCGATCTTGCGGCTGGTGGTGTAGGGTTCGAACAGGCGCGTACCCACCTCGGGCGGAATGCCGGGACCGTTGTCCGCGACTTCGATGATCAGTTGTTCGTCCTCGGCCAGGACCTGGAAATCGATGCGTCCGCCGCGGTCCCCGATTGCCAACGAGGCGTTGTTGCACAGGTTCACCAAAACCTGCCGTACCATATCTTTGTCCATGGGCGCCGTGAGGCCCCGGTCTTCACCGGTCAGCACCAATTCCAGGTTGTCCCAGGCGCTTGCGAACAAGCCGGTAAAGCGCTCCAACACCTGGTGGGGATTGACATCGACGGCCTTCAGCTTGCCGATTTTGGCGAATGAGGTGAACTGGTGCGTGAAATCTTTCAGTCGATCCAATTCCTCTTCCACCGAGCTTTTGAGTCCGTTCACCCGCTGGTCCAACTGAGGCGCCTCGCCGTGAACATAGGACGCCAACTGATTCAGTTCCATGCGGGCCGCGGTCAAGGGGGTACGAATCTCGTGCGCGTGGCGTCGGGCGGCTTCCTGCCAGGCCGATAAATTGTTCAGACTTTGCAGACGTTTGCGTTGACGGGCGATGACGCTGGAGGTCAACTCGATCATGCGCGCAATACGACCCAGGGGGCCCCGGCCGAGATCACCCACGCGGATATCCGTTCGACCCGCGGACAGGTTTTCCAAATGGCCCTGAATGATGCTCAGGCGGCGTTCGGTGCGGCGGTGCTGCCAGACCCAGACAGCCCCGGAACTGAGCAGGATGACGGCCAGCAGGCCTGAGAGCACCAGTTGAACGCGCTCACGTAATTCCTCGCGGTTGTGTTCCAAAACGGCGTAGTGCTCCAATCGCGCCTGTACGCGTTCAAAGCGCTCTCGATAGACCGGGCTGTTCTCGGGGTCCAAGTCGGAGAGGTTGCGCAGGTCGTCTCGGTATTCGGTCAGGATGGTTTGATTCTCCGGGTCCAGGGCTACTCGTACCCAGATCCCCGAGAACTGACGCTGGAAGATGTGGAATACGGCCAGGGCTGCGAGAATCATCAGCAATAAAGCACCGATTACCTGCCTCAGGTTCATAGCTCCACCTCCAACCGCCAGCTCCCGCTGATCACCGACCGTCTTTTGATGGAGGTGGCCAGCAGCATGTCCAAGACCTTGTTGGGGTCTTCGCGTTTGGGGTTTTCGTCCAGCTTTTCGGAGAACCACTCGCGCGTTTCCCTTTGTTCCCGCTCCGAGAAAGGCAGCACCTTCATGGTCACGGTAACGGCCCAGAGGGTGCCGGTCAGTCGGGCCGGCGAGTTCAAGGCAATCCGGCCGTCCTCGAAGAAGGCGGACAACTTGTCGGTGTCGGCAAGCTTGTGGTTTTCGAATTTGCCGTCGAAATGCCAGACCTTGACATAGTACACATCGTCCCAAGGTTCGTAGCGAACATCTACCTTGGCTCCTCCGGAAGGTAGGGTGCGGGTTCCCGTAACGGCCCGAGCCTTGAGCGTGAACACAAAAGTCGTGGTGAGCCCCGAACGCAGCATGCGAGCCACCTTGGGCTGTTCCAAATGGATGCGCGGCAGGACCAACATCAAGCGACGCTCCTCCTTCAACACCAATCCCGGCGTCTCCCAGGCAGCGAGCCAGGGGCAACAAAAGGCGGTGAATAAGAACAGCCGAACCTTCATTGCCACAACTCCTCATTTTGATTGGAGTACGAGACGGAAATGTTGATCAGCCCATGGTTATCGCGAATGGCCAGACTCAGGCGGTAGGTGGTGCGGTCGCTGTCGGCGGGCGGTGTCACATTTTCCAAGCTGGAACCGTAAAACCAATGACCTGCCTCCAGTTGCAAGCGGAAGTCGCTTTCCTTCCACAGGAACTTTCGTTCCCAAATGTTCCAAGCCAACATGCCGCGAGCGTGGAACCGGTTGGCGGTATAGTCACCGGGCGCGCGGTAACCCGGATCATTGTCGCAGGTGTCGATGCCGTGATTGGACCAACTTCCGCCCAATTCCAGGGCCGCGGTTTTTTCGCCCGGTAAGGACCAGTATTTCTGGCCGGTGACCGTAGCCTGGCCCGTATTCAAGACGAGTTGTCGATAGGGGATGCGCACCCGGGCCTTGGTGACGGGGCCGCTCTGATCGTCTACATCGCGAAACTCGCGATCCAGCAGGGCCGAAGCCTTCAATTGCATGCCGGAGGTGGGGAAAAGCGGGTGATCCTTGGAATCATAGGTCCAGGAAAGCTCCGTTCGGTGATTGCGAAAGGTGGTGTCGGGATGATCGATGATGAATTGGCCGACGGGATTGATATAGTCGATCTTTCCCCCGTTCAACTGGTAGGTCAGGTTGAATAAGTGGTGACGCTTATAGGGCAAACTCAGGGACAGGGTAGCGCCGTAGGAACTGTCCGCCTCAACCTCGGCCAGGCTGCCCGATTCGGGAAAGTCGCTGAAGTTTTTACCGTAACCCGAAGGAAGTTGAAAGGTAAGCGAGCCCACCACGTGACGGTTGAACAGATTGTAATGCGTGTATTGGATACCGGGCCGATAGGGACCGAAAACGGAAAGCTCGCCGTTAGAGCCGGGGAACCAGCGCCAACCGAAGATCAGCGCATTGCCCCGCGGTGTATCGTTTGACGGGGGTTGGCTGAGCGCGGGGAAGTTGCTTTGATAGTCCTTTTCCAGAAACACGTAGTCCAACAGGTATGCCCAGAACCAGCGCCGGGTTTCCTCGATGGTAATGATCAACTGGTAGGCGCCCCTCTTGGAGCCCTTGCCCAACTCGAAAGCTACTTTATGAACGAAGGTCAGCCGTTCCAAGCGGTACTTGCCGCGTGCCAGATCCTCTTCCGCGTAGACCTTCCCTTCCTCCAGCAACAGGGAACTGCGCAGGATGCTCTCGGAATCGGACCTCAACCCGACGAACCGGATGGTTTCGATCAAAAAGCCGGACGCCGCGGGGTCCTGATCCCCGGCAACAGCAAAAGGAACGGTAATCCAAAGGATCAACAAAAGCCAGGGCCGCAAAAGTACCTCCCAACCTGGATATCGAACGTTGCCCCCACCACACTGGTTTCGGAAAACCGGGGGTCGAACGGTTTTATGAACAGGAGGTTAGGGGCAAGAATCACGCCAGGGGTCATTGCGGCACAGTGGGTTCCATGATAACACAAGTGTGTCAGGTTTTTCGTACAGTTACGTGTCGAAAAACCAACACCATCGGTAATGACGGCATGATACCAAAGTTGCCGGTAGGGGCGACTTCTTAAAAAGAGTCGTACGCGATACCCGGGACATGCGAATTCTGAAGCCGCATACCTTAGCGGCTTCGGCCGGCCGCACCAGGTTTTCGCCGGGATTTTCCACGAAACCCGTTTTCTGTTTGATGGAAAGAATGGGAATATCCAGCCCATAGTGTTCGAAGATCATGGCCAGGCAGGGCGTCCCCCTGTCTCCGTCTGAGTACTCGGGTAAGAAGATCTTCTTCCAAAAATGGATACTATCCCTACCCCGGGCCTTTTTGATGACCTGGAATACGATAATGAACAGAATGATCCACAAAAATACGGAAAAATCCATACACCGGCCTCCGAGTACGTAGGGGCTGTTGTAGGACAGGACGCAAGCCGACAAAAGCGGGACCTTCGCGGGACACACAGGCACCCTGTCAGAACTCCAGGGCATGCGTTTGTCGTAACAAGCGTTGCCACATGCGTCGCCATGCGTCATTCTTCCGTGGAAAACCCGGATCTTCGAACTGCTGCATAAACCGCGGTCGCCAAAACCCTGAATACGTCTATACCGACACGTAGTTCCAAGCCAAAAAATGCATATACTCGCGTTCGAGTGCAAGGATTTCCGCCGAA
>JASJCB010000224.1 GCA_030066195.1 Acidobacteriota bacterium
AAGACAATCGAGTTCTGTAAAAGCTTGCTTACCGTCGCGGCCCGGGTCTGTTCGCGCCGGATCGACAATCCCCTGGGAACAAGCCGTCAACAAACGACCGAAGGCATGGCCGCACGCAAATACAAACCGCCTTTCGCCCGGGAACTATCCTTCGGTCACCGTACAAATGTCGCGTTCTTTTCTGGTCCCTTCATCGCGAACAAAACCCACCTTGCTCATAAGCAGGGTCATCATTCAGGCCGGCTGTCGGTTCCGTATACAGGTTGTGCCAGGTGGGCCTTGTTCACGCTACTTTTTTACACGGTAGCGTGAACAGGGCCGGGCACGGATTGCGTCAAGAAGGAACAGAAGACAATCGAGTTCTGTAAAAGCTTGCTTACCGTCGCGGCCCGGGTCTGTTCGCGCCGGATCGACAATCCCCTGGGAACAAGCCGTCAACAAACGACCGAAGGCATGCCCTCGGCTTCCCGTTACCGCGTCACGGGGACTTTGGACCAGTCTCGGGCGCCTTGGGTGAACTCGCGGACCGAGAAGACCCAGATGACCAGTTTTTTGCCGGCCAGGTTGTCTTCACGGCGCATCAGGTCCAGGCGGGTGGCCGTTGCGCCGCTGCCGCGCACGCCGATCAGGTCTACCGGGAAGCCCAGGTTCAAGGCCAGCAGATCCGGCAGTCCCGCGCCCCTGGCGAAGAGGTCGCCGCCCGCGTGGAAGACCAGGGTGTGGCTGTCGCCCATCAGTAGGATCGGTGATTCTCGCCATGGTTTCGGGGCCCTGGCTCTGCGGCCCCTGCCGTCTTTGATCCTGGTGATGGTGACGCTTTCCAGGGGCGTGGTTTCATCTTCTCTCAGGTCGCCGCTGATTTCCAGTTGGCGGTCGCGGGCGAGGTAGGTGTTGGTTTCCATGTCGGCGAGCCAGGGGCGGTTTTGGATGGTGTTCATCAGGGTTTGCGCGGCCAGGGCGATGCCTTGGGGGGACCAGTGGGTGTCGGTTTTCAGGTAGAGGTTGCGTGCTTTTTCGGCTTGGAAGAGAGCGGTCAGGTCCATTGTTTCGATGCCCGCCTCTTGCAGTGCTTTCAGGAAGCGCCGGTCCAGGTTTTCTTCCGGCAGGGTTAGCGAATCGGGCAGGTGCTCCGGGTAGATGCTCGCCTTGGTGGGGACCGGCATGAGCAGAAGCTCTACGCCGAGGCGGTCCAACTGTTGTTTGAAATCGACGATGGCAATCAGCGGGTTTTGGTCCTCGGGCGTCGATGCCTCCCACCAAGGATCGGCGGCCAGGTGTTTCAGTTCCGGGCCGAAGAACAGCCAATCGTCTTTGCCTTTGACGGTGCGGGGCGGTTCGGCGATGGACTTCGTTTCGGGTTTTTCCTCTTCGTCGGCGGTTGCTTTGACGATGATTCGATGGTCCTCGGCCCAATAAACCGGTAGCTCGAAGGTGCGCCGGTCCTGCAACTCCAGCCGTTGGTAACCGCCGTAGGCCGGCGCCGCTTTGCGCCAGGGGATGAGGGTGCATTGCAGGCGGTCGCCGACGCGATAGCTGTTGGCGGGCATGGTTTTGTTGTCTTGTAAGCCCCAAAGGTAGATGACCTTCTCATCATCCAAACTCAGCGCGATCACCGCGTCCCGGTACGGTGCGGTCCCCGGCTTCGGGGCCTTGGAGATCGCCGTAATCACGCCTCCCACCTCAGTTGGATGGTCTGCCGGGGATTGCGATTCGAGCGGTGCGACCTTCGGCAGGTCGATCAGGCGCCAGTCGCCTTGGGATAATTCGCGGGCCGAGAACTCCCAGATTACTACTTTTTTGCCGGCCAGTCGGTTTTCGCCGCGAGCGAGGGCGCGGGCCAGGGCGTCTCTGGTGCTGAAGGCGCCGTTATCGTTGACGGCGATGCGGTCGATGGGACGGTTCAGGCTGTGCGAAAGATGCTCGGCCAGGCCCGCGTGTTCGCCCCAATGGAGGCCTTCCATGGAATAGATGTTGGTGAAACTGTCGCCCAGCAGCAAGATCTCGGCTTTTGGATCGGGCCGCCAAGGCTCGCCGGCGTTATTCGTGATGCGTTGGATGGTGACCGTTTCTTGCGGGAAGCGCGTCTGGCCTTCAGGTAGCTTGAGCATTACGGTCAGGTCGCCGTGGTTGGTGATTTGTTTCGGTGTTTGGTGCCAGGCGGCGGGGCCGTGGTTTCGCGGGTAGTGCTCGGCTATTCGCTCGGCAGCGGCCGCCATGCCCGCCGGGGTCCAATGGGTATCGGTTTCCAGGTAGGCCGGTTCGCTTTGTTTGACCCCGGTCATGTCTGCCGTCAGGTCTACGACCGTGATTCCTCTTTCGCGCAGTTGTTCGAAAAGTACGCTGTCGTCCGGTTGCGTCGGCGGCGGGCCGGCGGCGGTGTAGCGGTTGCTCAGCTTCTCGGGGTAGATGCCGGGCTTGACGGGAATCGGGGCCAGGATCAGTTGAATGCCGCGCGCTTGTAGCTGTTCGTGGAAATGGGTGATGGCGGCCAGGGGATCGGCGTTTTTGCCGGCACGGGTTCGCTTTTTTTGAACGGCTTCATCCAGGTAACCCGGCCCGGTGAGGTGGCGGATGCCCGGCTCGTAGAACAGCCAGTTGTTTTTGCCGATCCATGTCTTGCCGTTGCCGGCGCCCAGAGTGGTCAGTACGCTTTGGGTGGGGCTTAGCATGGCGTCGCGCAACCAGTCGGCGGAAGTTACCTCGTCTTCGAAGGCCTTGATCTGGTCGGGAGTGGGCAGTTGCGGCGTGCCGACCACGGAGGCGAACAAACCCGTCACCCCGGCAATCTTGGGGGGCTCGCCGTTCCGGGCTTCCAGGTAGAGTTGCACCACCGGCACGAGCAGGATGACGGACAGGAAGCCGACCACCAGGAAACGGGCGGTGCCCGGCGCGATGTCCGTATGTCCCACTTCGCGGCGGGCGATATCCTCGCGGGTAAGTCGCGTCACGCGGTCTCCTTAGAAGATGAAGTAGATGAACGGGTTGTAGCTCTGGGTCACCATGACGACCAGCGAGAGCACCAGTAGGAAGAAGGACCATGCGGCGGTCGCCGGGGTGATGCGCCGGGTGAAGTCCCAGGTATCGCGGCAGGCCCAGACCACGTACGCGGACACGGCCATGCAGATCAGGAAGTAGGGTTGATAGAGGAACCCGGCCAGCAGATCCGCGCCCGGCTGGGTTTGCGTCATGCCGAACATGGCGGCCAGGTAGGTGACGGCCGAGGGCAGGTCGGCGGCGCGGAAGAAGACCCAAGCCAGGGTGGTGATGAGGAAGGTGAGCAGCATCTTCACCGGATCGGGCAGGTTGCGGTAGAGGCTGTCCTTGCCCATGGAGCGCTCGAAGGCCAGCATGCCGCCGTGGATGCCGCCCCAGATCACGAAGTTCCAGGAGGCGCCGTGCCACAAGCCGCCCAGCAGCATGACCACGGCCAGGTTGGCGTAGGTCCTGACTTTGCCTTTGCGGTTGCCGCCCAGGGAGATGTAGAGGTAGTCGCGCAGGAAATGGGAGAGGGACAGGTGCCAGCGTTGCCAGAGTTCGGTGATCGAGCGCGAGAGATAGGGTTGGTCGAAGTTCTTGGGGAAGACGAAACCCAGCATCAGGCCCAGGCCGATCGCCATGTCGCTGTAACCGCTGAAGTCGAAATAGATTTGGAAGGCGTAACCGAAGGCGCCGAACCAGGCGTCCACCATGCTCACCGAACCGGCGTCAAAGGCGGCGTCGGCCAGTTGGCCGCAGGGATTGGCCAGGAGTATCTTTTTGGCCAGACCCAGGGCAAAGAAAGCGACGCCTCGGGCGAATTTTTCCATCGTATGGGCGCGTTCCGCCAGTTGGTTTGCAACCTCGCGGTAGCGGATGATGGGGCCGGCCACCAGTTGCGGGAACATGGCCACGTAGCAGGCGAAGTCGGTGAGGTTGCGGACCGCTTTTGCTTCCCCGCGATAGACATCGATGGCGTAGCTCATGGACTGGAAGGTGTAGAAGCTGATGCCCAGCGGCAGGGTGATGCGCCAGAAATGGTCCCAGGCGGCGGAATGCCAACCCAGCGCGATCATCAGGTCGTTATAGGCGTCCACGCCGAAGTTGAAGTATTTGAAAAAGCCCAGCAGGGAGAGATTGGTGCAGATCGAAACCCACATGGCGATGCGTTGACGGCGTGTACGGGTTCCGGGTTCCAGGGTTTGCGGTTCGGGTCCGCGCCATGGGTGCGCGCCGGAAATCACCAGGCCGCAGATGTAGTCGACCAGGGTGGAGGCCAGCATCAGGAAGACGAAGAGCGGATTGGTCCAGCCGTAGAAGAAGTAGCTGCACAGGGTCAGCACCAGGTGTTTCACGCGGCGCGGGGCCAGGTAGTACAAACCCAGGACGGCGGGCAGGAAGTAGAAGAGGAAGATGGATGAACTGAAGACCATTTCGGTTTCCCGGCGGTTAGCGGCCCTGGATGTTGGTGGCCAGGTACAGTTTGATCTTGCGATCGGTCGGCAGGTTTTCTGTGCGGTGCGTATTGGCCAGTTGCCGGTTGGCCGCGAAGGGTTCCAGCACCAGCCGGTGTTGATCGCCCACGGCGGACTTCGCCACCGGCAGCGCCTTGTAGTCCAGCACTACCCAATGGGCGACCCGAATGCGCTTGTCCCAGTTGAAGCCCTGGTGCACCTTGACCACCTGGTACTCGAACACGGACAGGGACGCGGCGTAGGGATCGATTTCAGCCGGGGTGGAGACCTTGGACATGGCGAGCAGTTTGCCGTCGAGGATGAGGCGATTCGGTGTTTCGCGGCCGGGCATGACGGTCTTTTGATGGGCCCCGTAGTGCTGCTCGGCGCGTTTGGGGTTGAAGGCGCCGCTATAGACGGCGATATCGGCCAGGAAACCCAGCCAGCCCTCTTTGTCAGAACTGCCGCTGCCGAAAGTCAGGGGCGCCTTGACCCAGGCTTTGGCAGCATCGGTCATCTCCAGGTTTGCCGCCGGCTTGCCGTCGATGTAGAGCGTCATGGTCTTCTTGCTGTAGGCGGCGATGACATGATTGCCGTGCTTGCTTTCCGGCAGATCCGCTTTCAGCTTGGTGTTGTCCACGCTGAAGACCAGTCGGTTACTCTCCTGGGACAGGGCGAAGGCACTACCGAAGGCCAGGATGCGAGCCGATTGGGCCTTATCCGGTTGCAGCCAGAGTTCCACGGAAAAATCACCGCCCGGTTCCACGGCCAGGGGGAGGACGTCGTCCTGGTTGGGCGCGGTAAAGCTGCCTCGGTGTAAAGCCAGGCAACCTCTACTGTCGAAACGGGCCTCGCCTAGCGGGCTCAGTTGATAGTTCAACAGCGGTTCGTCCAACTCGGTGTCCAGGGCGAAGGGTTCCTCGTAGCTGTCTTGGAAGAGGAAGATCAGGTCTTCATCCAAGGGCGGCCATTCAGAGGCGAGGGTGAAACTTGCCAGAGTGATCAATGCAAGAGATATTGAAAGACGGATCATGACGGCTCCCGGTCATTGTGATAGGCACAGCAATGCCCCACCCGGGGGTGAGGCATGCTGTTTTTCAGTATCGGTAATTATTGCGCGGAAGTTTCGAGGCTGACGCGTTTGCCGCTACGTTCGTCGTTGCCCATCTTGGCGACCAGGATCATGTCGTTGCCTTCTTTCTTGAAGGTAACGAAGGGGCCGCCGGTCTCGAAGGTCATGGGGCTGGTGGGTGTCATGGGGAAGCGCTGTCCGTCGCCCAGCACGCCCACCAGTTTACCGTCTTTCTTGATAATGGAGACTTCCGTGTCCTCGCTCAGCTGATACAAGCCAAGCAAGGCATCCATTTGTTCCTCGGTCAGTTTGAACGCTGCCACACCGGTCCATTTGCTGACATCCACACCCAGTCTCCGCAAGGTTTTCAGGGAGTTGTCCTTTACATTGGGCTCGGGTGACATGGACAGCGCCTTTTCGGCCATGGCGATCGCTTCTTCATTGCGGTCCCGGCGCATAAGGAACTCGGCGTAACTGTCGTAGGCGTTGGCGCTTTCGGGATAAGCCGCGATGATCAGCTTGAAGGCCTGTCCCGCTTCCTCGTACTCACTGGTCGACATCATGCGATAGGCGGCCAGGTTGAGGTACTGCTCGTCCAAACCCAGGGCGTCGATATTGTCCTTGTGCTTTTCCACCAGCTTGAAGGCCTCGTCGTACATGCCCAGCGAGAGCAGGCCGGACGCGCCGATGGTTTCGGGAATCTCGGCAACGGGCCAACCGTTGCGACCCATGGCGGCGGAAGTGACGATCCAGACGACGGCCTTGGTTTGGCGAAGGCGTTCCTTACCCAGCTTGGCGGCCCGGCGCGAAGCCCAGGAGCCGCCGCTGGACAGCGACAGGTCGGTAATGGGGGCTCCGGCGGCGCGCGCCAGGTGCGACGCCCAACTCGCGGTGAAGTGGGCAAAGGCCTGGCTGTCGCCGATCACGACCACTTCGCCGTCGTTCACGTGTTTGTAGACCTCCCCGTCATAGGTTACCTCGAAGGCGGTCATGGGCTGTTTGGAATTGGCGCGTTCCACGGATTTGCGCTCCATATGGGAGAAACGGCTCTTGTCGCGGCTTTTCAGATCGTAGCGTTCGAGGCGTTCGGCCAGGGCATCAGCGGCCAACATGGCGCCGTAACTGGACAAATGGTGACCGCGAACCTCGTAAAGGTCCATTTTCGCATCGGGCCTGGCGGCTTCCAGGACGGGCAGGACATCGAAAACCTCCACCCCGGCTTCCAGCAGTTTGATCATCGCGGCTGTACGCGCGGTGGAAGCGGGTATGCCCTCGGGCAACTCCGTTTCGAAGACATGGTGATACAGCTCGAACTTGGAAGGCACGGGCACCATGATCAGATCTACGCCCAGGGCCTGCAGCTTCTGGTGGAATTCCAGAATCGCCTGGTAGCTGGAGCCCTCGCCCTCGCCGGGCCAGACGGGATAGATGCCGCCGGAGGTGATTCCCCGCTGGAATTCCTGTCCGTTGACATCCACGTAACGTTCGTCCTTCTTGGAGACCACCTTCGCGGCGATTTCCTTGCGGAAGGCGGTCAACTTTTCGTTGACGGCAACCAGGCCGCCATGGGCCTCCAATTTTGCGTTCAGTGCTTCTAATTGCTGTTGTATGTCTTTCTGTCGTTGCGATTGCGCATCGCCGCCAAACGCGGTGAGGGCCAAGAGGAAAAGAGCGAGTCGCCCAAAAAAGTTCACGGCATTCTCCTTATACGAACCGGGGATCATTCCCGGGATCAGGGCGCAGCAATACCCTGTCCCGGTAATTTTTGGGAAGGCATACCCCACGAGTTTGCCTTGTATACGGCCCCGGCGCCCCGGCGGTTTAGTTTGGGCGGAGATTTTTATGCCGGTTCCCGCACTCTCTCACTTTTAACCCCGTCCATTTTTACTTAATTGCTTGAGAAAATTTTCATTTCCGGGTAGGCTATTTCCAACGCGCATTTACGATTATGACCCTGAAGGTTACCAGGAACCTTTCGCCTTCTACATCACCGGAAAACCCAACCCCATCTGGAGGACGGCATGAGAGCGTGTTCGGCACTGTTATTTTCGATCATCATTCTTCCCGGCATGTCCGGGGGACCCGAGGTCAATTCCCAATCCCGATTCAAGGGCAACTTCGGGTTGAATGTTCCCATTTCCGGCCTCCCCTGCATGCTGATCGATGAAAATCCCGAGTCATTGACCGGCTACGGCGCGCGGTTTTATATCCGAACCTCCGATTTGAACCTTCAAGACGGCGATGCGCTGGTGGTTTTTTCCGGGCGTGACAGCGGCGGCACGACCTGGTTTTCCCTACAGGTCGGTCAATCCTCCGGCGTTCCCCACATTCAATTGAATGCGCGGCTGGATAACGGCCAGACCGCATCACTGGCCCAGGGCGCCTTGACCGCGCTGAACCTGAACGGCTGGCTCGGTGTGGAGATGGAATGGATCGCCGACGCCTCGGCCGGGTTCCTAAAGTTATTCATCGACGGTGTCGAGGTGACCGGGCTCAGCAACCTGGCCAACGGCGCAGGCAGAATCGACTCCGTTCGGTTGGGCGCGGTTGCCGCCGTCAATACTCCGGCCGGCAGTGTGCTGATCGATGATTTTGCGTCGCGTAAGGTAACCCGCATCGGCACCTTGTGCATTACCCAAACCGAGTTCAACAATATGAAACCGGTCTGGCCGTCCATCAACGTTATTCGCCTGATGGAGTACTTCCCGCATTTCTGTCCGCCCATTTAATAGGCATCGAAATCCCTAATTTCTCCATCACGGCCTTCGTCCCCCAGGGTTTCCGGTACAACTCCGCCTATGCCGCGGAATCACCGTGTAACCCATCCAGGTCCATGATTCCGACCGGAAAGATTTGTTATTGGGAAAAAGAGAGTTGTCTTTGTGATAGATTGACAGATAAATCATGATCATCGTTTAAAACTATCTTTTTATGGTGTATTTGATCAAAAAGTTTATAAAAGTAGATACTGAACTACATGCCAAACAAATATTTTTTTCATATTTAACCTTAAGGTCGATCAGTTGATGATTATCTCAACGGCTTTTAGAGAGCTTATATAAAGCACAAGGACCTGAAGACTCTCAGAGGAAACGATGGTGACGAGTATTAGTATAGGTCTTGAATTTTCAGACACATAATCGTGTAGAAAGCACGCGTTATGTTTTTCTTGACAAATCAATCGTTCCGATTGGAGAATGCGGTGTTCGATTTCCAATTCAGGAGGCTTCCAATGCTAAGAAAGTGTTGTTACTTTGTATTTTTTCTTTTTTGTTTCTATTCCTATGCTCAAGAGGTTGGTTACTGGCCTTTAGATGGTGACAGCCTGGACGCGAGTTCGCTTGCTAATGTAAGCAGCAGTGCGAACCTGGTGTATTCCGACGGGCAGATCGGTCAATCCGCCTATTTCAACGGAACCAGTAGTTACATTCGCGTCACCCCCGATTTGATGAACCTCGGCGATTCCTTTTCGGTATCTCTATGGATGAAGGCGGATAACGGTGTCGACAACGTGAGGCTGATCGATAACCGGGGGACCGGCGGGAGCGTTCCGGGTTGGCAACTCAAGATACGCCGGTCAGGCGAAAAATGGCGAATCAGCACCGCACTGATCGAGGCGGACAACGGCACCCAATACCGCTGCGACAGTTGCGGCAGCGTGTATGACTACGGACAGTGGTATAACGTGATCATGGTTTTCAATCAGGGATCGGATTTATCGTTTTATGTCAACGGCGTTTTAGACGGCGTGGTGAACGTGGGCAGTGTGATCAATTATTCAAACGCGCTGCCGATTGTGATCGGCGGCGCGCTTGTCGACAGCGGCGTGGAGGGAACCTCTTCCCAGTTCTTCAAAGGATTTTTGGACGATGTGAAAATCTATAATTCGGCCTTGACCGCCGCTGAAATCGCGGCCATCAATGCCAATTTCCCGGACTGGGTGGTTGGAGAAAACCAGCTTACCTATAACGGCGGCAGCGTGGGCATTGGAACCGACAACCCCGCCGCCCCGCTGCATATCGAAATAAACGATTCCTCTTTTCCCAACTTGTTGCTCACCAGTAACAACTCCACGCCATGGATCAGAATGGTCAATGACTCCACAAGTGAAACCTTCAATATATTTAACGGGTCTGCAGGCTTCAGAATCGATGATAACGGGGGCGGTGCGGAATTCGAGATAAACAATAACGGTACGATCAAGTTGGGCCAAAGCAATAACGCCTTTCTGGAGATCGAGGGCACCGCCGCCGGGGGCGATGTAATCGTTCAAAACGACCTATGGGTCAACGGCACAATTTTCGGCACCATGAGCGGAAATCCCGTTAACGAGAATACCCTCAGTTTGGTCAATGACACTACGAACGTAACCTACAACTTCGTCAACGGGTCGGTCGGTTTAAGAATCGATGACAACGGAGGCGGTGCGGAAATGGAGATCAACAATAACGGTAACATCAAACTGGGTGAAAACAATAGCGGTTATCTGGAGATCGAGGGCAGTGCCCAAGGCGGCGATGTCCTGGTTCAAAATGACCTGTGGGTCAACGGCACAATTTTCGGCAGCATGAGCGTTAGTACCGTTTACGACAACAGCCTCAGTTTGATCAATGACACTACGGGCGTAACCTTCAATCTCATCAACGGGTCGGCCGGTTTTAGAATCGATGACAACGGCGGTGGTGCGGAAATGGAGATCAACAATAACGGCACGATCACGTTGGGCCAAAGCGCAAACAGCTATCTGGAGATCGAGGGCACTGCCTTAGGCGGCGATGTGAGCATCCAGAACGACCTGGTCGTCTTCGGCACTTTCAGCAATCCTTCCGACGTGAACCTGAAGGAAGAATTCGAAGTGGTCGATACCCAAAGTGTTTTGGAAAAACTGGTTGAACTGCCCATCACCACCTGGACCTACAAAAGGGACGACGACCGCACGCGTCATATGGGCGTCATGGCGCAGGACTTTTACGCGGCCTTCGGGCTGGGTCGTTCCGATCGTCTTCTCACCTCCATCGATCCTGACGGTGTGGCGATGGCCGCCATCCAGGGTTTGAATCGCAAAGTGGAAACCAAAAGCGATGAGATTGCTCATCTGAAGCAAGAAAACCGGGAACTGAAAGACCGCCTGGCCGTCCTGGAAGAGATGGTCAAAGCCCTGGCCAAGCAGATACAGTAACCCTCGGTAGTCCCGAAGTCAAACAAGCGCCGGGCCTGTTCGGGCCCGGTTCCTTATGGGTCGTTTCCATGCCTCATCCAGCGCGGGTGAAAGTGCAATACCTCCCCGGGCTCGGCTTTTGGAGGTAGATCACAGATTCTGACATCTCCCAGCCCTTCTGAGTATAAGACTTGCATTAACGATGCAAAAAGCGTTATGTTAGATACGTATTGACCAATTTTAATTTACCTTAATCAATTTTCAACATGAAGCGTGTTCAGGACAGGCGTTGCATCGCGGCGCCCGTTAGTCAGATAGCTGGGAGAATCACGATGTTGACTTTTTTTCGGACAGCCTGCTGCTTGTTGTTACTGACAGGTTGCACCCTCATGGCTCAGCCGTGCGTCGTGCCCGATAACGGCACCGGTACGGTTACCCTACCACCCGATGGATGCGGTTATGTCGCACCCAACGATTTACATCTCATCATCGACGGTTTGCCGCCGGGCACAACCATCGAGATCGATCCGATTCACCAAAGGTTCATCTGCACTACGCCGGGCGCCCCGGTCGGCGCCTGCGGTGTAGCGGGCGGCACCCTCGGCGGGAATGTGGAAACCTTTGACTCCACCTTGACCCTGCAGATGCGGGGAACCGGGCTTCTGGAGGGCTATTCACGAACCATCGATATCCCGGTCGCTTGCGAGACCCATACCGGGCCTCGTACAGAAGGATCGCCCGTGCAAAGCTTCCCCACCGATATGTTTGCCTTGGAAGGCATGATCACCGGTGATGAGGATTTCGAGGAGTTGCGGGTGAGGGCAGGTACCAATTTCGGATTACCCAGCCCCGGTTCGACCACGCTTATCCGCAAACCGGACGGTACCTTCAATGTGGACAGCTTTTTCGATATTACCTACGAGATCGAATTTATACCCGCAGCAGGCGGAGCTTTAGGCGGCTTTCTCGGTGGTGTGACGACCGGTACCGTGCGCGTCCGTGCCGGAGAGCCCGAACCCATTGTGCCCGACCCTTGCGTGGTGGTGGATGACGGCACCGGTACGGTCAGCCTGCCGCCGGAAGGTTGCCCTTACCTGTCGCCCGATGAGGTGCACATAATTATTGACGGCCTGCCCCCGGGAACCGAGATCACCTTGGACCCCATTCATAGGGCCTTCATTTGCAGGGGCGACGGCGGGCCGCATTGCGGTACACCCGGCGGTGATTTGGGGGGTGAGACCGAAACGTTCGAATCCATGATCGTTTTCAATGCCCAGGGCACCGGCGAACTGGCCGGGTTCAATCGGACGATTGCCGTCCCGTTGCTTTGCGAAACGCATACCGGACCGCGGAATCCCGGTGATCCCGTCCAAGATTTTCCCACCGAAATGGTCAGCCTGCAAGGCCAGTTGTTCGGTGATCCCGATTTCGAATCCCTGACGATTACCGGGGGACGGGCCAACGGTCTACCGCCCAGTATGGGACACACCACCCTCAAACGGCTACCTGACGGTAACTTCAATGTGGACAGCTTTTTCGATATTACCTACGAGATCGAATTTGTACCCGCAGCAGGCGGAGCTTTAGACGGCTATCCCGGTGATGTGACGACCGGTACCGTGCGCATGCGAGCCGGCATGCCGCCGCCCGTGGAACCTCCCAATCCCTGTTTGCAGGATCGGGATGCTGCCCTGGGTATCCCGCTTCCGCCGCAAGACTGTTCCTATATTTCCGATGTCAACGAACCGCCGATCCTCATTCAACCCGGGCCGGATTCCGGTCGCGGCGCAGTGGTCAACGGTCTGGAAGCCCGGGTCGTGCACCGCGATTTTCGTTGCGTAACCGGCACGCCGCCTTTCTGCGGTGAACAGGGCGGAACCCTGGGCGGCAATCGCGAGGTCTTCGAATCCCACCTGTTGCTCCACCTTCAAGGCACCGGCTCCTTTGCGGGTTATGACCGTATGGTGGTTGTTCCCACCAGTGTGGAGACGCATACCGGTGCGGTCAACCCGGATCTGCCGCACCAATGTATTTCCAACCTGATGTTCAACCTGCAAGGAGAAATTACCGGCGATCCGGATTTCGCACTTCTGCGTGTTACCGGCGGCGCCGACAATGACATGCCGAGCACCGGCCGCACGACCCTGACTCATGTCAGGCGCAATACCTTCAACGTGGACAGCTTCTTCGACATCACCTACCAGATCGAATTCCAGGGCAGCGACACCGGGCCCCTGGCCGGTCTGACCGGTACGGTGGGCAGCAAGCACCGTGTACGGGCCGGGGTCCGGCGCGCTTACCAACCGCCTTGCACCACCGTGGACGACAACGGGGTCGTGGTGCTGCCCTCGCCGGATTGCGAGTATGTGTCTCCCAATCAGGTCCATATGATCATCGACGGCCTGCCGCCGGGAACCGAAATCAAACTGGATGCCTCCCATCGTAATTTCATTTGCAACGATACACCGGAGTTCTGCAGCGAACCGGGAGGCAGCCTGGGCGGTCGCATCGAGCGCTTCGATTCCACAGGCGCCTTGAAGCTGACCGGCACCGGCGCTCTGTTGTGCATGGTTCGCGATGTGGACGTGCCGTTGGCCGTGGTCGTGGAAACCGGCCCCATCGATCCGCAGAAACGGTTCCAGGTGATTGAAAATCGCATTACCGCCATGCAAGGGTTCGTCAAGGGCGATCCCGATTTCGATGTGCTGCAATTCACCGCGGGAACCGACAACAAGCTGGAAAGCACCGGTAAGACCATGCTGACCCGCTTGCCCAGCGGTAATTTCGCCGTGGACAGCTTCTTCGACATCGAATATCGAATCGATTTCCAAGGCGCTCCCGGAAGCGCTTTGGAAGGCATGAGCGGCTCGACCACGGGCAATACCCGAGTTGAAACCGGTGACCACAAACCCTATCGTCGCCTGTTGGAGCGTGTCAGCACCAGGGAGGACTCCATTCTGGACCTGATCCTCGCGGTCAACGAAATCGATAAACTGCGCCTGCCGCCCCGTTAATCCCATGATCCCGGAGGCGGGTGCCGCCCGCCTCCGGCGATCGAGCCTTACGTGGGTCGGTTTTTTAACCCGGTATCGTTGTGTGAAAAATTGAACGACTGTTCAAGGCAACCCGTGTACCCGCTCTGTTTTACGATTCTTCGCGCGGTGCTCGCCGGGCGTTTTTCCTGTGATGCCAAGCGGTTGGGCCCCGTTTTTTTCCATCCATTCCTTGTTCTATACGCCGGCAATAGGTTATAGTTGGCTGTTAACGGATAGTACCATCCCACCGATGATTAACTGAAAGTGTCGGGAACTAGTGGTAAGGTTTGGAGTGTTTAGTTATGAACCGTCGTCTACTCAATTGCTTGAGCATAGTCTGTCTTTTGATCCTTTTTGGTTGTGATAGTTCGGATTCCATCGACAATTCGCAATCCAACCCCCCGGTGGCCCTCACCGAGTATACTTTCGCCCGGTATGATCTTACCGCCGGCGACCCCAGCGTGATTCCTCTCCCTAATGACGTGTTGCGTGACCCCGTTTCGGGCAATCTCGCCCTGCCTACCATCGGCGATCCCGCGGTTGACGCCCTGATTTCCCAGGTGAATACCTTGAAGGGATTTTCTACCAGCGCCCCGCTTCGCATTCCCCTGGACAGCAAGGTTGTTTTGGACAGCGTCAATGTGAATACCGTTTTATTGGTAGATCTGATCGATTTGGAACTGGCCTCAGGCGGTGCTCAGGTTAATCCCATTCGCCCCTTGGATTTGAACGTGACGACCGAGATCGATATCATGGACCCCGATGATGCCGAAGATGACGTGGAATATCACGTTATCAACGGTTTCCCCATCCAACCGCTGAAACCCGGACGTCCCCACCTGGCCATCTTGACCCAGGGCGTGATCGGCGAAGATAGCGGCCTGCCGGTTGAGTCCGACGCCGTGACCACCCTGCTGAAAGGCAATGCCGCATTGACCGGCGACTTTGCCGCCCTGGAAACCTTGCGTCAACTGTACGACAGTACGCTTTGGCCCGCGGCTGAAGCCGTCACCGGTCAATCCCGAATTTTCATTCCCATGGCTTACGCCTTCACCACCCAGCCCTTGTTCGAAACATTGCAAGCCCTAAGGGCCAGAGCACAGAACGAAAATCCCGTTCCCGAGATAACCACCGCGGCGATCGGCGCGGCCCAGGTTGACGGCCTTTACAACCTGTTGGGTTTGGGCGCAATCCCCCACGGTTCCGTGGGCGCCGTCTACAGCGGCTCCTTTGAGGCGCCCAACTACATTTCAAACCCCTTGTTCGGTACCTTCCAGGGTGAAGGCGAGAACGTTCAGGAAATCAGTCGCAACACGATCAAGTTCATCTGCGCCACGCCCCCGGGCCCCGGCCCGCACCCGGCGATCATCTACCAGCACGGCATCACCAGTTTCAAGGAAACCGTGTTCATCCTGGCCGAGGCAGCCGCAATCAGCGGTAACGCCATTATCGCTATCGACCTGGTGCTGCACGGTGAACGCCAGATTGACGGCGACGGCGACGGTCAAATCGATCCTTCCGGCGACAACTACATCAACCTGGCCAGCCCCTTGACCTCGCGCGACAATACGCGGCAATCGGTCGCCGACCTGATCATGCTGACCCGTATGATCTCCAGCGGTCAGACCGATTTCGACGGTTCCGGTATCTTCAATCTGCTCCCGGATCAAACCCGCTTTGTCGGCATTTCCCTGGGCGGCATCGTCGGCGGCGTGTTCGCGGCTGTTGAACCCAATATCACAACGGCCAACCTGAACGTTCCGGGTGGACGCGTCCCCTACCTGTTGCAGCGTTCGCCCTCCTTCGGTCCCCAGATCGATGCGGGCCTGGCTCAGTTCGGTCTGGCTCCGGGCAATCCGCTTTACGACCTGTACTTTATGTTCGTTCAGACCATCAACGATGATGCGGATCCCTTGAACTACGGCGTGCATTTTGCCTCCGGCGCGCTTTCCAACGACGTGCCCACCAATGTGCTGATACAGGAAGCGATCAACGACATCGTCATTCCGCCTTCGGCCACCCAGGATTTGGCGCGCGCCGTGGCACTGACCCAGTTCGACGCCATCAATCCCGTCCCCGACTTTCCTCAAGCGGAAAGCGGCGCTACGGGAGCGGTCGGCAGCGGTTACTATCAGTTCGACGCGGGCCACGGCGCCTTGTTCTCTCCCGCCGAGGGTCCTACCGAACTGATTCAGTTCCAATCGTTTCTCTACCTGACTACCGCTATCTTCGGAGCGCCGCTCATCGTCGACCCGGCAGCTGTCGAGTTGGGCGCCAAGAAACTGCCAGAGGGCGTCCCGGCCAACTGGAACCTGGATCTATTCCATGCTCCTGACTGGGAAGTACGTCCCGAGGCGATTCGCCTGCCCAAGCCCTGAGTAGGGTACAAACCGGTAAAACCGATGAAAAGCCTCCGCTTCGGCGGGGGCTTTTTTATTCAGGACGCTCCACGGTCGGCCAAACGGGGGGACTGATCTCGCTCTGTTCTTCCATTTCCTCTTCCAGCATCTTCAGGCGTTTTTGGATGCGGGGGAAGCCGGGATCCAGGTTGGCCACGATTCGGTAGTGTTTGAATGCCAACGACAGCTTGTTTTCTTGGGCCATCAGGGTCGCGTACTGGTAATGTAACTCGGTATTGTTGGGGTCCAACTCCAAAACCTTGCGGATGACCGGCAGGGCGGCCGCGTAGTTTTCCACGGCGCCGTAAGCCTTGGTCAGGCCGATGAACCCGCGGATATTGTCGGGCTCGTATTTGATCAGTTCCCGGTAGGTCTGGATAGCGTCCTTGTAGCGTCCCATGTTGCGGTAGACCTCGGCCAGTTTCTCCACGCCCGCGGTGAAGTTGGGTTTGTACTTGAGGAGTTTCTTCAAAACCTCCACCGCCTTTTCGGCGTGGTTGGCCTCGCTGTAGAGAATGGCGACACGCAGCATGGCGGGATAATTGTGTGGGTTTACCTCGCGCAGGTACTCCTGGTATTTGACCTCGGGGTCCTTGGATTTGACGTATTGCTGCACGTAAGCGGTCATGTTCTCCACGGAAAGCTCGTTTTTGCCCTTGAGAGATTGAGCCAGGGCCAGATTGAACAGGGCTTGCTCGAACTTGGGACGCCCTTTATTGGCCTCGTCGAACATGGTGACGATTTCTTCCGGGTCCTTCTCTTGCGCGGCCAGCACCCAGCCGAGGTTGTAGTAGATTTCGGGTTGCGGTTTCAATTCCAGGGCCCGGCGTAGTTGCTCCTCGCCCTCTTCATATCGGCGCAGGTGAACCAGCAACTCGGCCAGGCGAACATAAACGGGTTGTGGCTGCGTGGTGTGCTTGAGCGAGGTTCGGTAATGTTCGATCGCGGTCTCGTATTCCTCGCGGCGGGCGTATATCTCGGCCAGGGCGATGTAACTCCAGAAATGATCGGGATGCAGCGCGACGGCTTTTTCCAGCATCTCCACGGCCTCTTTCCAATGACCGATCAGGTGGAGAACCAGGGCCAGATTGTAGTAAGCCCTGAAATGGTTGGGGCGATGACGGAGGCTGTTCCTCAGCGCTTCGACGGCCAGATCGGGGTTGTTGCGTTCCACGTAGAGCGCGGCCAGGTTGTTGTAGGCGGGCTCGTGATCCGGTTTGAGCTTCA
>JASJCB010000407.1 GCA_030066195.1 Acidobacteriota bacterium
ATCGGCTTGTTATGTGCGGGCTTCTTCACGCTACTGATATTACTTCGTTCTTGGTTATCTGAAGTGCTTCGATACTGCCCATTCGGCGCGAAGAAACCCGCAAAAAGTAACGTAAACAAGCGCCCCCGTAAAAAGCGCCTTGCGGGGACGTAAAATGCTGAAGTTCCAAACCCGTGCTTATAAGCGTGGGGGGCGTTTGTTTGCGTCGGACCGGCATAGGCTGACGACGGGCAGCGAGCATCGTCCGAAGGTGGGTGCTGACGAAGTTCCCAAAGTAGGTTACTTCGTTCTTGGTTATCTGAAGTGCTTCGGTACTTGCCCGTTCGGCGCGAAGAAACCCGCACCATGCCGGTAGGCACGTTCTTGGAACTTCGGATCACATGGTCCCGAAGTATCGGCTTGTTATGTGCGGGCTTCTTCACGCTACTGATATTACTTCGTTCTTGGTTATCTGAAGTGCTTCGATACTGCCCATTCGGCGCGAAGAAACCCGCAAAAAGTAACGTAAACAAGCGTCCCCGTAAAAAGCGTCTTGAAGGGACGTAAAACGGCGAAGTTCCAAATCCGTGCTTATAAGCGTGGGGGGCGTTTGTTTGCGCGGACGGGCATAGGCTGACGACGGGCAGCGAGCATCGTCCGAAGGTGGGTGCTGACGAAGTACCCAAGGTAGGTTACTTCGTTCTTGGTTATCTGTTGTGCTGTGGAATTTGCCCATTCGGCGCGAAGAAACCCGCACCATGCCGGTAGGCACGTTCTTGGAACTTCCAATCACTTTGTCCCGAAGTATCGGCTTGTTATGTGCGGGCTTCTTCACGCTACTGTTCACTTTCGGCCATTCTTGCTAAGATAGTGCGTCCGCCCGGCGGGACCCGATCGCGATAAGGTTTGGCAAGGCATGGCTAAAGACAATCGAAGCGGTACCCTACGCCTGAGGCGCTCCCTTTTTCCCCGGTGGACGCGCCTCGATGCCTATATCTTCGAAGAGATCCATTTTCCCTTTGCCATGGCCATGCTGGTCTTCAACGGCGTCTTCTTTATCCGTACCTTCGGGGAGGTCAGCGAACTCAGCGAGGGCCGTTTCGAGATCCCCTTCGACCTGTTGCTGGTCATCTTCCTCAGCGAAATCCCCGAGATGCTGATGCTGACGACCGCGCTCTCCTTCCTCTCCGCCGCCCTGATTGCCTTGGGTCGCCTCAGCGCCGATTCGGAAATCATTGCTCCACAGGCCGTGGGCGTAAGCTTCATGCGCCTGAACCGCCCGGTGATGACCTACGCCGCCATCCTTTCCATGTTCCTCTTTTTCATGACCAACTGGGGCGCGCCGCGCTTGAAGCAACTGGCGAGTTACAAGACCCGTTACTTCTTCGATCATCAGGCCCTGCCCAACATCCAGGCCGGTGTGATCACGCATCTCAGCAGCGGGTTGATGCTGTACGTGGATCATATGGACCCGCAAGATCCCGGCATGATGGGCAAAATGGTCATGATCAGCCGCGACGAGGGCCGGGAGCAGTTGGTTCTGGCGGACAAGGCTTCCATCTACACCAACCGCTCGTTCGAATTACGGGGCGTTACCACCATCCAACTGGACAGCGACAAGACGCAAGGCCCCGAATTATATGACCTGGAACGTTGGGAGCAGCCCTTTCCCATCCCGGAATCTTTCAGCAACGAGCAGTTGAAGATCGAGCAGTACGAACTGTTCAATACGCCGCAGCTTTTCAAACTACTACAGGCTTTGAAGACACCCAACTACGAGGTCGAACACGCCTTCTACAGCCGGCTCCTCAACCCCCTGATCTGCATGGCGCTGGCCTTGTTCGCGGTACCCCTGGCCGTGCGGCACACCCGACTGCGCAAGGGCTCGGGACTGGGCACCAGTATCTTCCTGATCGCCTTCTATTTTATCCTGGCCAGAACCGGAAAGGACGCCGTTGAAGAGGGTTCCGTCTCAGCCTCGATCGGTGTCGGCGGGCCCCTGTTGATTTACATGATCGCCGGGGTGATTCTTCAAATCGGCAAGAACCGCTGGTGGGGCCGCTTTTTCGAATCCAAGGGACGCATCCGCCGCCAAATTCGCTACATCCGCATCAAAATCCGACGCATGGCGCGTCGTAGCGGTCGTCGCCGGGAAACGCCGGAGATGGACGAGGGCGGCAGCACCACCTCTACCTTCGTCTTTCCCAGCAAGCTGGACATCCAGGTAACCCGTTCCTTCTTCTCCATCTACCTGCTGGTACAGAGCTCGTTCCTCATGCTCTACCTGTTGGGAGAGTATATCGGCATCAGCGAATCCATTCGGCGCTTCAACCCTGAAAAAGAAGTGGTGGTGCGCTATCTCCTCTACAAGATTCCCGAGGTCGTGGACGCCACCATGTTCATCTGCCTGCTGACCGCCATCCTGATCCAGTTCACCATCATGTCGCGCAACCACGAGGTCACCGCGGTGCGCGCCGCCGGCGGCAGCCTGTACCGCTTGTGCCTGCCGCTGGTCCTCTACGGCATCGCCATTTCCACGGCCTCCTTCTACATGCAGAATACCTTCCTGCCGCAAATGTCGCGTATTTCCGCGGTTTACAAGGACAAGATCCGGCATCGCAACCGCAACATCTTCCGCAATAACGTCTGGCTGCGCACCGAAACCGGCGAGATCGTGAACTACGGCTATTTCGGCGACGACGGCCGGCTGACCGACGTGAACCGCTATCATTTGAACCCGGGAGAGGGTCAAGCCCTGACCGTGGTGCGGGACCAGCAACTACAGTACAAGGACGGCGAGTGGGTGGTTGTGAAGCCCGGACGCTCCTGGCGATTCGAGGTCGACGATTCCGGTGAATTACAACCCATTCCGGTTGCAAGCAAAGTCGGCGAGGTCTGTGATCTGAGGCTGGATACCGAAGACCTGAGCCTGCTGAAGCAGAAAGCCGTCGAGTTCAGCATTGCGGAGTTGCGTGAGCACCTGGCCAGCCTCAAACAGCGCGGGGTGGTAGACAATAACTACCGCACGGCCCTCTATTTGAAATTCGCTCAACCCCTGGTGCCCTTCATCATGATGTTATTGGCCATGCCGCTTGGGTTCCAGGTCGGCCGGCGAGGCTCTTTTTACGGCGTGGGGGTGGGCCTGGTGGCCGGCATGTCGTTCCTGGGTTTGTTGGAGCTGTTCAAGAAACTGGGCGCCACCGGCGTATTGAATCCGGTGACTGCTGCCTGGAGCGTGGTGGTGATGTTCGGAGCGGTCGCCCTATATCGCTATATCAACATGGATTGAAGATTTCGGGTGACAACGCCGAGAAATCCGCGTAATTAAGAATAGAGCCAAAGTGTATCAGGGGGGATCGATATGTTGCGTTACCTGACGGCAGGATTGTTTTTAGGCCTGGTTGCACCATGTATCATGGGGCAGCCGTCGACCGAGGCGGATACGGCGAAACCGGTGATGATGGGGGCGGTCGAGCTGAAGCCCAAGGTCTTCGAGGGCTACGATCAACCCCTGCTCCACGGCGAGTGGGAAGTGTTCGAGAACCGTGAAGCCATGAAGGGACGCAAGATTCCCATGCAGATCGTCATTGCGAAGGCAACCGGTCCCAATCCCAAACCCGACCCGCTCTTCCATTTCTCCGGCGGGCCGGGCCAGGGCTCGGCTGAAATTGCGCCTTTTATCGTGAAAAGCATGGCGCCTCTGCGCGTGGAGCGTGACCTGGTGTTCATCGACCAACGCGGCACCGGCGGCTCCAACAGCCTGAAATGCCCCGAGCTGGGGCCGGCCGACAAGTTCCAAACCTACCTGCGCCCCATGTATCCCGACGATTATGTGAAGAACTGCCGGGAATTGTTGGAAAAGAAAGCTGACTTGCGCATGTACACCACGGCCAATCTGGTTGACGACATCGACGAGATTCGCGCGGCGCTCGGGTACGACCAAATCAATCTGTTCGGCGGTTCCTACGGCACCCGGGCGTCGCTGACCTATATGCGCCGCCACCCGGATTCCGTGCGCAGCGCCACCTTGATCGGACCCGCGCCGCCGTCCGCCGTGATGCCCGGCTCCTTTGCCGCCCACGCGCAACGCGCCCTGGACCGGTTGGTGACCGATTGCGCCGCGGATGAGAATTGCAACAAAATGTATCCCCGCTTCAAAGAAAACCTTGCCAGGGTATTGGCCGAGGTTAAGAAAGGGCCGGTCAAGGCGACCGTGAAAAACCCGGAAAACGGTCAAACCGAAACGGTAAGTTATGATTACAATTCGCTGATCACGGGACTGCGCGCCATGCTGTACAGCACCCGCAACGGCGCCGGCATACCCGCCATGATCGAGATGGCGGCAGGCGGCGATTACATGGCTCTGGCCATGTGGACCGCCATGTATCTCAGGGGCATCGGCGAAGGTATCAGCGACGGGCTCTATCTCTCCACCACCTGTGCGGAAGACGTGCCCTACCTGGACATGGCAAAGGAGAAAAAAGCGGCGGAAGGCACTTTCCTCGGCGATTATCGATTGGTGCAACAGGCAAACGGCTGCCGCTTGTGGCCGCGCGGGAAGATACCTGAGGATACCCACCAATCAATCGTGTCCGACATCCCCACCCTGATCCTTTCCGGCGACGTGGACCCGGTGACCCCGCCCGCAAACGGCGACGAAGCGGTCAAAAACCTGGCAAACGGCCTGCACATCGCCATGCCCAACGCGGCGCACGGCGCGGGAGCCAGGACCCCGTGCGGTCGCTCGATCATTGCCTTCTTCTTGAAAAATGCCTCGGTAAAGGACTTGGACACTTCCTGCTCCAAATTCATCCAACGCCCGCCGTTCCAATCGATCGAAGAACTGAAAAAACGCTTCGGCCTGGCCGCCGGGCCGTAAAGTAGCGGGAGTTTGGGACCTTGGGCGACAACTTCCAACCGGGGGCGATGCCTGGCTTGCACGCATCTGCTATAATGTTTATGCGGAACATGTTCCCGGAGGTTAGCGCATGACGATGGAAGCACTGATGGAGCACCTCAAATATCCTGAAGAGGATTTTGAAGCGGGCCTCCCGACCATGGATGATCTGCCCTCTGAATACCCGGAGGACAAGCTCGTG
>JASJCB010000225.1 GCA_030066195.1 Acidobacteriota bacterium
CTACCCCGTCTCCGTCACCCTGGAGATGGAGGACAGCGAGGGCCGCACGGTGCAACTGGGCACAACCAGGGTCAACCCCGCCACGGGCGTCTGGTCCTTCAAGTGCGAGCCCCCCATGGAAACGGGAACCCTCAGGGCGCTCGGCTCCGACGGCAGCAGAGCGGTGACCAAGCTGGGCGCGGCGCCGGCTGACGAGCCTGCCGCTACCGGCAGCGGCGCCGACGACGACGATCCCCAATAACTCAAACGGGCGGGCCCGACAAGGCCCGCCCTTATCCTTTGCTTTCGTTTAGAGGTTACACATGCGATTCCTTCTCGTTATCACATCCCCGCTTTGGCTGTTCGCCCAGGAACCGGTCCCCGATTTCAAACCCGGTTCCAAGCCGATCACCACCATCCGCAAGGTGGCCGAGCGGGACGGAATCGTGGTGGAATTCACCATGCACCAGGCCGACCCCGCCAAGGTTTCGCAACCCTTCCAACAGGGCGACGATGTTTTGTTCACCTTCAACATTACCGACAAGGCGACCGGTTCTCCGCTCAGCAATGCCTACCCGGCCGGTTGGTTGGCGCGACGCAATCCCGAGGACATCAAGGACCCGGATATTTGCTACAAGAAAGTGGAGACCTTTGTCTCCGGCAGTTTGTTTTCGCGTTCCGAGTTGGACCTCAACGTTTATTACGTGGTCACCCTGAACCAGGACAGCACGCTTTCCGTGGTCGATCCCCTCTTCGGCTTCGGCAGCTCCAAACTATTGGCCCTGGTTGAACTGGAGAGCCCGGGTTATGACTGGGCCATGGATGCGAACAGCGAGCGATTGTGGGTCTCCATGCCGGATGCCGGTAAAATCGCCGCCGTCGAAACCCGCACCTGGAAGGTGATCGCATCGGTCGCCGTGGGCAAGGCCCCGGGGCGCACGGCCCTTCAACCCGACGGCCATTATCTGTGGGTAACCGATCGCAACAGCGGTCAGGTGACCGCCCTGGTGGCCGAAACCCTGGAAACAGCCGCACGGTTGGATACCGGCGCGGGTCCCCACGACCTGGCTTTTAATGACGATAACAGCCGGGTCTTCATCACCAATCAGGGCGCCGATACTACCTCCGTCATCGATATCCGCAAGTTGGAAAAACTGGCCGACCTGCCTACCGGCAAACAACCCGTTTCCGTCGCCTGGTCGCAAAAGGCCGGCGCGGTTTACGTTTCCCATGCCGGGGACGGCGCCGTGGTCAGCATTGACGGCGCCGAGCCCGTTATCCGCAATCGCCTGGCCTTGGAGCCGGGTCTGGGACAGATCAGTTTTGCGCCGGGTCATCGCCACGGTTTCATCGTGAACCCGGACAAGAACACCATTCACATCCTGGATATCGTCAGCAATCGCATCGTACAGACCGGCGACATGGAGTCCCGCCCCGACCAGATCAGCTATACCGACAACCTGGCCTATGTCCGTCAGCAGGGTTCGGAAACCGTGTGGATGGTCCCCCTGGAAGGTCTGGGCAAGGAAGGCGCGCCGCTTTCCGTCATCGACTTTCCCGGCGGACAGCACCCCCCGGGCAAGACCAACTTCCCCACACCGGCCGCGGGCATTGTACAAGCGCCGGGCGCTTCGGCGGTTCTGGTGGCCAACCCGCTGGACCAGTCCATCTATTTCTATATGGAAGGCATGGCCGCGCCCATGGGCAACTTCAGCAACTACGGCAAGCAACCGCGCGCGCTCAAGGTCATCGATCGCAGCCTCAGGGAGAAACGTCCCGGCGCCTACCAAACCGTGGGCACCTTGCGCGAGTGGGGACCGCACGACATGGTCTTCTTTATGGACTCGCCGCGCACCGTCTTCTGTTTTGCGGTCAATATCGAAGAAAACCCGGTCGAGAAGGCGAAACGTCTGGCCCAGGTACAAATTACCCCGGGCAGGTTATCGGAAACACCGGTGCCGGGTCGGCCGCTGACCCTGTCGTTCCAACTCAAGCGCTTGGGTCAAACGCTGGACGGCTTGGAGGACGTTACCATTCTCTACTCCCTGACCCCGGGCATCTGGCACCAACGCAAGTCCGCAACATCCCGTGGAAACGGCGTCTACACGGCCGAGTTCACCCCGCCGGAACCGGGCATCTACTACGCCTACCTGGCTTGTCCCTCCCTGGGAATCGGCTTCAACAATCCTCACTACGCCTCCATGCGCGTCATGCCGGCGGAAACGCCCGCTAAATCCGGAGAGTAACGCCATGCAAGCTTTCTCCTTTTGGAAAGGGGACGATTTCTGCCTACTGGAATACCTGTCCCTGCTCTCCACCTCGGTGAACACCACCTACCCGCAATTTCTGCTGTTCTACGATGAGACCGATTGCCCGGACACGGTCTGGTGGCATCGCGTGGATGACATCCCCACGGTACGGAAACAAGCGGCCTCGGGCCTCCTGGCCGACTATCGCCGCCGCTACCTCGCCGACAAGCTGATCGAAGACCCGAGAATCCTGGCCGACCTGTTTCGCTATGCCCATCTGTACCACCACGGCGGCGTCTGGTTGGACCTGGACATGATTCAGGTCAAAGACTTGCGCCTGCTCACCGAGGGCCGGAGCTTCACTGCCGGATGGGAATGTGAAAACTATGTCAACATCGCTGTCCTGGGCCTGCAAAAAGAGCACCCGATCGCCGGTCGCCTATTGAAGAGTCTGGCCGACGTCCTACAGGACGATAGACCCGCCTTCAACGCCATCGGCCCCAAGCTGATGACGAATGTGGTTATGGAAACAGGTCACTTGTATGAGGTCTTACCCATCGAGACGTTCTATCCCATCCACTATAAAGAGACGGATCGGCTGTTGTTCGGCCACTACACTCTGTCGCCGGATACTTGGGGAATCCACGCCTGGGCCTACCTGACGCGGCATCATTTCCAAGAAACGGCCGTCGATGTTTTAATGGAGACCAGCTCCACCTTCTTTGCCCTGGCCAGATGCACCCTCCAGGCTGCCTGCGCGGAAAGAATAGCCAGGGAACAAGCCGGCTTCAGGCCCGCTCCCACGGCGCCGTTAACGGAAGACTTCATGCCGATAAGGCCGGTTTCAAATAAGGTCAGTCTTCCTTGACACGAGGCATTTACTGCCTGCCGGCATAAAAAAAGCCGCCAATCGAGGATTGACGGCAGGGAACCATGGAGAGGCCATATGGATGTCAGTCCTCCAATATGGCGATCTCCAGGGGATGGTAAGTTTAGATAGATCCGGACCAAGAACCGTGACTTGTTACGCGGAAAGGGCATTCCCGTCATCACGACGGGATTGCCCGGGGTCACGTGTGGTTCCGATGACATTCATATTATCGACCGGTCATCTCTTTCCTTCCATCCCGACATGTGCCCAACCATATAGTGGAAAATACCTAATTCGCTCCGGGAAGTGTCGCATCACAAATGAAAAAAGCCCGTGTGAGGACACGAGCTTTTTTAGTCTTAGTGACTTTTCCGAATTGAGTGAACCTTTGATTGGCATAAATGGGAGCGATAAACGCGGTCTCGGAGCCGGCAATGTGCAGTTAACCGAACAGTAATGATTGGACTCGGAGCATTTGCCGGCCGAGAGTTGAGGCTGAGTCGAAAGGACTATAAAACAAAAAAAGTTGTTTGTCCTGCAATATTCGTCAAAAGTCCCTATTTATCACATTCTCGTGACAGATGTTGCAAATTGTTCACATGCCTTAGCCGATCAAGTATTCGGTTTTTCAACCAGTTGAGAAAGAATCGCGGGCATGGCGTCACGCGCCGCCTGTTTCATTTCTCCATCGGTTCGGTCCTGAATGGGATGGGGCACGAACACCACCGCCGGATCCGCACCCAGTGCCGCGGACTGTACTCCAGCCGCCTGGCGGAACGGGTCGGACGCAATGATGACTCCCGCCAAACCTCGGCTTTCCAGGTCTACCATGTCATGCACACTGCACGACGTGCAACTGCCTCAGTCGGCCAGTGCCTCGATCACGAGATTGCATTCCATGCTGATGCGCTGCTTCAGGTCGGTGGGCGCCACGCGGGCGAAGGTGGGCTTGGTGTAGCGATTCACTTTCAGTCCCTTGCGGGTCAGCAGGGTTTCCACTTCGTCCAGGAACACATTGCCGCGCGCCTTGGAGATATCCAACAGGCCGACGGTCAGCCCGTCCAGCGCTTTCGGACGAGCCGTGCGGGACCGGACGGCTGTTTCCGGTAACTCGGCGGTAGGATCGAGAAGGATATGGGTCATGACAAAATCTCCTTGGTAACCGGATTGCTTCCCTTGGGGCCGCTGGCGGGCCAACCGCCGATAACGGCCGAGAACAGACCGGCCTGACCGCCGGCGTGAACGATGTTCAAGCCGCCGGGTCGGAACTTGGGGTATTTCTTGCCTTCGGCCGGGCCGGGTATCCCTTCGGCGATGCCGCCCGAGCCGCGCACCAGTACATGGTCCTGGCGCATGAGCAGGCTTTCCAGGGTGGTGACCAGGTGCTCCTTCCCCCATCCGGCCTCCCGGAACACGCGGGCGTGCTCCGGGGTGACCACCAACAGGGCATCGGCGGCATAGACGATCTTAGGGTGGCATACCACCTGGAGACACATGGCAAAACTACGGGCCAGGGATTCGGGATCACGCGACTGCTGATCGAAAACACCCTGTACACCGTCACCGGCAAACAGAGTAACGGTGGAAGTGCCCGACGCATATCCCCGGCTTTCCGATAACGAGGTCCAGGGCGAATTCTCGGTATCCTCGGCGAAGCAGAAGGTGTATTTGCCAGGATTGCCTAAAACGGCGCGATCGATGCCGCCGGGGACGCCGCCGCCCACGTTGCGAACGGTCAACTGCAAGGCCCGACCGATGGTCGCATTGGCGCGATTGCCCTGGCCTAACGCATTGACGCCGCTGTTCATGCCGATCGCCCGGGCAACGGGCCCGCTGACCACGACCACCGGCGTAGAAAACCAGGTGGTTGCCACAAGTCCGTGCAAGCAAAAATCGTCTTCCAATGCTGCTTCTACGGCGGCCAATACCACCGGCATGTATTCGGGCAGGCACCCGGCCATCACCGCGTTGACAGCGACCTTTTCCACGTTACAGGGGACACGGTTGGGCGGCATCACCCCCAGAACCTCTTGAGGATCGCGGCGAGTACCGCTTAACATGCGCATCACGCGTTCCGGGGTAGGCGGCACCACGGGCAGGCCGTCGCTCCAGCCGCGGTTGTAACAGGCCTCCCAAACATCCTCGGCATCTCCCAATTGGATACGCCGGGAATGCAACCGGTCACCGTCATACTTCGCCGCCAACTTCTCGGGCATGCCGGGGGCCACATTCAGGGCGCCGCAACCGGGTCGAAAATCCGGCAGGTCGGGACCCAGATCAGGCACACCGGAAACCTCCTGCCAGCGTTGCCGATGCCAACCGACAATCCGGTCAACCTCTCCCCCACCCTGCCTAGAAATCAGCGTGGGCACGGTCTCAATGTTCAACGCATATGAAACGGCCAGGGCTCGATCATCCGCCACATCAGCCAAACCCTCGGGGAAACCGGGATCATCCTGGCTATAAACCCTCAGGGCAACGCCTGAAGCGGCCAATTGAGCCAATACGGGCTGAACCAGAACGCATGTGGGACAATCGCGTTTACAAACCACAATCAAGCCGTCGGGAAGGTCGACCATAAAAACCTCGGTAATAACGATAGGTCGATTCTAAAGGATAAAACCTGAACTGTCCAGGCGCAGCCGAAGGCCGGAGAAGGCCGGCTCTGATGGGGCCGGGGATGAGGTCGTGCCACAACTCCCGGCGTCGATATCGCACCGAAAGGCAGGTACCCTTCCCGGGAAGATAAGCGGAAGGTTCGCGGAATACGGTTCCATTCCCGGGAGCCGGGATTGTTTTTTCCAATAACACAACACCTGTCTCGTGAATCGGCCCGGTCGGGGCCAAAAAAGCGGTTTTCGGGATGGAATGAAGACCCCCCGATTCCGAGAAGGGTCCTCCAATCCCGAGAACAGCCCGATTCGACAAAAGATTTGACAACTTCAACCCGGTTTTGAGGATTCCGAACGCCGGTGAATTTGCCCTTCATCGTAAAATACAACCCGAACTGACGTTTGGTTGGGCCGTTTTCCGGAGAAAAGAGCCGCATCGGCATCGTCGAGGGGGATCATTCCCGGGAACAGGACCGCCCATAGAGGTTGAAACCGGCATCACTCCCGGGAACGGAACCACCTTCGCGATCGTCAGGTGGTCCCATTCCCGGGCGGTGGACTTCTCAAACAGTATCGAAGGGGTCTTTTTTCGCGAAAAGTTGATGGCTTTTGACCGGCCGGCCCACTTCACGCCCAAAAAGGATGTATTTAAGTGGATACTACGAAATGATGCGCCCGATCGCCGGGAGGCGAAAGCTTCCCCGGCCTGTCTCATGCATTGATTCGGCCTCCCGGGCTAACTGATATTCAATGATCCCATGTCCGGCGATTACCTCGACATGCAACACGTTTTTCTTGCTCGCGGACATGGCTTTGGTTAAGATGCCCCGGTATCATCGATCGGAGGACTTATGTTATTTCGCGTCTCGACACCCGGCCGTATTTGTTTGTTCGGTGAACACCAGGACTATTTGGGCCTGCCCGTGATTGCCGCGGCGATTGACCTCCGCCTCGATGTGACCGTGGAAGCCGAGCTACCCGATCGCTTCGAATTGGACATGCCCGACCTGGGCGCTGAATTCACCCTCCAAAACACCGGTACGCCCCAACCCTACGAGAGCAAGCGCGGTTACTTGCGCGCCGTGTACAACCTGTTGTTGGAAGAGGGCGTCACCTGGAAGCACGGCTTGCGCTGTTCCGTCACCAGCCGCATCCCCGTCAGGGCGGGCGCCTCCAGTTCTTCCGCCCTGGTGCTCAGTTGGACCGCCGCCCTATTGGCCGCCGCGGAGGACGAGCGCCGAAGATCCCGAGTATATCGCTCATCTGGCATATCGCGCCGAGGTAGAGACCTTCGGTGGCCACGGCGGCATGATGGACCAATACGCCTGCGCCGTCGGCGAATTGATTTACCTGGACCCCATGAGACCGATTCCGTCACGAATACCCAACTACCTGGGCGCCTTCATATTGGGCGACAGCGGCGAATCCAAGGATACTCAGGGCATCCTGGGCAGCGTCAAAGCGGTAGCCCAAGAGGGCGTGCGCAAGCTGAAAAAGGCCTGGCCCCGTTTCGACCTACGCCGCAGCACCTCGACCGAGATCTACCACCACCTGCGCAAACTCACCGATCGCGAACGCGTGGTCATGGAAGCCAACATCTCCGACCGGGACCTGTTGACCCAGGCCCGCATCCTGCTGACCCGACCCAATATGAACCATGAACACCTGGGCCGGCTGTTAGACGAACATCACCGCAACCTCAGCCACAAAAAACGCATCTCCACGGCCAAAATAGAACGCATGCTACAAGCAGCCCGAGAAGCCGGCGTCCCGGGCGGAAAAATCAACGGCTCCGGCGGCGGCGGATGCATGTTCGCCTACGCCCCCGACAACCCGGAAGAAGTAGCCAAAGCCATAGAGTCGGCAGGCGGCAAAGCCCACGTGGTCAAAGTATGCCCGGGACTGACCATTACACGCCCTTCCCAAAATCCTTAAAGCCCGGCAGTTCCTGACGAAATCCCATGAGACTCATTCGAACGGGCTTCAACAGTATGGTTTTAGAAGCAACACTCGCGCACAGCCTGCAATCTTGTAAACCGAGGGTCACTCGCTTCGGTCTGGGGCGTCAAAGGAGTATCATGCGTTTTTGCCATTCCTCTAACTAAGGGGCGACGCCAAGGACCAAAGTACACCTTTCTACTTTCTACAACGGATAGGGAATAAAGACCTTGGAGGTATACCATAAGCGTTTTAATAAGAGCACTTGTGCTTGTTGGAGCGATGGCGTACTTTTTCACGAAGAGCGCAAAATAGAGCCGACAAACACATCGTAGAGACACTAAAGTCGGTATCTTGCGTCATGGCCATATCTTTGATGCGTGTTTATTGGGCAGTTGTTTTACTACGGTTTTTTCCAACCATTTTGTAGGAACTGAATGGTCTCATTGACAGCCGCTGTTACTTCGCCGCCGGCCATGCGTTTGGTGATCTCTGTAACCAGCCAATCACGCCATATGGCGAATCTGGCCCAAGCCGTGGCAATGAGCGTGGGCAGCATGTTGGGGGGACCCAAAACCGGCGGGTTGAGACGGTGATAACCGGCCAACAGTTCGGCGCATTCAAGGTTGGTGTTGTCGGTCGGAGCATTCAGGAGGATTTGTATAATCGGCGGCCACCAGTCGCCGATGCCGGGATTGGTCGGCAGCCAGTAGTAGAAGGGAAGGTTGCCCAGGTCGAAATCTTTCAGCCAATACTTGGGCTGGGAATTTGCCACCCCTATGGAAAGAGCGCCGATTAAGGGGAGGGGATTTATGCCGATTTTTTTGAGATAGGCGTTCATGGACAAAATGGCATTCAGGCATGGATCCGGTGCAAAAATACCGGCGTCGCCATAGCCGTCGCGAATCGGGTGGAAACCCGGCGGCGAAGCGGCATAATAGGCCAAATCCGCCAGGCGAAGATACAGATGGTCACGGTAACCGTTGGAAAAAAACGCGGGCGCCCAATGTCCCTTTCGGCCGTACCAATCATAGGTGCAGATCAGGACAGGATGTTTCAGATCTTTCAGCGTTTTTTCGCCGAAGGTGGCATTCAGTAGTTGCTGAAAATCTGCGGCGCCCCCCCAGGCGGTGATGCCCCAGAGGCTGGTCAAGGCCGCCCAGGGGCATCTATCGTTGGCGTAGGAGCCCGCCTCGCACCAAAAACGCGCCAACTTGCCGGAGGAGACATAGTCCCGGGGGGTTTCCTCTTGAGCCAGAAGCAGGGCGTTGATCGCGCCGGCGGAGGTTCCGGAGAACAGGTCTACATCGTCACCATTTAGAAATTCCCTACCGGCGTTGGTGTCGCTGCCGATGATTTGGTCCAGCATCAGGGCGGTGGCCAATCCATAAATACCTCCACCGTCCATTGCCAGTATGTGCAATGGCTTTTCCTCAGGTAAAAAAAAATCCTCAACATTTAACTGTAGAACCATGGGTGCGCTCCTTGCTTTTTTTGCTACTTTGGTGCCGTCTTTTATCAGGTTTTCTGAAAGGCTTTGTCCAGGCATGCGGTGAGTTTCTGTGCCAAATCTTGGACGTGGGGTTCTTTGAAAGTGGAGATGTGGTTACCGGTACAGATATGGGTAGTGACGCCGTCCTTTGCCATTTGTCGCCAGCCCATGCTTTCGTCGTGTAGGACGGCGCCCGTCATGTCCCGGGTTACAAACAGGTCCAAATGGCCGGAGTAGGGAGGTGGTGCGTAGCGGAGTTGCGCCAGGTTGTTGGCATACGCTACTTTTTGGAGAGGGGTCATGACAGTGGTTGGGTCGATGGGGCCGGTATCCACCCTTTGTTGATCGGATAGGTTGGTGTTGATCATGAGTTCGGTGTAGTTTTTGATCAGTTCGGCCCATTGCTCACCGGCTTCCATCATAGCGGGATGCTGCACGCCCATGGGTATGCCCACGCCAAGAACGGCGGTCAGGCCCACGATTTCCTTGTACTTGCCAACCAACAGGCGGGCCATTTCATAGGCCACCCAGCCGCCGAAGGAATAACCGCCCAGGTAATAGGGTCCCTCCGGCTGTACCGCGCGCATGTGCTCGATGTACAGTTCGGCCATGTCCTCGATACGGTCCGGAGGTTTGCTTTTGCCGTCCAAGCCGATGGATTGGATACCGTACACCGGCTGGTCCGGGTCCATGTGCAAGGCCAGGCGATGGTAGGGAAAGACCGAACCGAACACCGCATGCACCAGGAAGAAGGGTGGGCGGTCGCCCTTGGGTTTTAAGCCCACAACGGTGTCTTCCGGGGGGCCGTCTCCTCCAAAGTCAGGAGGCATTTGGAAGGGATTCCGGTTGCCGGCGCCGGCGCCCATGTCGGCCCAAGGGTTATCGGTCGCGGCTTGTTGCCACATGGCGGCCCATGGGTTATTGGCGGCGTCTTGGCCCATGGCGGCCCATGGGTTATTGGTCGCGGCTTGTTGCCACATGGCGGCCCATGGGTTATTGGCGGCGTCTTGGCCCATGCCGGCCCATGGGTTATTGGTCGCGACTTGTTGCCACATGTCGGCCCATGGGTTATTGGCGGCGTCTTGGCCCATGCCGGCCCATGGGTTATTGGTCGCGGCTTGCTGCCACATGGCGGCCCATGGGTTATTGGCGGCGTCTTGGCCCATGCCGGCCCATGGGTTATTGGTCGCGGCTTGCTGCCACATGGCGGCCCACGGGTTATTGGCGGCGTCTTGGCCCATGCCGGCCCATGGCGGGGTGTCCTTGTTCCCGCTCCCGGCCGACCAAGGATCTTGGGGCGGCGGTTCTTCCTCCGTCGGCTCTTCGGGTGTCGGGTCTTCAGGCGGCGGCGCACAAACTGCTTCCGGCGGCGGTTCTTCGGCTTTGCCTTCCACCGATGCCTGCTCCGCTCCCTTGTGTTGGTCCATCACGCGTTTCAGCAATTCTTTTTGCTGGTCAGAGAGGTTGTTCACCCTGTCCGATACCGAGCCGTTGCTTTCCTGCTCTGTGTGCTCTTCAGACATAACTGCTCCGTTGGGGTTTGACCATTTTGTACATGAGGTATTGTTGCTGCCCTGTATCAGCGGAAATCGGAGTCCGGTTGATTCTGGTTAAGGAATTGCTCAGGGTTTGATTGCTCGAAGAATTCCATGGATTCATCCTATCACATGATTTCTGGTTGGGTATCGACTGTTAGCCGGCGTTTCTCACGCCGCTGTGCTCTTGCTCGTTTCAGCATTGCGCCTCGGCGTGCGTGGATCTCAGGCGCTCGCCCCTCCAACTTGTCAAGCGGGGCGACATAGCCAATGGGTTACACGAAGGGTTACACGAAGCAGCTAGATCTAAAATCCCGCTCATGGAACCCATGGCGCCGGCCGGCATTCTTTTTGCTCCTCTTGTGTTGGGGGAAATGCTATGAACGGCATGATTGAACCCAAACAAGACTCGCTTTATCGGGAATTCGCGGAGCTTTCGCTGCCTTGGAAGACCTGGCAACGGTCTCGCGGTCCGATTCGAGCGGAACCTCTTCCCCCGACTCTCGGTTGTCGGTGTACCTCCGAGACCACTTACCGCGCGTGCGGGGATCGGTCAAACCGTGCCGGCACGCCCGAGGAGAGAAATACCGATGTGCGGACTTTTGCCCTAGACCGTGGAATACTCCTCCCTTTCCGTGGTGAGGTCAGCTTCAGCGCCGCGCGTCCCAATCCATCATGACCTTTCTTGGCAGAAGGGGCGCCGCAAAAGGGAGTCCCACATGACTGAAAGGGAAGAAAAAAAGCCGGCAAAAAAAATCAGCAGAAGAAGGCTGTTCAAGCTTCTCTACAACCCCATGAGCCTGTTGGGCCTGGCCCTCTGCGGTTTCAGTTTGGGAATGATGATTATTTTTTCGTCTATCGATTATATTGTCGGCGGAAGTACGCCCTATTTGGGTTTGATCACCTTTCTCATCCTGCCGCCTTTCCTGTTTGTAGGCATGCTCCTCCTGCCTGCCGGCGCTATTCGTTTCCACAGACGCTTGAACAAGCTGGGATTCGAGCCCAGGTCTCACTTCACGCTCGACTTGAACAAGGCCCATCATCGCAAGAACTTCGTCCTGTTCCTGTTCGTGACCTTCGTGTCCATTTGTATGATCGGCACAATGAGCTACCACGGTTATCATTACACCGAGTCGACCCGGTTCTGTGGTTCGTGCCACAGTGTCATGGAGCCGCAGTTCTCCACCCACCAGAACTCGCCTCATGCTCGTGTGAAATGTGCGGCCTGTCATGTGGGTTCGGGGGCCAGTTGGTACGTTAAATCCAAATTGTCCGGGCTTTACCAGGTGTATTCGGTGCTCAGAAATAAATATCCCCGGCCCATTCCCACTCCCATTCAGAACTTGCGCCCGGCCCGTGATACCTGCGAGAGGTGCCATTGGCCCAAGTTTTTTATCGAGAATAAGATGATGACCAAAAACTATTTCCTGACCGACGAGGAAAACACGGCCGGCGCCATCACCCTGATGATGATTATCGGCGGCCAGCCCGACTACGGAATCCCCTCCGGCATTCATTGGCACATTGTCAACAAGGTCGTCTACATCGCTACCGACGAGGCTAATGACCAGATCCCCTGGGTGCAGGTGGACTACGGCGCCGGCCAGGTCGAAGTTTTCCAATCCCTCGACAACCCGTTGACCGAAGAGCAGGTGGCTACCTTGCCGAGACATACCATGGATTGCATGGATTGCCATAACCGGCCCGCTCATATTTTCGGATCACCCGCGGAATTGATGAACAAGCTTTTGTTCACCAGGAAGGTGGATCCGAACCTACCCAATATCCGCCGGATCGGAGCTCAGGCCCTCGCCAGGGAGTACCGAAGCATGGCGGAGGCCGAAAAGGGGATCGGCCGCTACATTCTCAAAGCCTATGAGGACCAGGAACTGACCACCGATAAAAAGCGGGATGTCCTGAATGCGATCGAGTCCATTACCGATGTCTACAAAAAGAATTTCTTTCCAACCATGAAAACCCGCTGGGATGTCCATTCCTCCAATATCGGGCACAAGACCAGCCCGGGCTGTTTCCGCTGCCATGACGGGAACCATAAAAGTGAAGAAGGGAAGGTGATCGAAAAGGACTGCAACTTATGCCACATCATCGTGGCCCAGGGCGAACAACGCGCCCAGGTTCTCTACGACCCGCACGGTTTGGAATTCGTCCATCCCGATGGAGACGACGAGTTTTGGAGAGACGACTATTGCAGCGATTGCCATACCGGCGAGGAATAGAAAGCTGAAAACAGGGGGGAGGCATCGTTATTGAACCGCGGCTTGTCTTCCGGGCGTCAACCATGTGACAATAGGCTCCACTCGAATTGTAAAGGAGAGCAGCATGAGATCCGAACCGTTGACCATGGGTGTTTTCGGCACCTCCCTCAAGGAAAACGAGGCGCGTTTGCCCATTCATCCCAAGCACTTGAACCAGATCGATCCCGAACTGCGCAAGCGCATGTTTCTGGAGGTAGGCTACGGTTCCCGCTTCGGTCCCGCCGCACCCAAGCCGGAGGGCTTTGCCGGTTTTTTGGAGCGCGATCAGCTTTTCGAACGTTGCGACATCCTGCTGCTTCCCAAACCGTGCGAGGGTGATTACAAACGCTTCCAAGATCACCAGATTCTATGGGGCTGGCCGCATTGCGTTCAGGGTCCGGGCATTACCCAGGCCGGCATCGATCGCAAGATGACCTATATCGCCTGGGAAGAAATGCATCAATGGCGCGGAAACGAGGACCAGGCGGAGTGGGTGGTTCACACCTTCCACAAAAACAACGAGTTGGCCGGCTATTGTTCGGCCATGCATGCGCTGCAATTACAAGGCTACACGGGTCATTACGGCATCCCCCGCAAGGCCGCCGTCATCAGTTTCGGTTCTACCGCTCAAGGGGCCTGTTACGCGCTGCAATCCATGGGCGTACACGATATTACCGTCTTCAAGCAACGTCCCGCCGCCAATCTGGCCTACCAGATCCCCACCCTGAATTATCGCCAGTTCAAACCCGTGGAACCGAGAAGCCGCAAGGTTATTGCCGAAAACGATACCGGCGAGGCGGCGCCCATGATCGATGTGCTCAGTGAATACGACATCGTGATCAACTGTATCCTCCAAGACACCGACCGCCCGCTGGACTTCGTCTACGGGGATGACGAGATCGCCCGCATGAAAACAGGGGCCCTGATCATCGATGTCAGTTGCGATACCGGGATGGGCTTCTCCTTCGCCAAACCGACCGGGTTCGAGAACCCCATGTTCACCGTCAACGATCACTTGACCTGTTACGCGGTGGACCACTCTCCGTCCTTTCTCTGGAATTCCGCAACTCACGAGATTTCTACTGCTTTGCTGCCCTATTTGCCGATCATTATGGCCGGTCCCGAGGCCTGGCGGCAGAATCTGACCATTGCCCGGTCTATTGAGATCATGGACGGCCGCATTCAAAACAAGAAGATTCTCTCTTTTCAAAAACGAGAGGAAAGCTACCCCCATGCCGTCATCGGCTAACCGGAAAATCATCCGCGGCCACTTCTGAATTTGGAATAATCGCTTGACAATGAAAAGTGATCGGGCAGGGAAAAGTTTATTTAACGGTTGGCAAAAGATCGTAGCGACGATATATTGAAGTAGAAACCATCAGGAAGCGTGGTCTATGAACGAAATCCAAACCCCAAGTCTCTTGGTCTCCATGCCCAATCTCAACGACCCCTTCTTCCAGAAGTCCGTGATCATGCTTTGCGACTATACGCCCGAAACCGCGTTCGGGATGGTTATCAACCGGCCGTCCTCTTTACAAATCCGCGATATCCTGGTGGACAAGGATGCTTTCAGCGGTGAAATGGACGATCCCATCCTGGTGGGCGGACCGGTACAGCCCGAGTTGCTTTGGGCCATTCACACGCCCGATTTCAGCGATGAAACCACGACTCGTGTGGACCCCACGGTGTATATGAGTTCGGTTCAGGAAGTGCTGCGAAGCGTTTCCAGCGGCGTTGGACCCACCAAATATCATCTGGGCAGCGGTTACGCGGGCTGGGGTCCCGGTCAGTTGGACGGCGAGATCAGCGACGGCGCCTGGTGGGTGGCGCCCCTGAGCGCCGATCTGGTTTTGAATATGCCTTTCGAGGATCGTTGGACCTCGGTGCTTGCCGAGATCGGCATCGACCCCTTGACCACCAGCTTTTTCACCACGGGCGAGGCCTGACCCGGCTTGGAGAAAGGCCTTCCACTATACTGTTGCAGGTAACCTATGACGACCATCCACCTGGGTCATTTGGCCCATATGAAGGATAACCCTTTTGAAACCGGGAACCCGCCCGAGATTGTAACGCAAGGCGCTCTGGCCGTTGCGGATGACGGTACCATTCAAAACGCCGGTCCTGCCGAGGACATCCTGAATACCTACCCGAAGGCCGTGCGTTGCGACCACGGCGATGCCTGGTTGATACCCGGTCTGGTCGACGGTCACATCCATTTCCCCCAATTCGATGTGACCGCCGCACGCGGTGAACAATTGCTGGATTGGCTGGAGGGCTCCATCTTTCCTGCCGAAGCCCGTTTTCAGAGTCAAGAATTTGCCGAGGGCGCGGCACGCGCCTTCACCCAAAAACTGCTGAGCTGCGGTACCACCTGTGCGCTGGTTTTCGGTTCGCAATTCCCCGGCGCCACCCAGGCCCTGTTCCGTGCAGCCAGGAGCAACGGGCCCAGATTGATCGCGGGCATGACCCTGATGGATCGGGGCGCGCCCGAGGTGTTGTTCACTCCGGCCGATGTTACCTACCGGCAAAACGAAAAGCTGATCCGGGAAGTTGCCGCGGAACCTCTTTTAGACTACGCGGTTACCCCGCGTTTCGCATTATCGTGCTCGGAGGCATTGCTGGAAGTTTGCGCTGCCCTGGTCAAAGCCTATCCGGACTGTCGCATACAAACCCATATCAATGAAAACCACGATGAAATCGCCGCCACCCGCGCCACCTTCCCCAAACAAGAGCATTATCTGGATGTCTACGCCCGCTTCGGCCTGGTGGGTCCGCGTACCGTTTTGGCGCACAATATTCACCCCTGCGACGACCAACTGGACCGCATGGCGGAGTTGAGCTGCGCCGTATGCCATTGCCCCGCCAGCAATATGTACCTGGGCAGCGGCTTGTTTCCGTTGCGAAGTCATATCGAGCGCAATATTCCGGTACTGGTGGGCAGCGATATCGGCGCCGGCCGCAATTTCTGCATTTTAGAGGAGCTTGCGGCGGCATTCCAGGTATCCCAGTTACAGCGTCTGCGTTTGAATGTCGCCCGTCTTCTTTATTTAGGAACCCTGGCCGGAGCCCGCGCGCTTCATCTGGATAACCGGATCGGTAATTTCAAACCCGGCAAGGATGCGGATTTTGTGGTCCTACATCCGGGCGATGACCCCTATTTGACCCGTCGTTGGGCGGCGTGCGACAGCCCGGAAGAACAACTGTTCGTAACCATCATGATGGGCCGCGAAACCCACATCCGACAGACCTGGCTTCAAGGGCGTCGGGTTTACGGAAACGACTGAGCGCGAAGCGCTCAAAACTTCATCCAACTCGCGAACGAGCTGGATGAAGCTATGAGTGTTATTAAGAATCGCACGTATTTTAAACCGGATGCCGCGGAACGGAAAGTCTTTTTTGAGGTGGATTTCCGATTGGTATCCCGTTCAGGCATGAAATGCCCATAGAAATCGACCCGTTCCGCACTTTTTTTGAAAAAAAGTGAGATAAACAGCCCGTTTCCTTCACTGAAGTTAGGGATGAACCAGTATATGCATCTCGGCACTTGCCGAGAGACCAAAATCGAAACCTTGGGAAGGGGCCCCAACTAAGAAGGAGAAGAGGTCATGAGGAAACTCGTTGTATGTCTCGTCGCTTTCGGGTTCGTGCTTCCTCCTGTCTGGTCCCAATCCTTTACGGCTGACCTCTATGCTAAAAACCCGGCCTACGTGGTAGTTACCGTCAGTACGGACGGGTTGCTGAGAGGCGAATACCTGCGGGATGTGGTGATCAAAGTACGGTTTGTCGATCAGGAGGGTGAAGAACTGGGCACCTTCCGCATGGCGTTTACCGATGAAGAACGCTGGACTCTTGACCGGAACAGAGTCTACCGTCGGTATTTCCTGCATGGTCAGAACCCCGACGGGTTGCAAGTCGGGGCCAGATGCCAGGCGGTAAAAGCGGTGACTGTAGGCAGTAAGTCTGCTGTTACCAACGCGCACGGGGTGGTGATCTACCCGGCCTACAAGCCGTCTCTTTTCGAAGCTCGGGCGATCGTCATCGGCGATGTGCCGGATGCACGAACGACAAGTATTCTTCCCAACAACTGAAAGGCTGCTGTTACGCCCTTATCGGCGGTTGCCCAATCGCTTGAGCGCTTCGGCGAATTCTTGGGCGATTGGATCGTAATCCCTGTGTCTGCCTCGTTCGGTCACCCATTCACCGCCAATCATGGTGCCGAGAATGGTCGAGGGATCACTCGCGTAAATGATAGCGGCCAACTTGCGTTCAGCGGCGCATTGGTCAAGCAACGGCCGGGCGCCGTTGAAAATAACCGCGTCGAAAGGACCGCCGACGGGGAAGTAGCGAGCTTCCCCATGACCCATGGCTCGCCGCCCG
>JASJCB010000406.1 GCA_030066195.1 Acidobacteriota bacterium
ACGGCGGTGAACCGGAGCCCCTGCCCATCCAGTACGGCGACTTTGCCCATTGGCAGACGGCGCGCATGGACGAACTGAGCGAACAGTTGGCCTGGTGGAAGGACCATCTACAAGGCGCGCCCGCGCTGTTGCAACTGCCCACGGACAAACCCCGGCCCGCCGTCCGTTCCGAGCGCGGTGCCGTCTACCGTTTTGAGATGAGTCCTCAGTTGACAGGCGCTCTCAACGCTCTGGCGACCCAATCCGGCGCGACCCTCTTCATGGTGCTGCATGCGGGTTTTGCCGCACTGCTGTCGCGCTACAGTTTGAGCGAAGATCTGGTGATCGGCACCCCCGTCGCCAACCGCAACCGACCCGAATTGGAGAACCTGATCGGTTTCTTCGCCAATATGTTAATCCTGCGCTTGGACCTGGGCGGCGAGCCGGGTTTTGCGGAACTACTAAACCGGGCGCGTGCCGTTGCCTTGGAAAGTTATGGCCGCCGGGATGTGCCGTTCGAGCAGATTGTGGATGCGGTTCAACCGGAACGCAACAGCAGCCATACACCTCTGTTCCAGGTGGTCCTGGTCATGCAGAACATGTCGGATGGGGAACTGGCCCTGCCGGGTTTGCATCTCAGCCCGCTGGATCAGATCTACGAATCGGCCAAATTCGATCTGACGCTGAATGTGGGTGAATACCGGGGCAAACTGGCCGCGGCCTTTGAGTACAGGACCGATCTGTTCACCGAGCCCACCGTGGCCCGAATGGCCGAACAACTAACCTGCTTGCTGGACGCGGTCGTCCAAACCCCCGGCGTTCCCGTTGGCCAATTACCGCTACTGTCCGAGGCATCCCGCAACCGGATGTTGACGACCCTGGCCGCTGAACGTCGGGCTTTCGAACCCAATAGCCTAACCACTCGTTTCCGGCGTCAGTGCGACGCCACGCCCCATCAGATTGCGCTCCGCTACAAGGGGAGTGACCTCACTTACCGGGACCTGGATACGCGGGCCGATCGCATGGCGGCCCTGCTGCAAACGCAAGGCGCCGGTCCCGAGGTGCTGGTTGGGGTGATCATGGACCGCACGCCGGACCTTATCGTCACCCTGTCGGCTATTTTGCGCACCGGTGCGGCCTATCTGCCGCTGGACCCGACCTATCCGGCTTCGCGTATCGCCCTTATTCTGGAAGACGCCGGTGCACCTCTGTTGCTGACGCATCGCGGCCTTGCCGATGACCTGCCCCGACACAACGCGACAGTAATCGACCTGGACCGGTTGACGTTACCCGAACAGTCTCCGGCCGAGGTCGTCATCCATCCCCAATCGACCGCCTATGTTATCTATACGTCCGGTTCCACCGGTAAACCCAAGGGAGTGCCCGTCACCCACGGCAATGTTTGCCGCCTGTTTGCCGCTGCCGATCTGCACTTCGACTTCGGTGCGGACGACGTCTGGACCCTGTTCCACAGCTATGCCTTTGATTTTTCGGTTTGGGAGATCTGGGGCGCCCTGTTGTACGGCGGTCGTCTGGTACTGGTGCCTCACTGGACCGCCCGCGACACGCAAGCCTTCTATCACCTCCTGGTTGAGGAAGGCGTTACCGTGCTCAACCAGACCCCCGGCGCCTTTATGCATCTGGTCCGTGTTGCCCTGGCCGATGAAGCCGCGACACCCGGTAGCTTGAAGTGGGTCATTTTCGGCGGCGAGGCTTTGGACCCGGCCGCGCTGAAACCCTGGTTCGACCGCTACGGCGACGACCGGCCCCGGTTGGTCAATATGTACGGTATTACCGAAACCACCGTGCACGTAACCTTTCGCGCCCTGGACGCTTCAGATGCCCTACAGGGCGGTTCCGCCATCGGTGCGCCCCTGGCCGATTTGGGCCTGCATGTTCTGGACAACAGGTTGGAACCCTTGCCGGCGGGTGTGCCCGGTGAACTCTGTGTTGCAGGCGCCGGCCTGGCCCGAGGTTATCTGAATCGTCCCGGTTTGACCGCCCGGAGATTTGTCCCGGACCCCTACGCCTTGGAACCCGGCAGTCGTCTCTATCGCAGCGGTGATCTGGCCCGGCGTCTCGCGGACGGCGATCTGGATTACCGGGGCCGTATCGACCATCAGGTGAAGCTACGCGGCTTTCGCATCGAGTTGGGAGAAATCCGCGCCGCCCTATTGGCGGTGCCGGGTGTCAGCCAGGCCGAGGTGGTGATCCACGACGAGGGCGAAAAACAATTGGCAGCCTATGTGGTTGGGAAGGCGAAAGAGGCTTCCATGCGCGATCAACTGCGCGAAAAACTGCCGGATTACATGGTGCCGTCCGTGTTCATGACCCTGGAGGTTTTCCCGCTAACCGCCCACGGCAAACTGGACCGTAAGCGCCTGCCCGCGCCCGCGCCGCCGAAAACCGCCTATGCCGAACCCCGCAACGCGACAGAAGCCATGCTGACCGACATCTTTGCGGAAGTCTTGGAACTGGACCGCGTGGGTATTCACGACAACTTTTTCCAATTGGGGGGTCACTCTCTGTTGGCGACCAGGGTGATTGCCGGTGTGCGTGAACGTCTGGAGGCCGAACTACCCCTGAGGACGCTCTTCGAAAAACCCACCGTAGCGGTATTAGCAGAAACCCTGGTTATTGCCGCACGGGCGGAATATCCGCCCGTAACCTCCGTGACGCGTACCCAAGACCTTCCCCTGTCCTTCAACCAACAACGACTGTGGTTCCTGGATCAATTCGAGGGTACGGCAGCTTCCTACAACATTCCCGCCGCCTTGCGCCTGCAAGGTCACCTTTCCGTGTCTGCTTTGGAAACCGCCTTAGGTGCCGTCACCCAACGGCACGAGATTCTTCGGACGACCTACAGATCGGAAGACGGTAAGGGCCTTCAGGTAGTCAACGATGCGGCCTTCATCAATTTGCCGTTGGTGGATCTGAGTGGCTTGGACACGGAAACCCGCGAACAAGCCGTCATCGATCTGGCCGCACAATCGGCGCGAATTCATTTCGATCTCTACCGGGGACCCGTGGTACGGGCAGTTGTCCTGCGTCTGGCGGAAACTGCACATTCCCTGCTGCACGTCACCCATCACATCGCCTCGGACGGCTGGTCCGTGGGGCGGCTGGTGGGTGAACTGGAAGCCCATTACCGCACCGCCGTAACCACCGGCCGACCCGCTCATCTTCCTCCGCTTCCCGTGCAGTACGCCGATTTCGCCGTCTGGCAGCGTGAACGTATGGAGGCCGGAGACTGGCAACAGCAACGGGATTACTGGCAACGTCAGTTGGCGGATGCCCCCGCCCTGCACGGTCTCGCTACCGATCGCCCCCGTCCCGCTCTGCAAACGTTCAACGGCGCCCACGAAACCTTCTCTTTGAATACCGAGTTGACCACCGCACTGAACCAATTGGCCCAAGACCACGGCGCTACTCTGTTCATGGTATTGCTGGCCGGTTTCAAGGCGCTGTTGCATCGAACCACGGGTCGGGACGATCATGTGGTGGGCACCCCAATCGCGGGTCGCAATCACAAAGAGACCGAGAACCTGATCGGATTCTTTGTCAACACCCTGGCTCTGCGAACGGACACCGGAGGCGATCCTGCCTTCACCGAATTACTGGCTCGAGTGCGCAACACATCTCTGGATGCCTTCGCCAATCAGGAACTACCTTTTGAGCGGGTGGTCGACGCGGTGCAACCGGAACGGGATCTCAGCCATACGCCTTTATTCCAGTTGATGTTCAGCCTTCAAAACATGCCCGGAAGCGATATCGAGTTACCGGGCCTGACGCTTCGGCAAGAAGGTTCAGCCGGAGATCTGGCCAACTTCGATATCACACTCACCTTCGTGGAAGGCGGGGATGTGCTGACCGGTTCGGTGGAATACAACACCGATCTATTTGACCTCGGCACCATCCGCCGTATGATGAAACATTTGCAGCATCTCTACAAAGGCATTGTTCAGGTATCGGAAGCCAGGCTCTCTCAACTGCCGTTAATGAGCGAGGCAGAACGGAGCCAACTGAAAGCCTGGTCACAAGGACCCGCATTGCCCGATTTACTACCGGTACCGCATCGGTTCCGGCAACAAGCACTGCAAACGCCCCATGCGCCCGCAGTTGCCTTCGGGGGCAAATCCTTCACTTACCGTCAGTTGCTGGACAAAGCCGACGCAATTGCGGGGCAACTGGCCGCTCTGGGATGCGGGGCCGAAACCGTGGTGGGTCTGTGTATGGATCGATCTGCCGATTTGATTACCGCCATAATGGGCTGCTTGATATCGGGTACCGCTTATCTACCCTTGGATCCCAAAACGCCCTCCGACCGTTTGTTGTGGATGTTACAAGACGCCGATGTACGGGCCTTGTTGACGCATGACCATTATGCGCCGTTATTCAACGATATCGCCTCGCCGGTCATTCGCTTGGACGTGGATGTCTTATCCACGGGCACGCCGCGTCCGTTTCATCTCGATGTGCCCGCCTATGTCATCTACACCTCCGGTTCCACCGGAACCCCGAAAGGCGTGGTGATCAGCCACCAAGCCATGACCGGCTTTGTGGAAGCCGCGGCCGGCTATTGCGATTTGACCGCTGACGACCGGGTCATGCAGTTTGCCTCGATCAGCTTCGATACGGCCGTGGAAGAAATCTTCCCCTGCCTGTTGCGCGGTGGGACGCTTTATCTGCGCGACGAGAACATTGAACCGGTCGACCTCATGGAAACCTGTCGAAAGCATGGCATTACAGTCCTTACTCAGCCAACGGCTTTCTGGCATCAGGTGGTACAAGCAATCGATGCAGGCGAAGCCACACTTCCCGAATGTCTACGATTGGTCAACACGGGTAGTGAGCGCATGTTGGTCGAAAAACTGGCCCGTTGGCAGAGCCGGGTGGGCGGTCGCTGTCGCCTGCTCAACACCTACGGCCCTACCGAGGCATGCGTGGTTGCCACCGGTTGGGAGGCTGGGGATAAGCAACCCGCGGGCGAGGTTCCCATCGGCAAGGCCGTCAAAGGCGCATCCGCCCATGTGGTCGATGCTTTGTTGCA
>JASJCB010000223.1 GCA_030066195.1 Acidobacteriota bacterium
CTTTGCCCTGCCAACGGCCCGGCATGATGGAACCGCCGTAGAGCAGTACGGAAGGCAGATCCAAACGGGCCAGCGCCATGGCCGTGCCCGGCAGGGTCTTATCGCAACCGGCAATCGCCACCACTCCGTCGAGGTAATGGCCCCTGGCCACAAGTTCAATAGAATCAGCGACTACCTCGCGACTGATGAGCGAGGCCTTCATACCCTCGGTGCCCATGGTGATGCCGTCGGAAACCGCGACGGTGTTGAATTCCAGGGGTGTGCCGCCGGCCTGTCGGATGCCTTCCTTGACCCACTCGCCGATCTGGCGCAGGTGCATGTTGCAGGGCGTGATCTCGGTCCAGGTGTTGGCCACGCCGACCAGCGGCTTCGCCAGGTCCTCGTCGGTGAGGCCCGTGGCCTTGAGCATGGCGCGCGCGGGTGCACGCGCAATGGATTTTTTGATGGCATCTGAGTGCATACTCATCCCCTTCATCGAGAGTTTTTTTCGACGCAATAAGATTCTTAGCTTCCTTCTGATACTATTATTAGGAAGTAAGGTTTAAGGTTGGTTTGTCCACGATTTCACTTAAATGACCGGTTCATCGGGCTTGACATTCGCCGGAAGCTGAAAGATGACCCAAATAAAAAAGCCCCCGAATCCAGTTCCTGGTTTCGGGGGCCTCCGGTTCAAGTGCAGCTGTACTTAAACGGGCGGCCCCTTGCTAAGAAGAATAATCACGATAAGTACGAGTACTACAAGTACGCTGGTGCTAAGCATTTGTGATTACTCTTTCTAGAATTCCAAGGCTGGAAAGGTGGGTTCTAAAACCAAAAAAGCCCGCTGCCTTTCGGCGCGGGCTTTTTGAATGGTCTGTGGTGTTCCTTTTAGACCGGGCCCGCGCCGACGTTGTAGTCGATAATAAGTACGAGTACAAGAATAAGCGCGGATACGACGGACAACATGAGGAACACTCCCTCTTTCGTAATGCCGCAAATATATTACCTGCCCTAAGGCAAGTCAAGTTGTTTTATAAAAAAAGATGAAAAAAATATTTGGCTAACAAAACTAATTAAAAACTTCGATGCAATAAATCTGATTTCATGCATGAAATGGAAAATATGCACGCAATACGCATGAATCCGACCTGGGCTTGCGAGGTTGAACGAATACCGGACCCGAGCGGGTCCGGTATCGATACGGCTCGGCGGAGCCTCAGTGAGCAACTTCCAAAATCCAGGCCACGCGGGGTATACATCACCGTACAGCACAGGAGTGCTGAACCATGGCTTGGATATGAAGTTTTATTTTGCGACGGCTTGAGACAGACCGATGAATCCAATCGCTAGTTGCAGTAAAAGTCCCAGCAATCCAGTTGGCAATCGTAATAATCGGCCACACAGGCGCGCTCGTCTTCACCGCCGACTATGCAATTGATGTAATCGTCCGCGCATTCGTTTTGGCAGTCATCGCAACTTTGGCTGGATGCCACCAGTTGCATCCCACCGAACGCCAACGTACAAACCGCTGCAATAGAGAGAAGTAGTTTTTTCATGATTCCTCCAGATTTTTTAAAAGCCTAGCACAACTTTTATCAGAAATGTATAAGGATTGAAAACTGTCTTTAGTAGGCCCGTAGCACGCTGTAAGTGAGTCACTTAGGCAAACGCTACATTGAAAATGCGCCGTATGGACGACGACCGCCCGGTTAAGCTTCTTTTGCACAAGGGCCGGCTCTTTTGCATAGCTTGGGCCCGATCAATTATAATTCGGCCGGCCTGCCGTGGGTTCACTTCTTCTTTCAAGGCGGACAGCATACGCTGTGATTTGATATTCTCCGTCTTCCCGTACGGTAATGGTGATGATTCGGTCGTGGCGATACCCAGGTTGTGCCGATCGAAGTTAAGGGCGGGCGTCTTGGATATAGCGAGGTTAGAAAAGACTTTTTCGATCCCGGCGGTTCGAAGATTACCGGTAGCCGGCGGCTTCGGCATAGGACCCGTTGTTTTTTTGTAAAAACACTCAAATTGGAAACATCTTTCGATCAATCGATTCTTTATGCACCTTGAGATGTTGTTTGGTTGTTTTATGCATCGACTTTTCTTAATTTTTCGAGCGAGGGTTGACTCGGTGCCGGATACTCAGGTAACAACTTCCAAATTCCCTCCACTTTGACGACACCCTGACCGAATTTTGGGTGCATTTGCTCTCGGGCAATTAATTGGTTAAGATTGTAAGATTAGGCCTTTGGATCATAACTGAAGGCTTTCATTTTTATCAGGTGGTTATGTCTATGTCTTCCCGTGCCTCGGTTCGCCAGACCAAAAAGAGTGAGAAAAAGCAACGCATCCAAGAGGCGGCCATTCACGTACTTGCCAAAAACGGCTACCACGGCACCACGGTCTCGCAAATAGCCCGGGCCGCCGGCGTGGCCGATGGAACGCTTTATCTTTACTTCGATAACAAGGATGACCTGTTGCTGAAGATCATCGATGAGTTGACGGCCCAGTTCATCGAGGAGGGCAAGGACATTCTGGAGCAGTATGAATCGCCCATGGACCGCTTGCGCAAGTTCGCCGAACTGCACCTGAAGAACCTGGGCGCCGATGAAGACCTGGCTTGCATCTTCCAGATCGAGTTGCGCCACAACCTGCGCTTCATGAAGATGTTTTCCCAAACCCGAATGCGCACCTACTTCAGCATCTTGGAGGGCATTATTCACGAGGCGTGCGAGGCCGGCGAGGTTCGCGAGGATGTAGACGCCCGGCTCACCGCCATCCTTCTGTTCGGCTCGCTTGACGAATTGGTGACCAACTGGCTGCTCAGCGAAAGGGACTATGCCCTGGTGGAAATGGCAGGCCCCATGTTAGATATCCTGCTTAACGGAATCGCCAAAAAAACGAACTAGATGTAATTTTCAACCCAATTATTTTTCTATTACGGTTTTGTGATGAGATTCCGGCGTTTCTGCCGATAAGTTCATTCGGCGGCCGACCTTTTGGGAATAGGGCGTGGGTGCGGTTTGTTTCGGAAGGGAGCAGCGGGAAATTTATGCATAGACCTCCCGTCGGTATGCTAGAGTGAGCTGTTTCGGAGGTGTGTCGATGACCATGGATCAGTTTCGCTTGACGCCCGCGCGCATCAACAGGATTCTGGCTGCCGCCATGAGTCGCAGCGGTGATTTTGCCGACATCTTTTGTGAGCAGTCCCGCTTTAACTCTCTGGCGATGGAGGAGGGTATTCTCAAATCCGCGGCCATGGATATCGAGCAGGGCATCGGCGTACGCGTGGTGAAAGGTGAGAAAACCGGTTATGCATACTCCGAGGTGTTTGACGAGGCCGCGCTGCTGGAAGCCGCTCGCTCCGCCGCCTCGATTGCAGACGGCAACGCCCGACCGGGCACTGTCGAGGTAAAGCCCTACAAGCGGCCCGATTACTACCCCGTCAGCGATCCTGCCGCCGAACGGTCCCTGGACAGCAAGATCCAATTGATCAATATCGCCGATGCCCATGCGCGCAAGGTCAGCAAGAAGGTGACCAAGGTTCAGGTAACCATGGTCGATCACCAGGCCGTCATCTTGATGGCGGATACGCGCGGGCGCCTGGTAACCGACACCCGGCCCATGCTGCGCTTCACCGTTACGGTGGTGGCCGAGGAAAACGGCGAGCGTCAACAGGCGCGCAGCGGCGACGGCGGCAGAGTGGGCATTTCCTACCTGACCCGAGAACGCCTCGAATCTTTTGCCGAAAACGCCGTTCGCGAGGCCGAGTTACTGTTGAGCGCCCGACAGGCCCCGGCCGGGATGCTGCCGGTGATTCTGGGCCCCGGCGATTCCGGCATCCTGTTACACGAGGCCATCGGCCACCCGCTGGAAGCCGATTTCAACCGCAAGGGCAGCAGCGCCTACACCGGGCGCATGAACGAAATGGTGGCCGATCCTCAATGCACCATTATCGACGACGGCACCGTGCCCAACGAACGCGGCTCCATCAATTTCGATGACGAGTTGAACGATTCCCTGAAGACCGTACTCATCGAGGAAGGACGGCTTACCTCGTATATGTATGACGAGATTTCGGCCCGGTATTTTGAGCGGGAAAGCAGCGGTAACGGCCGTCGCGAGTCCTACAAATTCCAGCCGTTGCCCCGGATGCGAACCACTTACATGCTCCCGGGCAAATATAGCCACGATGAGATCATTGCCTCCACGCAACGCGGCGTATTTTGCAAGACCTTCAAAGGCGGCCAGGTGGATATCAGCAGCGGTAACTTTATCTTCGTGCCCAGCGAGGCCTGGCTTGTAGAGAACGGTAAGCTTACCAGTCCCATCAAGAACTTCAGCCTCATCGGCAACGGTCCCGACGTTCTGAGCAAGGTAACCATGGTCGCCGATGACTTCCGCATGAGCGCCGGAATCTGGACATGCGGCAAAGGCCAACAGGTACCCGTGGGTGTGGGCCTGCCGACTATCAAAATCTCTGAGATGACCGTTGGAGGACAGAAGGGATGAGAGCGGATTTGGACAAAGAATATGTCAAAACCTGGGCGCAACGTGCGGTAGACAAGGCGGTTGCGGCCGGTGCTCACACGGTTTCGGCCAAGGTGACCCATCAGGCCAAATTCGCCCTCGAGGTACGCAATGACGAGGTGGAAAACCTGTCGGAAGCTCAGTCACGAAGCCTGGGTTTGACCATATCCAAGGATAACCGGCGCGCCACCGTCTCCACCTGCGAGTTATCCGACGACAGCCTGAACACTCTGGTCGACCAGGCCGTGCAAATGTGCCGCTACACCGATCAGGACCCCTTCTACGGCCTGCCCGACAAGGAATGGCTGGCCGGAGAACAGATTCCCCTTCATCTGGCTGATGAAACCGTCCTCACCAAACCCATCGACGAAAAGGTCGCCATGGTGCGCGAGTTGGAGCGCATCCTCAAAAGCCGCGCACCGGATTTCGTCTCTGACGGCGCCTCCCTGAAAACCTCCATGCTGGTTTCCGCGTTGGCCAACAGTCACGGGTTCTGCGATGCTCAGGACGGTTCTACCATCAGCCTGGGCATTTCCGCCTTTGCCGAGGACAATGTCTCGGCCGACGACCTGAACACGGGCCGGCGGCAGATGGGCAGTTGGTTTTCGCGCTCGCGCTGGTTCGATGATTTGGAAACACTGGATGAAATTGCCGATGCCGCCATTGACAATGTCCGCCGCAAGCTGGGCGCCAGAAAGCCGCGCACCGGCAGCTTTCCCGTCTACTTCGAACCGGCAACCGCGCGCATGCTCTGGTCGCATCTGCTTTCGGCGATCACCGGTACGGCCGTCTACCGCAACCAGAGTTACCTGATCGACCGCATCGGCACCGAAGTTTGCTCGCCCGCGATCCACCTGACCGATGACCCGCTGCTGCCCCGCGGGTTAGCCAGTCGTTTCTACGACAACGAGGGCGTAGCCTGCCGCAAACAGGACCTGGTGCGCGACGGCGTCCTGCAAACCTATACCCTGAGCACCTACTCGGCCCGGAAATTGGGCATGAAATCTACCGGTCACGCAAGCGGGGTCTGCAACCTGATCGTGCGTCCCGGCGAACTGAGTGAGCGGGAAATGCTGGCGAAAATGGGTACCGGCGTGTGGGTGACCTCCGTCCTTGGACAGGGCGCCAATATCTCTACCGGCGACTACTCGCGCGGCGTTTTAGGACTTTGGGTGGAAAACGGACAGCCGGTATATCCCATCATCGAGTGCACATTAAATAGCAATTTGGACAATATGTTCCGCAATATAACCATGGTGGGTAACAACGTCTACGAAAAGTCGTCTACCATCACGCCGGGTTTGGTGATCGGCGAAATGGCCTTGAGCGGCAACTGATTTTCACGACATTCAAGCGGTAACGGAATATTCCCTACAAGGGGATTTTTTTCATTAAAGCGGCGTGAGTACTGGTTTTTTTGCCAGATTTTATTACAATATGTATTAGTAAGTTCCGTCGAACCCCCAAAATATTGGGGTCGAAGATCAAAGAAACGGTTTTCGGAAGTGCCTTTGCAAGTGTTCATGACTCGTTTGACAGCGGTGATCTGGTTGATGTTGGGAACCACCCTTTGGGCCCAACATCCCTTCTACATGGAAGCATTGGAGAAGGCCAGATCCGCCATGGCCGGCAAAGCGTGGAACCAGGCCGCCGAGCAGTTGGAAACGGCCGCATTCGGCTTGATGAACACACCCAAGGCTCTGGGCGAGGTCTACCTGCGCTGGGCGCTGACCGCTGAACAACTGGGTAAACAAGACCTGGCCGAGGCCAAGGCCGTAAAAGCCCGCGCCCTGTTGGGTGAACCCATGATCCGGCCCGAGGGCATCACCGACGATGAATGGCGCCAATTCAAAGTTTTGTGCGGCATTCAAGATCCGCCTCCCCTTGCGCAAGAGGAACCTCAAACGCCGCCGGAAGCCAAACCCGAAAAAACCGTTGCCGCCGGCGAGACCAGGCCGGAAACGCCGCCGGAGAAAACCGAGACCGAGCCCGCTCCCCAACCCCGGAAGGCCGCCGACGAAACAAGCCTTGCCCCGGAGGAGACCCGGCGCGCTTCCGTAAAAACCGAACCGGAACCGGAGCCCGTGCCCGAACAGCCGGAGAAGGATGCGGAGCAGCCCCGGGCGGAAACGGCCGCGCCCGCTGCTGAAGCCGAAACGCCCTCCGAACTGGACCGCAAGTTTGCCAGGCTGGAAAAGATGATGGATCGCGGCAGCATCTTCCGCGCCCGCCGCCTTTTGACCGAGGTCAGCAAATCCGGCACCGGCTCGACGCGTTACGCGGAGGCCTACGCGCGCCTGTTCTACCTGAAGAAATACTACAACACCGTGGTCGATACCTTCGCCGATCAGCCGGGTATCAGCGACAAAACGCGTTACTACCTGGGCCTGAGCTACCTTGAAAAGGGAAGTGCCCGCAAAGCGAAAGCAACCCTGGCCGGCTTGAAGCGCGAGGATTTCTCGGACCTGGACCAGATCGATCAACGCATCGAAGCGGCCTTACCCAAGACGGAAGACACCGTGGAACCGGTCCACCCTGTAACGGAACCCCTACCCCAAGACGCGGAAACCACCGCAAACAGGTTGGAAGAACTGGTGGCCGCGGGAGAGTGGGCGCGCGCCCGGGAGATGGTCTTACTCGCAACCTATGCCTGGCCGGACAACAAGGACATCCGTTTTTTCCAGGGCAGGCTGCACTTGCATGATCGAGCCTATCAACGGGCATCCGCCGTCTTCTACAGGTTGGCCAACGGCGGTTACCAAAAGCGCGAGATCTTCTACTACGGCGGTCTGGCCTATTACCACATGCGCGATTACGCCCTGGCCAATTACATGTTCGGACGCGCTCGCCAAATCGGCACGGCCTTCGAGAACGAAATCGAAGCCATCCAAAAAACCTACCGCAAGCGCAAGGCCGTCGCGCATAACTGATGTTTTCCTCATTGGTCTTAACATGTCTTTTCCATTAAATTATGATCCGAGCATAGGAAAAGCCGAACCGGCCCCGTAAGTACATTCTATGATATAGCCTGGCGATCCTCGAAAGAATCAATATCCCAGGCTCTTCCGATCGATGGAGTTTCCCTTTTGACAGTCGAACTATCTTGGATTCATTTTTCCGACCTCCACCTCAACAAGAACAAGCACGGATGGGACTCCCACCACATTCTTCGCACACTCCTGGAAGATATGGAAACCTTGTCCAATCGGATCGGTAAACCCGACCTTATCTTTTTCACGGGTGATTTAGCTTATGGTCATCAAGTTGCGGGACTGTCCATCGATGACCAGTTCGACCAGGCATTTCAATTCTTCGATCAAATACAGCAACGACTCCGGCTCCCCAAGCATCATTTCTTCATTGTTCCGGGCAACCACGACGTCAATCGGGAAGAACGCCTGTCGACGCATCAAGCGTGGTTCGACAGCCTGAGCCCCACCGAGGAAAGTTCGACATTCAAGGTTGCCGAACTGATCAGCCGAGCCGGCCGGGATTGGCAGGATTTGCGAAAACCCTTATCCAATTACCAGGCGGCCTTGCGGCGTTTCGGTTACGACCATCTATTACAAGATGCGGAAAGGTTATGTTACGGCCATACGCTTGAAATCCAAGGGATACGGGTCGGCGTTGCCGGATTGAACGGCGTATGGAGTTGCGGCCCCCTCGAAACCCGGGGGAACCTGCGGCTGGGAGCGGATTGGCAAACCCGTTACCTGCGAGACCGGTTAACCACCGATGAGGCACAAGTAACCCTGCTTTTAAATCACCATCCTCCCGGCTGGTATGCTGAAGCCGACTCGCGTGTGCTCGAGCGTCGTATCGGTCAGTTCGATTTTTTCTTACATGGTCACGAACATGACGCTTGGGTCCATCCCTATCAGCAGACCTATTGCATAGCCGCGGGCGCTGCCTACAGCCGAACCGATAAGCAAAAACAGAGCGGTTATAACCTGACCAAACTGGAAATGCGGGACGGCTACCTGGTCGCGGGCCGGGTTTTTCTGCGCACCTATGATCCGAGGGGAGAAGGCTGGGTTAAACAAGTCATTGCAAGGACAGCGGAGGACGGTGTTTTTCCCCTGATCTTCAACCAACCCTACCTGTATCACCTGGAGACCAGCGGTTCCAAACTGGAACGAGAGAAGCTTGCAAGGAGTCGTGAACTTCGAGACCCGTTGGATCTGGTGATCATTATCGAGCCCAGGAAACAACCGATCCGCGAGTTCATCTCAAAAGGGCGGTCAGAATTGGTCATCGGTCGCTTTAAGGACGAACCGGTCGATATCGACCTGACGCCGGACCTGCTGGTCTCACGCCCGCATGCCCGCCTCACCTATGATCTCGGCCTTTGGTGGATCGAAGATTTAGGCAGCAAGCGAGGCGTTTTGCTGGACGACAGGCCGATCCACCAAGGACGGCAGGTGGTTTTGCCCGATATCTCCCTGGTCCTGGGGCAAACGACTTTGAAATTGCTTTACAAACCGAATGCCCCGGCGACAGGAGCATCACTTGAGCCATGAAAATCATGTTGTAAACCAATCGGCTACTCGTTTCAAATCAGGAAACCTCATCCACAATCGTTACCGGGTCGAGCAAATCCTCATCGGAGGAATGAGCGAAGTTTATCTGTGCAATGACACCAAACGGCATCGGCCGATAGCAATCAAGTCTCCGGCTTTACGTTACCACGGCAACCGGGAAATGATGCGCTTGTTTGCCACGGAAGCCACGATCTGGTCATCCCTCGGCTATCATCCCAATATCGTGCAATGTTACGGTGTACTTACCCGGATCGGAGCGCCGATGTTGACGATGGCCCGTATCCTGCCTTCAAGGGAGAACCCGCCGGACCTGCGCGGCCATATCGCGTACGGTCCGTTTCCGCTTCAAAAAGCACTTTCCTCTGCTCTCGAGATCTGCCGTGGTCTTGAATACGCCCGCACGATTGTCCCCGACCTGGTCCACGGCGACCTGAAGCCGGAAAACATCCTTGTGGATAATAACGGCGCCGCAAAAATTGCAGATTTCGGTTTAGCGGGCATTCGTTCCGTCCTTGAAGAATGGAATCGGCCGATAGGCACGCCTTCCTATATGGCGCCCGAATTATGGGTGGGCGGCAAAACGGATATACGTGTCGACATTTATGCCCTGGGTTGCCTGCTCTTTGAACTGGTTTGCGGCAAAACCCCCTATCAGGGAACGCCGGAACAATTGGCGCAGCTGCACCGAACCGAAACGGCGCCCACGTTAAACGGTGAAGCGGCGGTGCTTAATCCCGTCCTGCAAACCTGCCTTGCCAAACAGCCGGAGGAACGATTTCAATCACCGGCCGATTTGGCCCGGGCTTTGACGGAATGCTATCGAGAACAATTCGGTCCGCCCCCGCGGGCCGTCAGTATTCCTCCAAGGGCTTTAGACGCGTTCAGTAAAGCCTCGATTCATTTCAACCTGGGCCAATACGAACAGGCTTTGGCCGTTTGCCGCTCCATCGACCCGGAGGAGGATGCCAATTTCCAAGTTCAGGTGCTCGAGTTGAGAGGTCGATGCCACCTGCTGACGGGTAATTTTGAGCAAGGGCAGGCGGATTTCGAGCTTGCGCTGAAGATTGATCCCGAGAACTTGGATTTGATGACCGGCCATGCATCGGTATTATTTCGTGCGGGCAGAATGGAAGAAGCCCTGGAAATCATAGACAGTGCCTTGGCCCAAGTCCCCATTTCGGTTTCTCTTTTGCTGATGCGCGCCGATATCCAAAGCCGACTGGGCCGTCTGGACCTGGCCGAAGCCGATTATCACCGGGCCGTTGAACTCCAACCCGATTCAATCGAAACCCTTTCGGATTTGAGTGTTTTTTATCTCCGTTTGAAGATGCCCGAAAAAGCCGAAAAACTAATCGATAGAGCGATGGAACTGGACTCAGCCGTCAGCCAACTCTGCCTCAATAAGGCTTTGTGCCTTGTTGCCCTGAAGAGACAGGATGAGGCCCTGGAGTTTTTCAATCGGGCATGCGAATTGGACGATACCCATGTTCGCGCTTTTTTTAATCGCGGAATCTTTTTCCAACATATAGGTAAGCACGAAGCGGCCCTTGCCGATTTCAACGCCGCGATTCAGATCAGCCCGGTTAGTGTTGCCGCTTATTCCTCCAAAGCAACCCTCCTTTTCATCATGAACCGACTGGACGAAGCCATGGAGACGACGGATTTGTTTTTTTCCGCTTTCGGGCCGCGTGCGTTCATCGAATTGGAAATGGAGGAAAGCCCCGACTTTTTAAAGGCAGCGGTGCACCATTTGCGTGGGGTGATCTTCGAAAAACGCGAGCAACCCGAGGCCGCCCTGGAGGAGTTTCGACACGCTGTTGCTCTCGCCCCCAATCACCAACTCATGCAACGCAGCTTACAGCGTGCCGAAAGGAAACTTGGGGAGGGGAAAGACCCGAACTCCGGCGAAGAAGTCGAAGAGGAATTCAAACAACTGGTCCACGCGGAAACAGTTGAAGATATGGAGGCTCTGGCTTCCAAGTTCGAAAATACGCCGGAAACTCAAGAGTTCTTAACCTCACTCCAACACATCTTGGCCGGAATGGAGGACAGATCGGCGTTGCAGATGAGCAAGAAGGTTTCACGGCTATACCGATGCCTTGCGAAAAGAGGTTTCAAAATCCCGCAAATCTACCCTTTTGGAACCGATATTCCTCTCACTGAATTCAATCGGACCCCAGAAACAGATTTCAGCTATTTTATGCGCGGCTGCTATCACCAAAACACAAGCCGCCCGCGTGAGGCGCTTGCCGATTTCGTCAAGGCAGCCAAAATGAACCCGAGTAGGGCGGATTACTGGTTGGGCGTCGGCCAGGCTCACCTCGGCTTGGGTGAACCCGCGGCAGCGGCCGAGGCATTCTTTACTTCCCTGGAATTATCGCCCGGTTTCGGCTACGCCTTATCCGGTCTGGGCAGGGCCTTTTCGGCAATGAATCGATTGAGCGAGGCGGAAACGGTTCTGGACAATCTGGTATTGTTTCAGCCCGAGGTTGGGGGGTCCTTTATCGAACGCGGCCTTTTACTCCTAAAAGCGAAAAAATACCCTCAGGCCCGAGCGGATTTTGAAAAAGCAGTGACCCTTGCGCCGGATCTGCCCGATCCGGTTTTCTATCTGGCCCAAGTTCACCAACACGAAGGAAATACCCAACTCGCGATCCAAACCATGCAGGACTTGATCGCTCGTTTCCCCGACCAACACCGGTTTCACGATTACCTCGGCGGATTATGGTTCCATCAAAATCGCTTACAAGATGCGCTCGAGGCTTATGAAAAGGCGCTGGCGCTGGCGCCCGATGCAACCGAAAGTCTTGTCAACAGGGGGATGGCGGCTTTGGCCCTGGACAAGAACGATATCGCTAAAGAAAGTTTTGAAACCGTTATTGAACAATATCCCAATCATCCGGTCTCCCCCTTCCTCCACCATAACCTGGGGAAGATCTACTGGGCGGAAAATAACCGACTGGACGCTGTCACTTCTTTCCAAAAGGCGGAAAAAGGAGGTGTTAAGGAGTCTTCTCATTTTTTGGACATTCTCAGGGGAATGGAAACGCGACAGGCCGATGCCTCGGCTTTGGGTAAAACCGCCGCCGGATTCTTGAAATCCCGAACGGTCGAGGAGGCGCACCGGTGGGTTTTGGACGATCCTCGTTTAATCAGTAGCGGCAAGGCCATGCGGGAGCAGATGGTGCCCTTTATGGAAAAAGAGGGTGCTGACCGTGCAAATATGCTGATGCTTCTTGAAGATTTGGCAGGGTTAAGAGTCACTTTCGATTCCCTGTTTACCGTTCTCCTGGAACAACCGGAAGAAAACTGGCTGCCCTTCGTGAGGGAAAATTTAGCCGAACCCTGGATCACCAACCGGGGAAGAGGTGTGATCGACACGCTTGCCGACGAGGTGAACCCCAATGAAAGACCTCTGCTCCAAGTACAAATAAGCCGCTTATTTCAAATGCTTCGCGTTACCGGAGAAGAAACATTATCGCTTGACGGCGCTACCGCTACGCCGCTCCCCGCCGATGTGGAAATCAGGGTAAAGACCGACGCGCCCGATCTCGCCGGCTATGCGCGTCAATTTCGGGAACGCGCCCAGGCAGATTGGTCGGAAAACCGGTATGAACAAGCCGTGGAGAATCTGGATCGGGCCGTTGAAATTTCTCCAAACGACCACCTGGCCTACACCATGAGAGCCGATTATCACCGACAAACGGGTAACCACCGGGCCGCAATCGAGGATTATTCACGAGCCATTACGCTCAGGCCCTACGATTTCGATTTGTTGAAAAGGCGGGGGCAGATTTATATCACCATCGATGCGTTTGAATCCGCCCGGGCGGATTTCGCGGCTGTCCTCGACCGCACACCTCGGGATACGGACGCGCTAATCTGCATGACTCGAATTCATCTGGCCTCCCTTGATTACGAAAATGCCGATACCCTGTTGGACACTATCGACGACATACAACCGGATTTAGCCGATTCGTTGCGCTTGCGAGGTGATTGTGCAAAATGGCAGGGAAATGTCGAAGCTGCCCGCCGCGCCTACGGTCGTCTCATCGAGGTCGATAAAGACAGTCCCTCGGGTTATGCCCTTACGGCTTACCTGCTAACCGATGAAAGTCGATTCGAGGAGGCCCTTCCTTATTTACGGTCGGCAGAGCTGAGAGGCGACCGGGAATGCCGGGCTCAACTAGCTCATTTGGAAGCTCAGGGGACTATTCCCTTCGATGAAGTCGACCGGCTGGTGGCGAAAGCAAAAGATCTCCAAGAATTGGAACGGCTTCGGGAGACTTACCCTTTCATCACCGGTTCAATCTATTTCCAACGAATCCAACACAAATACCGCTTGCAGTACCTGAACCGGGGAAACCATCACTTCGAACGCGTTCTCGAGTGGTTGCTGCAACTGCAAACGGCTGAATTACGCGAGCGCCGAATGCGTCGACGAAAGATGGAGGAAAGAATCAGAAGGGCCGCGTCAGGTCCCGAGAGCCGCGACCTGGATCTTGAGTTGGCATACTACCGGGAATTGAGAGCTGATTTCGGCGATCTGATTACCGGGAAAGAATTAGCAGAAATGTTGGACCGCATCTGCCTCGTACACCATAAACGAGGAGATGTCGAAAACTGTTTGGCTGTCGCTGAAGAAGCGGAGCAATTATGGTTGGCCTGGGACCCGGATTCGAAGCCACATTACCCGCTTCACCAGGCAGCCGAAATATTGGAGGAGCAAGGTCGGTTACGCGAGTCTCTGGAATATGGATTGCGTGGGTTGGCCTACTTTTCTCCCTCGGATTTGCGCTGGTCCAATACACTCTATCACCTAGGCAACGTCCATGAGGAATTAGGCGATATCCACAACAAGTATGCCTGTATCGATCGGATCATTCGGGAAGGCCGAATCGATGACGTAGAATACATGGCTCGAACCTATCATGTTAGGGGTATGCTCCTGGTAGATCTCGGCCGAGTCGTGGATGCCCTTCCCGACCTGTACAAGGCTATGGAAATGTTTGGCGAGGATAAACCGGATTGGTACACCGTCAGTAATAATCTCGGCAAGGTATTGGTGGACAACCGCTACTATGCAGACGCGCGAGCTTTGTTTCACCGAACCATTACGGCGGCTGCCGAAGCGGGCCTCGAGGATAGATTCAGCCTGGCTTTTGAAGGTCTTTTCCATATTTTCCAAGCATGTTTTGACCGGGCCGCCATTTTCCACCATTTTCGGACACGCGCCAAATGGTACCCTCCGCAGGCCCGAACCGGATTTTTATATGCGCATGCCAAAGCATTCAACACGGCGGGCAGAACCCGTGAGGCTATAGAAACCATTCGCCGGGCCCTGACTCTGGTCCCTCCCGCGAGCCGGGAAAAAGCGGTCTTCCTACACCATTACGGGCAAATGCTCATACAGGAAAACCGGCTTTATTGGGCCGCTGTCATTTACCACAAGGCGCTTGAACTGGACCGACATTTGAACGCCGAAATAGACGTGGGCTATGACTTGTACTACCTGGGCGACATCGAACGCAAGCGCGGTAACTTGGAGACCGCCTTGCCCTATAACGAACAAGCCGCATCGGTTTTCTCGAAATTGAACTTTGCGCGAGGCTCCTCCAATGTGATTTTCGGCCGGGCCATGATTATGGCGGACTCGGGAAGACCGGAGGAAGCCCAAGCGCTTTATCCTTCATTTCTGGATGCTCTGGGCCGATCCGATCCCGACACTCAGGCCGCTCATCTAAATAGAACCTTTCTTCTCCGTTGTGATCCGGCCCGCTGGCAGACCATGGTTGCAGACCATATGCCGACCATCCTGGAGAAACTGCTTGAATGCAAAACAAAAGACGAGGCAAGAGCGGTATTAACTGAAAACTACCTTTATTATTTCACCGACGAAATCGTTAAGCATATCGAAACCCGGCACCAATCGGCAAAAGATGACGCGGAAAGGCAGGAAAGGATCGGTCATTTCGCTAGTTTCCTGTATCGGTGTTCCATGATCGGCATTGGACCCGCCTTGGAAGAGGAACAGGCAGCTTTTCTTTTCGAAAGGACCTGATAGGTTCGGACAGGTTCGCCGACATCGATCCCCGGGATCAAGAAAAGTGGTACACTGGGCCCAACCCGAATAGAGGTGCCCGGAATGGCCGAAATGGATACAGAATCGAATGACTTTTGGGGCCTGAGGGCCTCCGGCAGCAATGTTTCTCGCGAATTAAGCGCGGGCCTGACCACCTTTTTGACCATGTCCTACATCCTCTTCGTCAACCCGACCATTCTCGGGGAAGCGATTGTTTTCGACGGCGCGGGACCTCAGTTAATGACCGCCACCGCTTTGGCTGCCGCCTTCGGTTCCCTGACGATGGGCCTGCTCAGTCGGTATCCATTCGCCCTGGCCCCCGGCATGGGCCTCAACGCCTATTTTGCCTACACCGTGGTTTTAGGCCAGGGTGTGCCCTGGCAAACTGCCCTGGGCGCGGTTTTCCTCAGCGGTCTGCTGTTCCTGGCCATCAGCGTCAGCGGCGCTCGCCAGGCGCTGATCAACGCCATTCCTCGCGGTTTGAAATTTGCCACTACCGCCGGTATCGGCGGTTTCCTGGCCATGATCGGCATGAAGAACGGCGGCTTGGTGGTCGATCATCCCTCCACCCTGGTCACCATGGGCGATCTGAGTCAGAGCGGTCCGCTGCTGGTGCTCTTCGGCCTGGTGCTGACTGCCATCCTTCTGGCCAGAGGCATTCGCGCCGCCGTGTTGATCGGCATCCTGGCCACGGCTGTTGTCGCGATGCTCTTCCGCGCTCCCGTCTATCAGGGCGCCGCCTTTGCCGGTTTCTCCGACGGTATTGTCGCTCCACCCGCCTGGCCCGATGATCTTTTCCTGGCCATGGACATCCCCGGCGCCCTGAAGTTGGGCGCTCCGGCCATTGTATTTACCTTTCTCTTCGTCGATTTCTTCGATAGCGCGGGCACGCTCATCGGCCTCTCCGAGAAGGCGGGCATCCTGGATAAACACGGCAACCTGCCCCACTCACGCGCCGCCTTCTCCACCGATGCCCTGGCCACATCCGTGGGCGCCGCGCTGGGGACCAGCAGCACCACCTGCTATATCGAATCGGCCGCGGGTATCGAAGACGGCGGCCGTACCGGGCTGACCGCGGTCACCGTCGCGGTTCTGTTTTGCCTGAGCCTGTTCTTATGGCCGCTCGCCTCGGCGGTGCCCGGCGTGGCTACCGCGCCCGCCCTGATTGTGATCGGCGCCATGATGATGTTTTCGACCACTTATGTCGACTGGCGCGACTACGGCGAATCGGTGCCCGCCTTGCTCACCATTTTCGGCATGCCTTTTACCTATTCCATAACAAACGGCATCAGCCTTGGTCTGGTATCCTATTGCCTGATCAACACCATCACCGGGCATCACACGCGTATCCACTGGATGATGTACCTGCTCAGCGGTTTGTTGGTCTTGCGGTTCGCCTATCTGGTCGGAGGCTGAACATGGGCGCCGAAATCCGGTGCATCGCCCATCGCGGCGACAACAAAAGCTTACCCGAAAACACGCACGCGGCCTTCGAGAGCGCCCTCAATTACCCGATCGACGGTCTCGAACTGGACGTCCGCATTACCGCCGACGATGTGCTGGTGGTTTATCACAACCGGACACCCGTAAAAGCCGGCGGTGAGGACCGGCCTATTGCTGATCAGACCCTGGCCGAACTACAACGGCTGAATTACGGCGACGGGGAATCCTTGCCGCTGCTGGATGAAGTGCTGACTCGCTACGGCCGACGCACAAATTTGTTGGTCGAGATCAAGGCGGATGAAGGCAGCGGCGGTCGCGACAAGCAACAAAAGCTGATGACGCAAACCATGGACGCCGTCTGTCGTCATGGCTTGGAGAAAACGGCCATGGTCTTGTCCTTCGACCTGGACCTGTTGGCTTTTGGACACGCCCGCTACCCGGAAGTGCGTTGTGTCTTGAACCAGAACGGCGGTTTGGCCGGCAATGTGCCGTTTCTTTACGCGCACTCGTTTAAAATAGACGGCCTTGAACCGGAACATGTCGCCGAGGCGCACAAGGCGGGCAAACCCGTTTTCTGTTGGACCTGCAATGATGAGCAACAGGTCAACCATGCGCTGAGATGCGGCGTAGAAGGCATCATGTCCGACAACCCGGAATGGCTGACCGATTACATCCTGTCGAATGTCCCGAGCACGCGGGTGCGCGCCCGGGACATTCGACAGGATGTAATCGGTCAGCCATTCCGGGTTGTCGGACATGATGCCTTCTACGCCGCATCTCAGCGCATGGTTGACCTGTTGCTCATCATTGCAGGTCCAACAGAAAACGGGTT
>JASJCB010000237.1 GCA_030066195.1 Acidobacteriota bacterium
CAGTAGCCGTAAGCGACGGAGGTTCAACATGAGCATCTTTCCCAAAAAAGCCAGGAGAGGGGATCGCGTGACAATCCACCATGCCATGCTGGCCCAAAAGGTAAAGGAATTTGTGTTCCCCTACGTGCGCTTGGGCGTGAAAGATCCGGCGGGGGACTGGACCCCGCTTTTCGAAGGCCACCTGATGAAGATGCCCAAGGTTTCTCCAACGGTCTCTGAACCCGGGGCATCGGGAAACCTTCGTCGCTCGCTGCCTATCCATGTGTTGGCCGGATACCTGTCCACCGGCAGCAAACGGCAGCAGTTGACGGAGATCCTGGAAGGCATTCCCGATGCGGTACATCGATATTTCGTCTACGAGGTACCCGCGGATGCCCGGCCCGGTCGCTATGAAGTCATTTCGGAATTGTATGTCAACGGGCGGAAACGTCTGTCCGGCACCCGTGATGAGGACTTCTTCTTCGTAGAGGAACTAACCGTGAATTCAGTGGAATCCCACGGTGACGGGTGGCGAGTTCGGGTGACCAATCTATCGCAGGAACCCGTGCAAGTGGCCCTGGCCGCTTACGGTCAAGACGATTTTCAAATGCGGATCCATACCATCCCCGGCGATGTCGAGACCAGCCTTGCTTATGATCAGGCAGAAACCTTTCTCGTTTGGAGCGAGGGCCGGGTAGTGCAACCCCTGTTCGATCGAAGCGAGCCCCTGTGCCTGCGTAATCAGCGTTATACCGTGTTTCGGGACAAGGAAGACGCCGATGCCGTTTTCATCATGGATGCCGAAACGGAAGATGGTTTCCGCCTGGAGGGCCGGGCGCGCAGCTTGATGCTGGCCGCCGACGGCAAGACGACGCGGAGCAGGTTGCGGACCGGGGAAACCGAGGAAATCTACGATGAACTGGTTGCCAATGGATTGATTGTAGAGATCGACGTGGATGATTTTGTGCCGGTTCTTCAAAGCAAAGGGTAGGGGAGAGGTAGCATTCGGTCCTCTTCATCGGATGCCGTCGGGATCGATTCACACCGGCTTGAGTATGATCGGGCTTTTCCATGGACCCATTTTTATTCGCGTGGTATAACACACTCACGTTATTCATTTTTGGTTTTATCCGGTCGAACGCGTATCTTTGTCTGTGCCGGCCAGGGGATTTTTAAATAGGAGATGAATAATGGGGATTGCATGTGCCTAATTGTTTCGATGTTACATTAGATATTCTATTACCGGATAGAGGAGATGAACCGTGACTGTACGAAATAGCAAAATTTTTGAATCGTCATTTGCCATATTGGATGTTGAAACTACCGGTCTCCGGCCGGGCGAGGATCGGGTTGTAGAAGTCGGGGTGGTGCATTTAAACCCTACCGGAGAAGTGGTGCCTGCCTTCAATTCGTTGGTCAAGCCCAATCGCCCCATGGCCGGCACCGAAATACACGGCATCACCAATGAGGATATAAAAGATGCGCCGACGTTCGAGGAAATTGCGCGATCACTTGTTGAAGCGATTTCGGGAAGAGTCATTGTCGGACATAATGTTTACTTTGACATGCGGTTTTTGAACTATGAGTTCGCTCGACTCGATCTTCAGTTAGATGTCCCCATTATCTGCACGATGGCGCTCCGATCGATGCTGGGTATTGGAAAGCGGTGCAAATTGGAGGAAGCTTGCGCCGAAGCCGGCATCCCCCTGTCGTTTGCTCACTCGGCATTCGGCGATGCAATGGCCTGTGCATGTTTGATGAAAGAATATCTAAATCATATGACCGATCTCCGGACATTCGATGACCTTGCGAGATTGAAGAAATTGAAATTCACTGAGAGTTTGGATTTTCGCCCTCTTCCGCCGGAAATTGCAAAGTATTTTCCCAGTAGCCGGGCTTGCAAGCCGCGCGACTCTGTTTCGGCTGAGTCCGATGAACCCATAACCATTGTACCGGACTACACCGGGAGTTTGCTCGGTGCGGCTGCCGATTATGAGATAACTGAAGAAGAAATCATTCAGTTGGAAAAAATAAAAGCGGAACAAGGGCTGTCGGTAGAGCAGATCAAGGCCATTCACGCTCGGGTTCTCGCCTGGGTTTTGACCGGGTTAAGCGGGGATAGTTGGATCGATCATGAAGAGGAAAAAGCGTTGCGCCACTTAATGGGAGTTCTCCATCGCCTGGGTTGGGCTCCCGGAGATTGAGAAATCCCCATATGGAGCAACGCGGTTTCTTCGACAGGCGACCCTGCTTATAGCGGACCTACAACCGGCCCGCTCGGTATTCAGTAAAGGCGATCATACCGCCCTGGCGGTCGTGCGGGCCGACGGCGTTGCGGAAATTGATCGGCAGGGTTCGTCTCGGGTCCATATTGACACTGTTGGGGTAGACCGACAGTTCCAACTCGTGGTCGCCGGTGATTGCCAGTATCTGGCCGCGATGCACCCTGTCGCCGATGTGCACGGCCAGGCTGTATTGAGCCGGGCCTGCATAGCGGGCAACCGTACCGTCGTCGTGGCGGATGAAAAGCACGTTGTGGTTGTGCTCGTATCCGAAGGCGTGATTGGCCGCGATCAGCACGCCGCCGCGGATGGCCAGGATCGGGGCGCCCGGCTTCACGGCGAATCGCAAACCCTTCCCCGACCCCGACGCACCGCAGTACGTCTGCACCAGTTCCACCGCTTCCTCGGAGCCGTAGGGCAGGGTATAGGCGGACCGGCTTTGCAAGGCGAATGTCGTGTCGCAAGCGCCGCTGACGCCCGACAGCCTGTTGTCCCGGCGCTTGCCTTGTGTGGTTACATCCAAGGCGGTGACGTTGCCGATCGCCGGTTCCAGGCCGCCGTTGAAGACAAAGGACACGCCGGTTATGGGCGCATCCTCGCAGCGCGCCACCATGTGCAGGTTCTCCTCGTCGCCCGCCAACTGGTTGGCAACGCGTGCGAAGGGGCGATGTGGGACCAGGCCGTGCAGGCTTTCCGTGTCGGTTTTGACCAGGGCGCCCGCGGCGTCATAGAAGAACAGGGTGACATCGGCCGGCTCTTCGCCCAGGTTTACGACGACCGGCGCCGAGATCGTACCCTCCGTCACCGGCAGGTAGCCAAACAGGACCTCTTGACCCACGCGTTGGCCGATCGGTTTGCCGTCTTCCGGCAGTCGGACCGCCACGCCCTGGCTGGGACTGCGGCCCGACGCGGTTTGCAGATTATTGGTAACCCAGCGTCCGCGCAGCCCGCCCGTCTGTGACTCCAGCCGTACCGTATAACCCGAACCGCCGTGCATGGCCGGGAACAGGGAAGATGCCTTTTCCTCCAGGAAGCCGTGGGGTTGAATGGTGCGCGTGGTAGTTTCCGTGCTGCCGTCCTCACGCAGGGCCGTTAGAATGACATCGGCCTCGGTATTGCCCGGATTGTTGGCGATGAGGATGCTTTCGAAGGCATCGTTGCTGGAAATCCAGGCGTACAGCAGGTCTGTATCGGCTTCAGCCCCAATGCCGGCCGGCACATCGGCATTACCGATGGCGGTTTCGCCCTGATCGTTGAATACGAACACCACGCCGGTGATGGGTTCACTGTCGGAGGTAGCAATCAGGGTCACATTCTCAGCCGTGTCGGGCAGCAGGTCGTTGGCCGTGCGGGCAAATGGTTTGCCGGGCTCAAGCGATGAAAGCGTCGTGGTGTCTTCCAGCAGTAACTCGCCTGCCTGATTGTAAAAAGCCAGGGTTACGTTGGTGTCGGCCTCACCCAGATTCACAACGACCGGCGCGGAGATAAAGCCGTCGGTTACGGGCAGGTAGCCGAAGAGGAGGGATTGACCCACGCGCACATTATCGCGATCGGTAAAGTTCCCGGGGTTGACCGCAACGCCCTGGCTGGGCGATGCGCCGGTGAAAGCCTGCAAGTCGTTGGTTACCCAGCGGCCGCGAAGACCGGGTTTGTTTGTTTCCATGGTCACGGTGAAACCGCTGCCCGCCGGTAGATTACTGAAGAGTTCGGTTGCCTCCGCTTCGATGAATCCGTTGGGCGGAACCGTCAACGGGCCCAGCTTCTCGCCGATGCCCGACTCGCGGCGCGCGGTCAGCAAGAATTGGGCTTCTTCATCGGTGGGGTTGTTGACCACCAGGATGGAGGCGAAGTTATCGTTATTGGAAACCCAGGGGTAGACCAACTTGTGAGCGAAATTGCCGTCCAGGCCGGTTCGATCTTCGAAAATGCTCAGGTTGTCGACAGCCCAACCCCAGCCGTTCTGCACGGCATCGGCGAACAGGCGGAAGCGAATAAAGATGAGATCGCCCGGATTGAAGATACCCGAGAAGTCGATCTCACGGGAGACATACATGGACTCATCACCCGAACCACCCCTGAAATAGGTGTTCAGCCAGGTATTGTTCGCATAAGAATCGATGCCGTCGGCCAGGGCCGTCCAATTGTTGCCGTCGAGCGATCCTTCCACAACCACATAGTCCCAAAAGTTCGAATCGCCGAAGACGGAGCCGTCGACCCCGGGTTCTACCAGGACAATCTCATCGAAGCTGATAACAGCCTCGCCTTCGGGAACAACGAGCGGAACCCGTAAGGTATATATTGAGTTCCGGCCGTCAGGGTAGGCGTGACTGCTGTGAATGGCGCCGTTGGAGAAACCGGAAGGCGTGTCCACGCTGAAACCGACGCCCACAAAATCCTGAGCGGCGTCCGAACTGTCAAAATCGTTGACATAGCTTGTGGCCGGGTTCTTGGGATCAGCGGTAAGGGTTTGGGTAGGGGAGAGGTAGATTTCTTCGCCGCGCCGCGCTCGAAGCTGAACGGTCAGAACGGTTTCACCGAGGGGCGGGTAAAGCAGGGAATAGGTTTGCGGGTTTTCATTGGCGGCCAGTGCCTCTACGACTTCGCCGTTTATTACCAGTTCGGTTTCATCGTAGGCGGAACGTTGCTCCAGGCTGATCTCGACGTTGCCGCTCGGGGCCAGGGTCAAGGCTGACAATCTGGGTGTAAGCGTGACTTGCGGCAGTCGGTAGTCTGCCAATTCGGGCAGGTCCACGGTCCAAATACCGCGACCCTGGGTGGATACCAGAATCTGGCCTTCAACGATCTTCATCTGGAAGATGCAAACGTGGGGCAGGCCGTTGTCCGCGTATTCCCAGCTTGCGCCGCCGTCTTCAGAAATGAACAGGCCGATCTCCGTGCCGGCCCACATCACCTTGTCGTCGTAAGGCATGACCAGGAGATCGTACACGGCTACATTGGGGAAGCCGGTATCAGTGCCGTCTGCATAGCCGGACAGGTCGGTGAAAGTCTGACCGTAATCGGTGGTGCGCAGGATCTTGGGAGCATTGGGGGCCGAAAAAAGGAAATAGGCGGTGCCGGGGTCGGTGGGATGCGGGGCGATGCCGCTGGACTCGTTGACCGTTTGGGGAAAGTTGGCGGAGATTTCGGTGAAGCTGAGTCCGCCGTCGGTAGAGACGTGGATACCCCCCTGGAACAGGGTTTCCGGGTCAACGTCCATACGGGAGCTGATATAGACCACGCGTGGGTCGGCCGGGGAAATCTCCACATTGTCGAAGGGGCGGAAGCCAAGCCAATGGTCGTCGATGGTTGTCGTGGTCCAGGAAAGGCCGAAGTCGTCGGAACGGTTGATGCCCTCGCTGCCCACCGTGAAAATGAGGTCGGGATCGGATTTACTGTAGGCGATCTTTGTAATGAACGGGCCGGTTCCCGCCGTGGCATCATCCAGGAAAGTCCATCTAACCCCCTGGTCCTCCGAGCGGTAGACCCGGCCGAACTGGATGGTGCCCAAGACCAGGTTGGGGTTGTCCCGGTGCCACACGGTTTCAAAGCCGTCACCACCCAACTCCTTGATCCAGGCAGAATTGGCCATGGGGTCGGCATTCGAACGCCAGGTGCCGTTGTCCTGGGCGCCGGCCGCGTAGATGGGCTCGCCGGGTTTTTTATCCGCGCCGTAGAACTGCGTGGTCACCATGCCGCCGCGTTGGATCCAGTTTACGCCGCCGTCAAACGACACGGCCACGCCCGCGTCGTTGGCGTTGACGATGCGGAAGCTTTGGGTTGCCTCGTCAATGGGAATCAACTCCAGCCAATGATGATCAGCGTGCACCCAGGGCAAACCCCGGAACGGCGTATACCACCACGCGATGGGATAGGTTTCGCGGGTGACCGCATTGGCATTGACGTCGATCCGGTAGAGGTTGCCGCCGCCCACGAAAACCACATTGGGATCGAAAGGCGACACCGCGATGGTATTGGTAAACCAGCCGGCGGTGTAGGCGCCGTTTTCACCCGAGACACCCGAGATGTTGAACCAGTTGGGATCGCCGCTGGTGTCCACCACCTCGGTCCAAGTCTCGCCGCTGTCACGGCTCATCATCAGTTCGGCGATGCCGCGCGGCCGCTCCACCGCTGCATAGACGCGGGTGGGATCGGAAGGCGAAACGGCCAGTTCGGTACGCACGCTCACGCCGGCCAGATTGGTTTGTGTGGGCGGGTTGCCGATATCTGAAGGGAGCGCGAAATCGGTAGCGGTGGGATACCAGGTTACACCGCCGTCTGTAGATTTGATCACCCCCACCTCGTTGACCGTGGCCAGCAGGTAATCGAAGGACCCCTTGGGATGGATGATCTGTTGCACGCGGTTGTCCGTTTCGGGACCGAAGAAGGCGTCGGAGTCGAAAACCATGGTCCAATTCTGTCCGCCGTCGGTGGATCGATAGATACCGGAAAAGCGCTCGCCGCCCTTGGTGCCCAGGTGCGAGAATCCGTCGTTACCGCAGAAGAGCAGGGTATCGGGATCGTTGGGATGAACCACGATGCGGTTGACGGCCTCGTACAAGCCGGTGGAGGTAGGCAACTGGGTCCAACTCTCGCCGCGATCGGTCGATTTCCAGATGCCGCTGCCGATGAGATCGACAATGCGCCCATAGCCCATGCCGGTGCCGGCGTACATGATGTCGGGTTGGGAAGGAGACTGGACAAGGCAGGTGGTGGTGAGTGCGGTCAGGGCGGGTGTTTTGTCGGTCCAGGTAACGCCCGCGTCGGTGGTTTTCCATATGCCGCCGCCCACGGAGGCCGCGTACCAGGTATTCGCCGGATCGGCCGGGTCGCAAATCACGGCCCTGGCTCTACCGCTCACATTGCCGGGTCCGCGGTTGATCCAGGGAACGGGCGTACCGCGTTTGCCTTTGCGACGCGCCAGGGCTTTTTCTAATTCCCGGCGTTTGTAGTTGCTGCCGTAACGCGTGCCGTCTCGTCCGGTTTTGATTTCCCCGAAAGCCTTCAGTGCGGCTCCCGGCAGTTCCGGTTTGGGGAAACGTCCGCGTACCTTGTCCATCTGGTATTGCAGCCGTTGGGCTTCCATGGAGTTCGGGTCGAGATTCCGCTGTTGCTCCGCCAGGAACTGAAGAGTTTCACGGGGCGTTTGGGGCGCGGGCAGAACATCTTCATCACCCAAGAACAACCAGGCCAGGGTAGAGAGACCAATGCAAAGACTGACAACGAGCCACGAGCGTTTCATCCGAACCTTCCCAAGATAGAACTAACACTATCATTAATATAAAGGTTCCCGGCGAAAGGCTCAATAGGGTTCAATGCTCAAAAATTCATATAGACACGAAAGCCGGTTGAGTACTTTTGCTCAGGGTCAGGTGACGGGGTCAATAAAAAACCCCGGGACATGCCCGGGGTTTTCCGTCAAGCGTTTGGAATGCGCTCAGGTTCAGCAGTGTTCCAGATTGCTGAAAAAGAACGCTGTCTCGAAAGCGGCGGTGTCCTCGGCGTCGGAGCCGTGGGTAGCGTTGCGGCCGATGTTGGCGCCGTAGAGCTTGCGCAGGGTGCCTTCGGCGGCTTGTTCGGGGTTGGTGGCGCCCATCAGGTCGCGCCATGCCTTGATTGCGTCTTCCTTTTCCAGGATCATGCAGACCACGGGGCCCTCGGTCATGAATTCGACCAGTTCGCCGAAGAAAGGGCGTTCTTTGTGGACGGCGTAGAAACCCCCGGCCTGTGCCTGGCTGAGGTGGATCTTCTTCATGGCCGCGATGCGGAAACCGTTTTCTTCGATCGCGGCGATGATTTTACCGGTGTTGCCGTCAGAAACCGCATCGGGTTTGATGATGGCGAAAGTAGATTGCAGACTCATCTCTTGTCTCTCCTAAATCTTTCTGGCATGATACGGGCCGCCGCGGCGGCCCGTTCAGGGTGTCTTTTAACTGGAGCTTAAAGACCCAGCGTCTCTTTCATTTTGGCGCCCATATCGGCCGGGCTTTTCACCACGTGAATGCCGCAGGCTTCCATAATCTTCATTTTGTCGGCAGCTGTACCCTGGCCGCCGGAAATAATGGCGCCCGCGTGGCCCATGCGCTTGCCCTTGGGGGCTGTCTGACCGGCGATGAAGCCGACCACGGGTTTCTTCATGTTGTCGCGCACCCATTCAGCTGCCACGTCCTCCGCGGTACCGCCGATTTCGCCGATCATGATGACGCCGTCTGTGTCGGGGTCTTCATTGAACAGCTTGAGGATGTCGGTAAAGTTGGAGCCGATCACGGGATCGCCGCCGATGCCCACACAGGTGGACTGGCCGATGCCCTGCGCGGTTAGCTGGCCGACAGCCTCGTAAGTCAGTGTGCCGGAGCGGCTGACCACGCCTACACGGCCGGGCATGTGGATGTGGCCGGGCATGATGCCGATCTTGGCTTCGCCCGGGGTAATTACGCCGGGGCAATTGGGGCCGACCAGGCGCACGCCCTTGCGCTGCACGTAATCGTAAGCCTTGACCATGTCCAGGGCGGGAATGCCCTCGGTGATGCAGATAATCAGGGGGATTTGAGAATCGGCGGCTTCCATAATGGCGTCCGCGGCGAAGGGAGGCGGAACGAAGATCAAGGAAACGTTGGCGCCGGTTTTAGTCACGGCTTCCTTGACCGTATTGAACACATCCACCTGGCCGTCTACCGCGGTTTGGCCGCCTTTGCCGGGCGTAACGCCCGCGACCACCTGAGTGCCGTAAGCCAGGCATTGGGAGGCGTGAAACGTGCCCTGGCTGCCCGTGATCCCTTGGACCACAATCCTGCTGTCTTTGTTAACCAGAATACTCATCTCAACCCCCAACCACTTCGGCTACTTTTTCAGCGGCTTTCGCCAGGCCCTGCACGGGAACCAGACCCAGGCCGGACTCTTCCAGCAACTTCAGGCCTTCCTCGGCGTTCGTGCCTTCCAGGCGCACTACTACGGGGACGCTGACGTGTTGGCTCTTGGCCGCTTCGATGACGCCGCGCGCGATCATGTCGCAACGAACAATGCCGCCGAAGATGTTGATCAGTACGGCCTTTACGTTGTCGTCGCTCAGGATCAGCTTGAAGGCTTCCTCAACGCGTTCCTGGGTGGCGCCGCCGCCCACGTCCAGGAAGTTGGCGGGCTGGGCGCCGGCCAGCTTGATGATGTCCATGGTGGCCATGGCCAGGCCCGCGCCGTTGACCATGCAGCCAACATTGCCTTCGAGTGCGATGTAGTTGAGGTCGTGTTTCGATGCCTCGATTTCCTTGGCGTCTTCCTCGGTCAGGTCGCGCATTGCGGCGATATCTTTGTGACGGTACAGTGCGTTGTCATCGAGGTCCATTTTGGCGTCCAAAGCCAGGACGTCGCCCTCGGCATTTAACATAAGGGGGTTGATTTCCAAAAGAGTAGCATCGGCGCCGACGAATGCATTATAGCAGTTGATCATCAGCTTCACCGCACGATTGACCGATTTTCCTTCCAAGCCCAGGCCGAACGCCAATTGGCGCGCCTGGAAACCGGTCAAGCCTACTGCCGGGTCGGCCCATACCTTCAAGATGGCGTCGGGATTTTCCGCGGCGACTTCCTCGATTTCCATACCGCCCTCGGTCGACGCCATGACGATGGGCGTGCTGGTAGCGCGATCGACCAGGATGGAAAAGTAGAATTCGCGCTCGATATTTTGTCCTTCCTCGATGAGAACCTTGTTGACTTCTTTACCCTCGGGGCCGGTCTGGTGGGTAACCAGATTCATGCCGATGATCTCACCGGCCAATTTGCGGACCTCATCCAGCGAGCGAGCCAACTTGACGCCACCGCCCTTACCGCGGCCGCCGGCGTGGATTTGGGCCTTGACTACCCACACCGAACCGCCCAGTTTATCCGCGATTTTCACCGCGTCTTCCGGGTTATCGCAAACTTCGCTACGGGGAACGGGCACGCCGTAGGAGGCCAGCACCTGCTTGGCCTGGTACTCGTGTACTTTCAAAATTGCCCTCCAATGTTTAGGCCGGCACGACAGCCGGTTGTGAACGGACTGCCTTGCAGCCGCACGAAACCGCTAATATTAGCACGCTTTGTCTACAGTGCAAACATTGTGAGAGGCTCATTCCCGGGCAATTACATTTAAATAACCGCGCGGGCCCATTGGTCGGCCCACCGGGTTGTTTCGGGTGAAAACATGACCTTCGATCAGAAGACGGAAATTCTTTTTCCCGGCAGAGTATCCTGCTTTGTCTAAGCGAGGTTTTTACGCCTGCATCTGTTGGGCGATTTGCGGTAGAAAGACCTCGGCCGGCATGCACCCGGCGCTACCGCCGCCCACGGCTTCGATGGTGGTGATGTGCACCGGCACCAGTTTTCCGTGTTGTTCCAGCCTTTCCCGTTGTTCGGGCGTGAAACCCCGGTGAGCGCTCTCGCTCATCACGATCAGCGGTGGGTGACCGACGGTAGTCTGAAGTTTCATGAAATCACGCGCTTCATGAAGCATGACAGGGTAGGTGAGTCGTGAAAACCGTGCTGAGCCCGGTAGCATTCTGCTGCTACCGGACCCTCGCACTGGAATGTTTGCGACTCAAAAGGCCTCACCTTCTTTTGGGCCGCTTCATCCGTGCCCGTCCAGCCAATCGGGCGGGGACGGATTCAGAGGTACCGATTCTTTTCGTACCAATGAATTAGGGCTTGGGGGCATGCGTGTTTTTCTTACCATACTCGCAGTTCCTGTCACCCGAGGACACATATATACCACATTTTTTTTGCTCGCGAAATAATAAATCAAGAGAGAAATTGTACCGGCTTGGGAAAGAAGGGGATATAATTCACCGTTCCTTCCACCGGAAGAGGGTGGCCCGCACGCCTGAGTCTCCCGGTTATCGTCTGTCAGCCATAGCATTTCTGCTCACAGACGGGCCTTGCATTTTGTTTACAGGTAAGGTAATCGCCGGGGTCTGTACGGTCCCCGCATTTTTCCTTCATGCATTGTTCCACACAGTCATCGGCGGGTAAGAGTCCGGTTTTGGTCACGGTGCGAACAGTGCGGTTTATCGGTACATTTTGTTTGGGTAGTCTCATGTCTAACTCCTTTCGATTCGATATTTCAAGGATTCTTTCCAACGGAAGAGTCCAGATTCAAAGATAGGCCCTGTAGGAACGCGGACTTCCCCTGAGAACAGGGACATAGTCGCTGATATCTACTGTAAAAAGATAGATATGGCTTGCCTGGGTCATTCTTCGACGGGGATTGAAGAAGACAAGCTTAACATCTACATACCTTTCCGGCGGTTGTGTCGTTCGGCTGTGCGCCACGTGGACCTGTAGTAGTTCCAGCGAATTGTTGAAGGCCTCACTGAAAAGTTCCAGGTCTCCCAGGCCCAAGGTCACGATAAAGTTCATGGCTCGCTCCTGGTTGGTTTTACCGAGGTTGCGGAACTCAAAGGCGATTCGGTGCATAAAGGCGCTGAAACCCGCATCCGTTTGGGACAGGCGCCATTGGCGGATTGCATGAATCAGAGGGTATAGGACCGGCACTGCTTGTCCGGTTTCCAGGATGTGTGTTCCGAAGCAGATTCCCGGCAGGGCCGTCAGGGCTTCGGGCCGCTCAAGTTGAACACCAAGGTAATTGCGGAGATGAAAGTAGATTTCGCCTACGAACGGACCGGCCGGGCGTATGGCGTACAAGGGCGCGTTGTTTTGAGTCAAGAGCCAGGTCATGGCCTCGGCCTCCCAGGGGTACTGTTGCAAATGCGCGAGGAGCCGGGGAATATCTTCCGGATTATGTCCCATTTTCTGCATAAAGGCTTCACGACGGGTCAGGCTTGAGAAGTCGATCTGCAACATTCCCAATGCGTAGACCGGATAAGGGAGCGCCTGTTCTTGGGAGGGAGCCACCGATACCCGCGGTCCTTCTGCTTTCTCGGAAGACTCGGCGGATGTGAGAATCAGTTCGCGGTCTTCTCTATCGGAGGGCGACGGTTCGGCGGAAGCAAGAACTGTTTCGGGTTCTTCTATGGAAACGTCCGGGGGGCCGGTCGCCCCAAGAACAGCTGTAACCGGTTCGGGGATTTCCATGGAGTCTTCAGCATGCTCGACAGAAGCAAGAACCGGTTCGGGATCTTCCATGGAGACCTCGGGTTGTTCGGAAGCCTCGTCAGAAACAAGAATCGGCTCAGCATCTTGCGTGGAGACTTCGGGTTCCGCGGAAGTTTCGTCAGGAGCGGGAACCGGTCCGGGACCTTCCATGGAGTTGTCGCATGCTTCGGCAATCTCCGGAGAATTATGTACCGGGTCGTCCTCTTCAATCGGGTCATTCGACATTTCCATCGGTTCGACAAGGGCGAAATTGGATTCCGGCGGCTTAGTCGGCGTCTCCGGGCCCTCTGTCGCAGGTGTCGGCGGGATTTCCGGTACCGGAGTTTCCGACGATTCCCGCGGCTTATCAGGTGAAACGATCAATTCGGATACTCCCTCCTCCCGCTCCGATGCGGTCACAGATTCTTCCGGGAAGAGCAGCCGGGCGGCCGCGGCAACGTCTAAAATACCGACAAGATGACGGTCACAATTATTTCCCTCGGATGGATCGCATCGTAAAGCCGTTTCTAAAATTGCCTCTCGGATGCGTGCAGCTGAAACTTCGTGACCGTGTTTCACTTGGAGACTCATTAACAGGGCGGCGACACCGGCAACGATAGGACCTGCAAAGCTGGTACCCGTGGCCGTGCGTATTCGGCCTCCGGTAGAAGGTCCCACAATGTTCTTGCCGGGGGCCAGAATGCCCTGTTCCCGGTAGACATCGCCCCAGTTACTATTACATAGGGGCACGTTGTCCGCGTCCATGGCCCCGACCGCCAAAACGGTCGGGACGGCGGCCGGGAAATGCAAACAGTCACAGCCGTCATTACCGGCGGCGGCGACCACCAATACGTTGTTTCGACTGCAATGCAAAATCGCATTCTCCAGAAAGGGGCTCGGTCTTTTGGTTTTGGCAAACTGACCACCGCTTACATTGATGATATGCGCCCCGGCATCAACGGCGCTGATGATAGCCCGGGCCAGGTCTACTTGTGAGCAGGGTTGAATGCCCCCGCCTTCAAGAACCCGGAAAATATTGAGACTGAGACCCTTGCAACCCGGTACAATACCGGGTGTCGGTCCGTTGTCCGCCCCGAACAAGATGCCCGCTACATGAGTGCCGTGTTCGGTAGGCAGATTGTCTGACGGACCCTGGCCGGCAAGTGTTCGGATAGATCGAATTGTGACGCCCTGGAAAGCCGGATGAGTCAGGTCAACGGGACCGTCCAACACCGCTGCCGTAATTCGAGCGTCACCGCCGCCGCACGCCTGCCGTAATTGGGCAAGGCCCGGAACATCCAAGGGACGGTAAGGGGTTCCCCCTGTCGATAAAGCACATTCCCGCACGTTACACCACCTACCGGAAGACTTACTGGTTGCGCGGGGTAAAGGATACCCAGCGGTTGAGAACTTGCGCTCGTTTGTTGCAGCCGTCACAAGGCTTGAAGCCCATTTTTGTCGTGACCTTCTTTACCACGTCGCCCAGGCCCACGGCATCCTTGACCGGTGCGGTGATGACGATTTTAGCGCGCTCCACGGGTTCGCTTTGGTTGGGTAGTCTCATGATGTTCTCCTCATGGTTTTGTCGTTGTTATCAGGTTCCGTTAAAGCTGATGGGATCGGAGACCAGAGCAGGATAGATCTGGTTGACATCGATAGTCATCCTAAGGATTTGTTTTTTTGTCCTGTCCTCGCCTTCAAACAGAGTTATCCTGACATCGAAACACTGACTGCCCTTGCGGGAAATAGGGCTGGGATTGACTTGGATGTTATCCAATCCAAATTTATTAGCCCCGTCATTACTCAGCAGTCCCCCCAGGTTGAAGGCCTGGGTCACCCCAAAATTCAAGGCGCGGTCCTCGGGTTTCAAACCGTGGTTGCGGATGGAGGGAAAGATCCGATCGAAGAAATTCTTGACCTTATCGAGCTTTTCTTTATCCGCATCGGGCTCTTCCTCAGCCTCATCCGGCTCCTTTACACCGGCGAGGGTGTAGAGATTCCAATCCCGACTATCCACTATGCGGATCACAGGTAGTTCTTCACCAGTATGGAGGCGTTGTTTGCCGGAGATGATACCGGCAACGGAAATGCCCAACAGGCTTTCTTTTCGGGCCAAAAAGTCCAAGAACTTGCCCAACTGGATTTTTCCCTTGAGACTTGGCGCTTCCAAGATATAGTAGGGTGTGTCGTCAATTTCGATGGTCCAATGAACTGCTTCGTTCCAATATGGATTGCCCTTCAGAAACTGAATAGTTTTCGTCCGCCCATCTGTTGGTTGGTCTGTATCCTGCCAAATTTTCCGCGCCTGAAGCAGACTTTCTTTGCGCGGCTGGGAAGGATAACTCAAGCTCAACTTGCCCACGACATAAGCCTTGGGCTGTTGTTTGCTTATTCTGTGAACGCCCGACGGGTGGAGGTCGGGCAGGTCGGCCAGAAGGCCGCGGTAGGCAGAGCTTTGCTCCGCGGCTGTGACGCCCGTGTTAATGTGGTTCGGGTCATTTCCATACATTTTCATTTCTTTGGACATGATAACTTCCTCTATGGCCATATCATGGGGCAGTTTCGGTTGGTACATACCATTTCAGGTCTTCGTTAACCGTGACCGGCAAGACGTCGGCGACATCGATGGTAAAGCGGTACAAACGCCGGGCGGTGTCGTTTTGATTTTTCGGATCGAAAAAGATGATGTCCACATCCCAACTGTCCGCATCATGGCGTTGGAAACTGCTCCTATTTGCCTGAATGTTGTAGAAGTCCAGGCCCAAATCATGCGTTTCTTTGAAAATGTGCTGGAAATTATCGGAGCCCAACACAAAGGCTTGGGTTGCGGCAAAGTTGATCGCTCGTTCTCCAGGTTCCAAACCGGGGTTGCGCAGTTCGTAATAAAGTCGCCTAAGAAGGCTTTCCAAATCGGCCCTGGCTTTATCCTGATCATTGCCGGGGAAGGTCTTGTCCAGGATGCTTTGCGTGGACCAGGCTTCGATGCCCCAACTGACGGGTTTCACCACGGGAAGTTCCCGGCCGTCGAATAAACTGGTTTTGCCAATAGCCCAGCCGGCGAGAGAGACATGCTCCGGTTTGACTCTGTTGTCTTCCGTTTCTTTTGCCTCGGAATCAGAATTATCACTTGGGGGAATACCCTGGTATTTTCCGGCAAGGTCTTTATATATTTCAAAGGCAAACGGGCCTTCAGGTATCAGCGCATATAGGGGCTTCTGGTCCAGATTCAAGGTCCAAGTGAACAAATCGTGTTGCGCCTTCAGGAAATCCAACAGACTTCCCTCGTGGTCCAGCCAGTCCTTCAGTCGGCGGTTGAAGATGGCTTCGCGCGTGCGACTTGTAAAGCTGTAATCAAGGGCGCCCACTGCAAAGACCTGTTGCGGCGCCGAAGCAATCTCGGAAATGTTCAAAGATGTGTGCCCAAGGGTGGAGGGATGGAGGGTATCGCATTCATCCACGAGGACATTGTAATCGTAATCAGATTCTTCAAATCCGGGTCCGGCTGTTACGGCCGTCTCTTTTTCCGGGGCCGGATCGGCCGAACTCAGGGACTTCTGGTATCGATCCATGGTGGTCTCCTCGTCAATTAGCATTATTTTTTGCGACGGCGCAAAGGCCGCCTTCGATTATGTGGGAACGAGGGATGGCGGGGCATCCCCCGCTCACGAATTCAGCTACATTTGGCAATACAAGCGGCGGCAGCCGGACCGGCGCACCCAATCCAGCAAACGGGATTTGTAAGGCAGAAGAGGCAACCCAAGGCCGAGGTACCCAGGCAACCGATAAGGCAGCCTACATCCAGGGACGGTATGACACCGCCCGAGATAGAGGTAGGCGCTGTTCGATGAACGGGCGGGCTTTGAAATGGAAGTCTCATTATGAACTCCTTTTCTTCCAAGAGTTAGGTTGTCGGGATGAGAGGAGCCGGAACCGACTCCTCCCGCCGTCAACTGATCAGAAGGTAGCGGGAGATAAGCGAACTTTTCCCGCGAACAACTTCATCAGAAGCACTTGGTTAGGCACGGAACCACATTCGGACCCGCGCACGTTGCCCAGCAGCCCAGGTTGGTGCCGCAGTGGATACACTTAAGGAAGGAACTACCGACGCAACTGATGATGCAGGGTATATCCAAGGAGGGTAATACCCCGCCCGCAGCTACTGCCGCGGCAGTGCGTTGGACAGGTTGACTTTGTACAGGAAGTCTCATGTTTTTCTCCTTAATAAAGAGGTTGTTCGGAGTCCGGGAGACCCCGAGTTACGGGTTTAAGGAAACAGGGAGTTTCCTGGATGGGATCGCCGGAGAGAGCCGGGCAAAAGCCCGTTCGCTTTCAGGCGAGTAATCGCGTGCTCTCAGTAAACCGACCACGAGCGCGGCGGGCCGACGGTGACGGGTACGACATCGCTGACGTCAATGGTGAAGCGATGTACCTTACGAGCAGTACCCTGACGATCCGTGGGCTTGAAGAAGATCAATTTGACATCCCAGCAATCCGAATCGGGGCGACACACGGGCGAGGGTTCCACCGAAATTTGATCCAGTTCCTGACCGTCTTTAGCTGCTTGGGCGAAAATGTCATGGGATTGCAGGGTATTGGTTGCCGCAAAATTCATGGCGCGTTCGGGAGCGGCCTGGCCCAGGTTACGTAGTTCGAAGTAGATGCGTTCCAGGAAGTTGGATAACGCCATGAGCCTGGAATTGTATTCGTCGTTGTCTTTTTTAGGCGGTTCTCCACAAACGGCCTTGACCAATTCGACCGTGGACCATGAGAACATGCCGCGCGGGTCGGGAATCAGAACAGGAACGTTTTGACCGGACATCAACTGAACGCCGCCCATCCAGATACCTGGAATGGAAACGCGTTCAACGGTTCCCGCCAGTTGGTCTTTAAGGAATTCGCGAATCCGGTCATAGGCTACCTGTGGAAAGGCGCCGCCGGGCTGAATCGCGTAAATAGGCGTACCGTCCAGGACCAGGGTCCAGGTGACGGAAGCCGCGTAGTAGGGGTTGTCATTCAGCCAATTGAGAAGCCGTTCGGGGTCGTCGGGATTCCCGCCCATGGCCTGGGTAAACGAATCGCGGCGTGCCTCGGTGCCGAAGTCGAAGCCGATTTGTCCCAATGCATAGGCAAGGGCGGCATCGCCGCTGCACCCGACACAATCATCGGAG
>JASJCB010000236.1 GCA_030066195.1 Acidobacteriota bacterium
GCCTCCACCTACGGCACCGGTCAGTTGATTTCCGCCGCCCTGGACGCCGGGGCGCGCCGCATCCTGGTAGGTGTCGGCGGCAGCGCAACCATAGACGGCGGCTGCGGCGCCCTGGCCGCGTTGGGTGTTGTGTTTCGCGATGCCGCCGGTGAAAACCTGGAACCGGTTCCGGCCGAACTGGTCCGCTTGGAATCGATTGATCTGGCGGGTTTGGACGAGCGTTTGAAGGAAACCGAGTTGGTGTTAGCGGCGGATGTGACCACCGCGCCCGCCGATTGCATCGCCCTCTACGGCCCCCAGAAAGGATTGCGACGCGGAGACGTCCCCATGTTCCAAGCCTTTTTCAAACGCCTGGACATCGCGGCTCGAAATCTGGGCAAGGCCTTTTTCCATGAGCCCCGGTACGGTTCCGGCGGCGCCGTTACCGGCGGCCTGGCGGTGTTTGCGGGCGGAAAACCGGGACACGGTGCGGAAATGACGGCGCAATGGACCGGCCTGTACCGGGCGCTGGAAGGCGCGGACCTGGTCATCACCGGCGAGGGGTCCCTGGACATTACCTCCTTGGAAGGCAAGGTGCCGGCCGTCGTCTGGCAGGCGGCGGCGCGTCACCGGATTCCCGTGATCGTGCTGGCCGGCCGCGTTGCCCCGGGATTGACGCTCCCGGAGCACGTGGAGGCGATTGCCGTCTCGTCAGGCGTCACCGACCCGCGCGAGGCGCTGAGTCGGGCGCCGGAACTGGTGAGACAAGCCGCCCGTCGTCTGGCCGAGCGGCTCAGGCATGACCGGGAATGACGAAGCGGTTCATCCCTCCCGGCAAAACCCGCAACCAACGTTTCCTGGTGACGGCGGCGGTCACCTCCTCCACATCGCCCTCAAAAGCAATCAGGCCGTTACGCAGGTGCATGACGCGACCGGCGAAACCCCGGGCCATGCCGGGTTCGGGCACGGCAGCAAGCACCCCGAAACCTTCCCGGGTAAGCTCCCGACCCAGGTGCAGCAATTGCCGACGATGCCAGGAGGACAAACCTTCCGAGGGTTCGTTCATGAAGAGGTAGCGATGTCCGTGTGAGGGTTTCTCCCAGATTTGGGCAACCGCCTCGGCGAAGTGCAAGGTGTGCCGCTCACGAGGAGCCAGGTCTCGGTAGCGACGCTTGCGGAAATGCGTCAAGCCGGTCCACTCCAGGGCCGCGGCAACGATAACATCGTCACAGTCAAGACAGCCCTGGCCGGCATGAGGCGCGCGGCCGAGAGCCACCACCTCTTCCACGCGGAGGTTGCAGTTGGGGATGGGGTTGCGACGCACCAGGGCGACCGATGCGGCGTGTTCCAAGCTGCCCGGGGATTTTGTCCGGCCGTCCAGCAGGACATAACCGGCGCCGGGAATCCGGCCGGCCAGCGCGGTCAGCAGATCAGCGGCTCCGGGACCGGAAAGAGCGGCCAATTCACCGGGCTGCAACTGTAAGCGAATACGGCGAAACGGAACGGGAAAGGCGTCTATGGATAATTCTACGGCAGAGAACATGAAGAGACCTCCAAGGCGAAGATCGCGCGCACCTACATCATATTGAGAATCATTCGCAGAAAGCAAGCATTATCTCAACCCGGGCAGAAGTTTCTTGCTACCGGCGAATCATCGGCCGGGAATCAGCGGTATTTCGAGCCGCTATACTCCAAAAACAAAACGACGACGCCGTCTCGATCAGCCTGTTGACCGTGCAGGAAATCGGCATGAGTCATTTTCAGTACGCCTTCCCAGGGAAGGGCCGCATAACAATGATCGGCGGTCGCCTTGATCAACACCACAAAGCCGTTACCTTCCCATGGAACAATCGCCGGCAGGGGCGACTTCTTAAATAGAGTCGTACGCGATACCCGGGACATGCGAGTTCTAAAACCGTAAACCCCGGCGGTTTCGGCCAGGCGTACCAGGCTTACGCCGGAACTTCCCACGAAACCCGTTTTCTGTTTGATCGACAGAATGGGAATATCCAGCCCGTAATACTCGAAGATCATGGCCAGGCAGGGCGTCCCTCTATCTCCGTCCGAGTACTCGGGTACGAAGATCTTCTTCCAAAAATGGATACTATTCCTGCCCCGAACCCTTTTGATGACCTGGAATACGATTATGAACAGAATGACCCACAAAAATACGGAAAAATCCATACACCGGCCTCCGAGTACGTAGGCGCTATTGTAGGACAGGACGCAAGCCGACAAAAGCGGGACCTTCGCGGGACACGCAAGCATCCAATCGGAACTCACGAGCATTCGTCTGCCGTAACAAGCATTGCCACATGCGCCGCCATGGGTAATGCTTCCGTGGAAAACCCGGATCTTCGAACTGCTGCATAAACCGCCGTCGCCAAAACCCTGAATACGTCTGTTCCGACAAGTAGTTCCGAGCCAAAAAATGCATATACTCGCGTTCGAGTGCAAGGATTTCCGCCGAAAAAAGACAATACCCGCATCCAAGTGCCAACCACCCCCGGCCGGGAACCTAAAGTATGGACTTCCGAGGGTACCCCCTTGGCTCAAGGAAGTACCCACTTGTCACATGTGGGTACTTCCTTGAGCCAAGGGGGTACCCTCGGAAGTCCATACCCGTACATCCTGAGCGCAGGAAGTACGCCCCGAAATCCGGACCCTAACATCTCCGGCTAAAAACACAGCCACATGTGACGAGTACAGAGCACCCCGGCGCAAGGAAGTACCCATGGAGATGCGAGTATGGTCTTTTTTGGGCGCCTAAAGCGGCGACCGAATGGTGTAAGGTGCTTACTTTACGTACAATGAAGCCGATTCTTCAATATACCCCGTAAATCAAGAAGGCGATTGTCATTCCGAAGTATCTATCTCAGATCCATGCATTTTATGCAATGACTTGGATTCAGCCTGGTATGCCATGATCGAGAGAGGGTACCAGGACAGAAGCAAGACATGATTGCAGAAAGAAATCCCCATGTTAAGCTCTTTTTAGGTGTTGCATCCAAAACAGCATGTAGATAGAATGACCGGCGTAGTCACTATGAACCATGCATTAGAGTTTGACTCAAGGAGAGTGAAGTTGAAAAGAGCTTGTCTTGCACTTCTCTGCACTACTGTCATCATATTCAATGTTTTCACGTTCGGGGAAACGCCCGAGGTCATTCACCAACCGGGATGGAAAGGCGTCGGCCCCTACGGGGATACCTGCTATTGCCCCGTTGCAGCCGAAACCGCCAATTGCGGCTGTGCTACGATGAAACCTCCCAAGTAAACCATCGGCTTGCGCCTTGGACCTCTTCTCCGACCGCACGCATTTGTAAAGGCTTATCTTGACAACAGTTTTCCTACTATTTTTTTGCTCCCTTTTTTCCCGGGACGGCGGATTGGATTTGCCGCTCATCGAGACCTGGGAACACGACTTTCCATTGGGTGGACGGCGCTTTGCAACCCTAGTTCACCCGGACGGTAGTCTGATCGGCATGTTCCAAAAAGACCCTCCGCTCCGGGTAGACAAAAACGGGGTTACCCAACTTCGGCCGCGTGGCCAGGGACCGGGTGACCTGGAAAGCGCCTTCGGATTGTGCCTCATGGACGGCGCCCTGGTGGTGATCGAACATACAGGGAAGATCAAGGTCTTCAACCGGGAAGATAATGATTTCCAATGGGATCGCTCCATCCACAGAAAGGCCGGTCCGGCAGGCTTGTTCGTCGATGATATCGCCTGGGTTGCGCCGCACTTATATATCGCGGGTGTGACCTACACAATTAAAGATGAAGAACACGCGATTCGCGATCACGTCAAAGTCTATACCCAAGACGGCACTTACGTGAACGACCTTGTGCGCCAAACCGTGCCGCGCTCTGAACTGGTCAGAGCCAATCTGTTCATGGAGTACCACATGAAAGCGGACGACCGACATGTGTACTTCATTCGAGAGGACGAACCGGTCCTGTGGGTCATCGACGGTAAGAAGGCACGTTTGATCCACAAGGTTACGCTTGAAACGCCGGCTTTTTACAGATCGATGCCCGACGATGCCTATCAGTTCAAGAAAAATGGAAAAATGCTGATGGGCCGGGATTTGGCTGAAGCGCAAACGGCCTGGAAGACCTCCTGGTCCCGTATTACCAATCTTGAATTATCCCCGGAATTCATCATTCTGCAAATGCGAACCCCGAACCGAACTGACGACAAGTTCGCGCTCCTATTCTATGATCACGGTTTCAATCTGAAGCACACTCGATTCACCGATGATCTGTTGTTGGCTTCCAGAGATAACCGCTTATTCTTCCTGGCCGGCGGCAATCCCGGTGTCGATGAATCGGCTGAAAATTTGACTATCCGCATTCGCGAGATCCAAAAATGAACCGGTTTCTGCCCAATGCCTTCCTGACCCTCCTAGTAATCGGTGCTTGCGCCTCTTTCTTCTACAAAAGAGGAGAGAGACAACCCGAGTTGCGGGTCCCGGATAATCTTGCACTTTTTGCTTTGGACGATACCCCGACAACATGGGCGGACCTGGTTGCGCACCAGGAAAACATGTACATTGTCATTCTGAGCATTACCGATTGCGAACCATGTATTTATGAAGGCATGAATCGCCTTGCCCACGAAACGGCCAAGGGCGAAACCGCAATTGCCGTCGTTATCGATGACTGGGCGGAAGAAGTCAAAGGTTGGGCCTACCATTACCCGGATATACCGGTATATAGGGTGACACAAGCTCAATTCAACCGGCTCCAGGCACCGGGTTCGCCCCTTTGGTTAGAAATTACACGCGGAACAATAACCACCCACGAGGTGATTACCATAAGCAAATCATAGGTAACTTGACGGTTGAGAGGATTCGACAATAACCGTTACCTCGGAGATGATCGGCGTGGGGATTTCCTCAGCCTTCATCCCAATCCTTGAATCGATCCAAAAGGAACTGAATGGCCAGGCGCGCACGAAGGGGAAGATGCTTCTGATTGGAATAAACCAACCAGGTGGTGTTGCGAGCGGTGCAGTAAGGCGCCAATACCGGAACCAGGCTGCCGTCCTTTAAGGCGTCGCCGTAACTGGATTGCGGCATATAGGCAATCCCCAACCCGGCCCGACAGGCGGCAACGATACAGCGCCCGCTGTTGGCGCGCCAGCGTCCGCCGACGCGTACCTCCACCCGGGCGCCGTTGTCGTCGAAGCGCCACTGGTCGCTATTGGTAATCAGGCAGTGGTGATGCCGCAAATCGTTAGGGTGTTTCGGTTCGCCGTTTTCGGCAAGATATTGCGGCGACGCGGCTGCCAACATGTTGCGATCGATCAGTTTACGGGCGGTCAGTAGAGAATGGGCCCCGGTCAACTTGCCGTATCTCACGGCAAAATCGATACCCTCTTCGACAATGTTCACAAAACGCGCATTGAAGTCCATCTCCACCGAAAGCTTGGGGTGCATCCCGGCAAAATCGATCAGCGCCGGTGTGAGATGCTGCTCGGCAAACTCTCCGGCCGAGGATACCCGCAAGGTGCCTCGCAATTCTGCCTGCTGACCGGAAACCAGCCGGTTGGCTTCATCCAGGTCGTTCAACAAATCCAGGCAGCGCTCATAGAAGACATGCCCCGCATCGGTCAGTCGAACGGTTCGCGTGGTGCGCGCTACCAACGCCGTGCCCAGGCGCTCTTCCAAGGCCGAAATGCGCCGGCTGACATGGGAGGTAGATACACCCAAAACGCGAGCCGCTGCCGAGAAGCCCTGGGTTTCCGCCACGGCCACCAATTCCTGGATGCCTTCAAACGAATTCATTATTGCTCTCCTGAAAAACTAAGTTGCCATTATAGGGGATTATCGCATTCCAGGCAAAGAGCTATCATAGCGTCGGACAATGTGAAGGGCGACGGGAAAGACACCGGTCACGCCCGATAATTGGAGGTATCAGCTATGAAAAAGATTTTGATCCTTTTGACCAACCACGACGATCTGGCCGGAGAGAAAAACGGCACCTACGCCCCTGAACTTACCCATGCCCTGCATGAGTTCAAAGCCGGCGGTTACGAATATGACCTGGTTTCCATTCAAGGCGGCGCGGCGCCCATCTACGGCGAAGAAGCAGATGACGCGGTGAATCAAGCCGTTCTGGCCGACGCCGAATTTCGCAAGCGCCTGGCCGACACCCTGCCGGTGGAAAAAGTCGATCCGGCCGATTACGCGGCGGTGTTCTACCCCGGCGGGTTCGGTCTGCTTTTCGATCTTTACACCCACGAGGGGACGGCCGAAATCACCGCGGGCCTTTATGAGAAGGGTGCCGTGGTAGGCGCGGTTTGTCACGGCCCCGCGGGCCTGTTGCCGGTGACCCTTTCCGATGGGAAATCCATCTTGGAGGGCAAGACCGTCACTTGTTTTACCCGCGAGGAGGAAATCTCCTTCGGCACCATCGATAAGATACCCTACCTGCTGGAAGAAAAGATGATGGAAAAGGCAGCCCGTTTTACCAAGGTGCAGCCATGGGGTGATAACGTCATCGTGGAAGATCGTCTGATCACCGGCCAAAACCCGGCATCGGCCGGTGCGGTGGGTAAGGCGATGGTCGAACGTCTGAAGTAGTCGCAAACAAATTCGGGCAGGCATCGGCGCCTGCCCGAGTTTTTTGATGCCCTGCCGGGTGCCCTTCAGTCTGCATCCGGGGACTCCGGTCTTAAACGGTCCGGGAACGGAGCCGGTCGGTATTTATCGGCTTAACCAATCGGGTCCGCTTAGGGCCGATACGGCTCGGAGATCGGCAGGCGGGTCCAGTTGCAGCCGGATGGTTTTGTCCAAGGAGGCGGCCAGCCATTGTTTCGCCGGGGTTGGTTCTCCGAGCTTCTCCAATAATACCTGGTCCACTGTTTTGTCCGGTATTGGACGGTCGCTGAAAGCTCGCAGGGTATTCGCTATCGACTCCATGCGGGGGCGAAGCGGCGTCAGGCTTATGTTGCGGCCGCATGCGGTGAAGGGTTCCGTGGGATGAAGCTTTCCGCCGATGGCGTCCAGCACGATGCGGAGGTTGGTCACGAACAGCCGGTGGCAGGGCCATAACATATCAATGGCGAGGCCCAACGAGAGAGTTGCCGCCTCGCCGTTTTCGGTGTCGTGGATCATGGTCCGAGCCGTTGCCAGCCAGAAATCTTCGTGTTCTTTGTAGTGTTCCGGGCAGCACTCCCGGTAATCGACCTCATATTCACCGCCGCCCAACAGCAGCCATACATAGCGTGCTGACGGGTCCCCATCCGACCACGGCCAATGGATGGAACCGCGAATTTTCGATATCACCCGTTGGACCTGCCATTCCTTCAAGGGTGAGCGTGCGCCAAGACCGCCGAGGATCTCGGGGGCCGGGACCCCGCCTACGGTGCCATCGACCGATGTTGCGGGACAGCCCGCGCACCACGCTGAGAGGGCGGCGCAGGCGTTTTGCCAGACTGTTTCCGCGGGGTGATGTTGGCCGGGTGAACGGGTGCCCAATCCCTTGTCGGTCTCTCCGCCGCCAATGGCCTCGATGATGTTTTCCACCCAGTGCTCGGCCTTGTGGTGGCACAGCTCAATCGCAGCGATGAGCTCCCGAATCTTCGATACCTCCGGTTCCAGAGGCGTGAGCCGATCTTCCATCTCGTCGATGGCCGCCATTTCCGAATCTGTTTCCAGGGCGCAATTGCGCCACCATGATCGACAGGTTGTCGCCATTGCTATCGCCTCCCCGTCGCGCACGCCGTGTGCGAAAGCACCGCACTCCGAATCGTGATAACATCTTTACCATTATATACTTCCAGGTGGAAATACGGGCGAAGAAAGGACCTTCGCCCAGTCGCTAAGCCAGGTTCAGGTAACGCGTCATCCAGTAGGGAAGGATACGATCGATACCGGGCGCCCGCCAGGCCTTGCCGCCCTCGGGCAACGGCCAGGTGGGCTCGATCTCGAAGGGAGATCGCTGCCACAGGTAATCGGTCCCCGGTCTGCGCACCACGGGCACCGGCATGCGGGAGATCCGTTCTTCCTTGTCATCGCTGGAAATGTTCTTGTGGTCCACGATTTCGATGTCGGGATCATTGGTCAGGTCCGGCGCTTCCATCAAAATGGGACGGTCCAGGACCTGCACCAGCAAATGGCGCAGTTCGGTTTGGATTTCTTGCGGGTCTCGCGTCAGGAGTTCCGGCTTGAACCCGAGGGTGGCCAGTTCCACGGCGTCGAACCAGGCGTTGGCGTGATATTTCAGCGCCTCGCGTTGTACTCGATAGCCGGTGGCCAGTTCTTCGCGGCGTTGCGCGTCTGTCTCCAATTTGAGCAGCAGAAAGGCCAGACCGTTTTCCAGGTTGAACTTGAAATAGCTGTCGTGGGTATCGAAGGTTTGCAGCCAGCTGAAGAACCAGTTGGCGGCCCACATGGGGTAGTCCTGGGCGAAGAGGTCCGTGTAGCGTTCAGGAGCCAGGGCCCTGCCCAACTGGAGGATGGCCAATACCTGACCGGGATTGCCCAGCCAGGTGGTGCTGGTGAATCGAGTCTGGCTGATGGGATCGACCACTGATTCGGAGGGGCAGAACTGGCGTTCCACCAGGTAGTCGATCATGGTCAAAGCCAGGTCGCGGGCGCGATCGCGGATCTCGGGGACCTTGTCCAAAACCATGGCCGCAATACCGGTCCCCATCAGCGCGCCGGAGTACTGATCGCGGGTGATATGACCCATGCTTTCGTATTCGCGTCCTTCATGGAACCCGCTGAAGAGTCGATCGCCCTGACCGTCGCCGATGACCTCGTCTTCCAAGGTGTCCAGAACGGGAGAATCGGTGGGGATGGCAACGCGGGAGAGCAGCCCGGGAATGCCGGACAGGTTGATCAGCCGTTCGATAGCATCCAGGGCGTGATCGATGCCCAGGAGAGCGTCCTTGTCGCCGGTTTCGGCAAAGCGGAAGGCTTCGGCGGCCAGATAATGCCCGGTCCAAATAGCGGAATCGCCGAAGTGGACGTAGTCGACGGCGGCGCCGCCGGGTTCATCGCGAAGAACCACGGCATCGAGTACGCTGTCGAAGGGCAGGTGGCCGGAGCGCAGTAATTCGGAGACGGCAATTGCGCGAGGGGCCAGTGAGGCCGGGTCGGGTCCTTCGCCCTCGAAGGAAACGGGTGCATCGGCGAGCTTCATGTCGGCGATGCGGGCAAAATCCTCGGGACTGGGAATGGCCTCGGGAATGGCGTCGCAAGCCATTTTCTCGGCGACTTCCTCGAGAATGGGGCTGACCAGATGACCGAAAAGATTCAGACCCAGGTTGGTGCTGCGCAGGTCCAAATCGCCGAGGCGAACCTTGCCTTTGCGGCCGATCAGGCGAGGACGCATGGGATTGCTGTCGTCGATATCCAGGCTGATGGTAACCTGGAGAGCCTCGATTTTGACCTTGATGGTATGCCAGTGACCGGAAAAGGGCAGCTTTTTGCGGAAGCGGGCGCGAAAGGACAGGCCCCAACCGTCTTCATCGGGGATGCGGAAGATGATGCGCAGGGGGCCGTCGTCCAGACGCTCGACGAAGATGCGCGGCGGACTGTCGAAATCCAAGACCAGCTGAGAAATCTCTTTGAAGCGCTTGTGGCCCTCCAGGGCCTCGGCGGCGGCGCTGATGGCGCGATCCTCGATTTCTTCCTGTTTGGAAGCCCATACGCGGGCCAGAAAACCATTGTAGGCGTCGAACCCGGCGACCAGGGCTTCGTCGGTGAGCAAACTCATGGCAACCTTCCTTGTGTTTCCAGATTGGTTTCGTCTTGGGACTGAATGCATGAATATCTCATCATAGCCTCTTTCGGGGTCGATGGGCCAGGAAATTCGAAGACTCGTGAAGACTCGTCAAAGCCAGACGGAAAACCGATCTTTTTCCTATATATGTAACACGGTTGAGCGGTCCCCCTAATGTCGCCTCGCGGCGGTTTGAAACAGGTTCGCGCAATAACAAACGATTTGCCGGTCGAGCGTCAACGGGGTTGCCACAGTACCGGCGAGCCCTCGTTCGCCGGTGTTCGCGTGATGCGAAGGGGCGTCCTGCCGTCCAGGTATCCTCGATAGATCTCGGCATTGCCGTCGCGCTTGGAGACGAAGGTGAAGCTCTTTCCGTCCGGCGCCCAGTTCGGCCCCCAGTTGTTATGGTCGCCCGAGGTCAACGGCCGATCCCCGCTGCCGTCCGCTCCGATGACGTGGACGTGGTATTGACCGGAACGCGCCGAGTTGTACAGCAAGCGCTTGCCGTCGGGCGACCAGGCGGGCAGGGAGTCCTCGCGCTCGTTGCGGGTCAGCCGCGTCACATTGCTGCCGTCCACATCCGCCAGGTAGATTTCCAAGGCCCGGTTCTCACCGCCGCGATGGACGATTGCCACATCCCGGTTGGAAGCAAAAGCAACCCTGCGATTATCCGGTGACAAAGTCGGATAGCTGCTGAAAGTGCCGGTGGGCGCTTCCAGAAACCTCCGGTCGGCGCCGGTCACATCACAGAAGAAGATGCGAACGACCTTGTCGACGACGGTTATCCCGGTAAAACGACTGCCGTCCGGCGACAGCGAGGGATACTTGTCCATCAGGTCCTCTTGCGTAATGCGTCGCGCCGGGCCGCCGGTGACCGGCTTGACGTAGATGCCCCAAACTCCGCTCCGATCCGATTCGAAATAGACCGTGCGGCCGTCGGGCGACCATGAAGGATTGCGGTCAGCCTTGGCCGATTCGGTCAGGCGATAGGGATTCCGTCCGTCCGCGTCCATAATCCAGATGTCGTCATTCCCGCTTGCGGGCGATTGATAGGCGATGCGCGCGCGCTCCACCGAGGGCATGCCCCACCAGGCAGTGGATTCCGTTGCCGGTCCGTTCGTCAGTTGCCGCGTCTTGCCGCCGGCAAGGTCCTTGATGAAGAGGTCAAAAGCGCCGCCGTTGACCCGGGTAAATACAAGCTGCTTGCCGTCAGGAGACCAACTCGGCGCGTAGGCGTCGCCGAAATCGGTGACCGCCTTTTGTTCGCCGGAAGCCAGGTCGTGAATATAGATGTCGGTTTTCCCCGTCCGTTTCGAATTGAAGGCGATTTTGGTTCCATCCGGAGAAAACTTGGGTAGGGAATCCTCGCCTTTGCTCTCGGTGATGCGTTTCAAGCCGGTCCCGTCGGGTTTGATCACATAGATCTCTTCACCGCCGGGGCGCTTGCTGCCGTAGCCGCTGGAGAAAACGATCCACCGGTTGGTCGAGGCCCAGTCCGGTCCGCGGTCCATTTCCGGGTTGTTCACCAGCAGTATCGGCTCGCCGCCGGCCAGGTCCGTGATCCACAGCCCGGAACGTCCGTCGACCACGCGGCGATAGACCAGGCGGCGACCGTCAGGCGACCAGGCCGGATCGGAATTGCGGCCGCTGTCGGTTACCTCGCGTTTGTCAGAGCCGTCCAGGCGCATGACCACAAGGTTCTGAATCGCTCCCCCCTGTCTGTAATTGTAATAAGCAACCCGACGCCCGTCCGGCGAGATGCGCGGCCATTTGGCGCCGTCGGAGACTTTCCAGGAAGGGTTGAGCGCATCGGTGGTGAACAGGTCCCGTGAAGCCGAGCCGTCCGGACGTATGGAACGTATTTCCGGCCGTTTCCCTTTCTCCTGAGAATAGAAAACAATCAATCCGTCGCTGCCGGCAAGGGGAAGAGAAAGAAGGATCATGTAGAGGGGTATCGTAAATCGCATGACGACTCCTGAAAGTGAGACTGTATTTACCCCTATCTTTCGGCAGGCGTGCGGATTTGGATGCAAATCAAATCGAAATTTACCGGCCGCGACTGATGGTTCGATAAACGGAGCCCGCCGGCAAAGGGTTTTCCAGGATGAAAGATTCAATCTCTTCCGGGTTCACCAGAGTGATGCCCGCTTCCTCGGCATCGCTGTCGAAGGTCAGGACATAGGCCATGCCGCGAGCCTGGCCGACCAGGCGGCGAACGGCTTCCCAGGAAAAACGGCCGTTCATGACCGCGCCCGTTTCATCCAGGACGATGGTGTAAAAACGCTCGTCCGGGTTGCCGCGCCAGCGGTTGATGACCAGGTACCCGTCGGGGTCGATGCGCATGGAGCGGATGGCCGGGAAATACTCCGGAAAATCGGCCTCCACCATTTGGCGGGTAATGCCCTGCTGGTTCTCCAGAACTTCGAGCAGGCGCTGCTCGCCCCATTCGTTGTCGAACGGCATGGGACGTTCGTTGCGTTGGATCACCCGCAGCCGCTCGCCGGTAGAAGCCTTGAATACCGTGATCACGAAACGTTTTGCGTCCACCAGGTAGGCGCGGTCCCGGGCCCTGTCCACTTTGAAGTGAGGGCGCCGTCGAATGGCGCCGAAACTGCCGTGCACGCCGCGCTCCGTACGGGTGATAATCATGCCGCCGCCGCGTCCCGGATCGGGAATCTCATGGATAGCCCGCACCTGGCCGAAATCGTGATCGGCGCGATAGAAACGAGCCGGTTTCTTGTCCAGGTCCCAGTCCCCGTAGACCCAGCCGTCGCGGACCCTGATCGGGTCCTCGATATTTTCCGGAACTCTCAGCCGTTGAAGGAAGCGACCGCCGGCATCGTAAATGCTGACCTGGTAGTTGCCGCTGTCGTAGACGAACAGGCGGCCCGGTTCGGTTTTTCCCCCGGCCTCATAACCCAACGAGGTGGGAAACAAAAGATCGCCGGGCCCTTCACCCTTGCCGCCGATGGTAACCAACTTGTTGCCGTCGGCGCCGAACAGTTTGATGAGGGCATTGTCGTAATCCACCACATAAACGGCGCCGTCCGGGCGCAACTCGACCTCGTCCAGGCGTAGTTTGCGGTAGACTCCGGTCTCTTCCAGGGGCCAACCGGCAAATACCGGTAACAGGAACAGCAGTTGTATCATGACACCTCCGGGCGCTGAACCTTTTGTCGGCAGCACGACCGGATGCCTTGAGACACAACTCCCGGCATCGGGCTTCAAAGCCGGCTTCTACGGTAAGCCGGCCAAAAGCACGAGTCTCAATTTTGAAAAGGAGCGGCAATTGAGGCGCCGCCTCCGTGTGAATTATTCACAGAAGTATGGGTGGGTGCAAACGGGATATCCGGTAGGGCAGGTCCAAGCGGTAGGGCAGGCGCGTTGGATGGTCTCGTAACCACCACGGATTTCTTTTGCTTCGACTGTACCTTTTGTAACAAAACTAGCTACATCAATGTCATTTAATTTTAATTTCCCAGCCATTTTATTCACTCCTTCAATTTGACAATCTGTCACAACTAAGTGGGGTGGCGCATTTTACGTGAGCACAAGCACCATTGTAGGGCGGGAACGAAATGGAGTAAAGGGTTTTCAGGTATGGCCTCTGATGAGCAACCCATTCATTCAACCTCGGTGCTCAAATCGAAGACCACACGGAAAACCGGTGTTGTTTTGCCTTTATAGAGCTCATAAGCGAAAGACTTTCCCTCGAACAACTCCATAACCCAAACATTCTTATCGGTTCCCGGCACCAGTTTCACCGTGTAGTCGTCCACATCGAATTCCTGGCGGGTGGGTTGACCGATTTCATAGGTATCGCCGCCGTAGTCGGTGATTTTGTCAGGGGTTCCGTCTTCGTGACGGTGATCGTGTTTCAGGCGGAGGCCCGAACTGGTGCGGGTCAAAATCCAGGTGCGGGAACGGTCCTCACCCACGTGGAAGGCAATTTCCATCCGGCGTTTCTCGCAATTCTTTACCTCGATGCGCGGAAGCCCGTCCATTTGAGTGCTCGACGTGTTGATCTCCACACGACCATGGAAGTTCTTGCCGCACAATCCTTGCAGCGAGGTCCAGAAAAGATCCTGCGGTGTTTTGCCGGGCGGTTCCTCGGCAGATGAGAAAACGGCGGACAGCAGAATCAGGCAGCATAAGTATCGGATCATGAGGCGCCTCCAGAAGAAGAAGATCGGCAACCGCGGGCGCGGGTATCAAATTGAACCGTAGCAGATTTGCCCGCATTTGCATATGATGCCGGTACACGATCGAGGACTTCCGTCTGTACAATCGAATGCGAGGGTCACTCCGGCCCGGCGGCGATTTCTCGATTGCCGGCCTCTAAGTACTGCTAGAATAGGTTGTTCGGGGGCCATATGACCGAGAAATTTCCCAAAATTCCCTATGGAGTCGGCGATTATACCCACATCAGGTCCAAGAAGATGACCTATGTAGACAAAACTCGCTATATTGCCGAGTTGGAAGAGGCAGGCCAGTTTCTCTTTTTTCTGCGGCCCAGACGCTCGGGAAAGTCTTTGATGCTGTCCACCCTGGCCGGCTATTACGACCTGAGTGCGGAAGAGCGGTTCGACAGCCTGTTCGGCGACACTTGGATCGGCAGGCATCCGACGACTGAGAAGAATCAATACATGGTTCTGGTCTTCAATTTCTCCGCGGTCAATCCAGATCCCGAACAGTTGGAAGCCTCCTTCCAAAACTATGTGAACATCGTCTTTGACGGCTTTTTGGAGCGTTATCGCAGCCGATTCGACGATGCATTTGCAACCCTGATCAACGACCTGAACAAACCGGGCGACCTGCTGAATGCGCTATTTGAAACCTGTCGTATCAATCAATACAAACTCTACATCATGATTGACGAATACGACAATTTCACCAATACCATCCTGACTACCTACGGTAAAAGCGAATACCACAACGTCACCCACGGGGCCGGCTTCTTCCGTTATTTTTTCAACGTGCTGAAGAGTGGGGCAGGTAGCCAGGATTCCGGGCTGTCGCGATTATTTATCACCGGAGTCTCACCGGTCACCATGGATGATGTCACCAGCGGCTTCAATATCGGCATCCAGGTTAGTTTGGAACCCCAATTTCAAGCGCTCGCCGGCTTTACCGAGGCCGAGGTGATCGATATGCTGGGTACCTATCATATCCCCGGGACCCTGGGCATGAGCCGACAAGAGGTGACCACTCTCATGAATGAATGGTACGGCGGGTATCGTTACTCCGAGGATACGAAAACTCCGGTCTTCAATCCGGATATGGTTTTGTATTTCATCCGCGCGGTAACCCGCCTGAAACGAATGCCCACTACCATGACCGATCAAAATGTACGCATGGATTACGGCAAGTTAAAACATCTCCTTCTGGCCGAGGAAGAGCTCAACGGCAATTTCAAGATCCTGAAAACCGTGATCGAACAAGGGGAAATCTCCTCCCCCATCGCCATGGGTTTTCCCATCGAGGAGCTAACCGAATCATCCAACTTCGTGTCTCTTCTTTTTTATTTCGGCCTGATTACACATAGCGGCCGATCTCTGGGAGAACCCATCCTGAAGGTACCCAACCGCACCATCGCGGGTATGATCTGGGGTCAACTGCGCGATGCCTATAAAGATACCGATGTTTTTCGGGTAGAAACCAGGGCGATACAAAATGCTCTTTTGCAGATGGGTTGGTTCGGCAATTGGAAACCCTTCTTCAAAATCCTGGGCGACGCGGTTCGAGAATATACAGCCGTCCGCGATTACATGCAGGGCGAGAAGGTCATTCAAGGCTTCCTATTGGCCTATCTCAACAGCACCAATTACTTTATAACCGGTAGCGAGCGAGAATTGAACAAGGGCTTCTGCGATATCTACCTGGAGCCGTTCAAGGCTCGCTACAAGGACATCCGCTACGGCTACTTGATCGAACTGAAGTATATCAATCGCGGTGAGAAATTGACCGATACCCTGCTCCAATCGAATGTAACCGAGGCCGAGGCCCAGTTGACCCGCTACCGCCAGGACCCGCGATTAGAAAAGGTGGGCCGGGACATCGAGTGGATTTGTGCGGTACTCGTTTTCCACGGCTGGGAGTTGGTCTATTACGATACGGCCTGATCGGCTTGGAACATCCCTCCGGTTTACAATTCCACGACAGCCGTGCCGTCCGTAACCGGACCCGTCATCAACAAAGCGGTGAAGAGTAAAAACAACGAAACCTCCTGTTACAAGGAGGTTAACATGAGGTCGGTACAACCTATTCCCAAAAGAGGACGTGGACGGGCAAGGGCCCGTCCACGTTTCGCCGTTGTTTAAGTGCTTTTTAGAAGCCGAATTTCAAGCCCGCGTATACCGAACGCCCGGGTCCGCCGGGAACCGTGTTATTGGCCCGCGTCAGGAAATCGGGAACCCAGATTTCCTCGTCCAACAGGTTGGTGCCGCGCAGGTAGACATTGTAGCGGTTGACACCGGCCAGCGGCATTAACCCGCCCAGATCCATGCTCAGGTTCAGGCTGACCAGATCCACGGCCTCGGAGGCCGGGTTGATGACATTGGCCCCGGGAATCTCCTGATAGGCGCCGTCATGCTGGTTGAACAAGGAGCCCTTGAAGATGGGCGAGGTATAACCGACGCCTACCTTCCAGTTGCTGTTAGGAGCCAGGCTCGAATTGGCCAGCCCGGTTTTTTCCTCGCTCTCCTGCCAGGAGTAGGAACCTTGGATATACCAGTTATCGTTGGGCATGTACTTGGCTTCCAACTCGACGCCTTCCGAAACCAGTTTTGCCACGTTCCTGTATTCGCCGATGAAGTATTCATCGCTGGGAACCAGTGCGATCAGGTCCGTCTGTTCACTGCGGTAGACGGTCAGCGACGTCTCGTAATTGGCCGTGTAGTTGAACAACTGAAGGTCAAAAGTGGCAATGCTCTCGGGTTTCAGATCGGGATTGCCCAACTGAATGCCCGGGGTGTTGATGGTGCGCTCCAAGAGCGAGGGACTTCGGAAAGCTTCGCCATAGAGAAACTTCAGGCCGCTTTTGGTCATGCTGGAACCCGTATCGAAGGTCCAAACGGCGCCCAATCTGGGTACGAAATCAATCTCGTCGACCGTATCCGGTTTGTTCAACTGGAAGCCGAAGGTAAACTCGAGATTATCTCTCGGGTTGTACTGACCCTGGGCATAGGTGCTGTAAACCCAGTTCACGCCTTCATACGGGGTGGAAACCACGCCGCCGTTGGTGCCCGTTCTCAAGCGCTGCACCACGCCGCCCAGGGTGATATTGACATTGCCCAAATAGCCGTAAGCGGTGACTTCGCCCAACCAGTCGTTGGTGTACAGGGGAAAGACCGGTTCCTGGATCACCCAGTCGAAAACCTCGTGGTTCTGGGTCGCGTGGAAATCGATGGACCAGGCGCCTACCAACAGGTTGTAACCCAAATCGACAACAGTCACCTGGCTGTCGAAGCTCAAGGGATCACCGTCCTCCAACGACAGGAAGGCCGCTTGTTTCATATTTCCGTGCGTTACCGACAGGGTCCAATCCTTATAACCGATTCTGGCGTTGACGCCCTTGTTGTCTTGAAAAATATCTTTGGTGAACGGGGTACCGTCGGACGCCGATGCGCTGGTGAAGGGCCAGCCGTCCGTAGAATGATACATGAGGCCCGCGTTGACCATCAGGTCTCCCGTGGAATAAGCCGTGGTGAACTCCATCCGTTCGGTGTTGAATTCACCGCCTTCCATGGAGAAGGTGTAACCGTTTTTACCGCCCTTTTTGGTAACGATGTTGATGACGCCTTCGAAAGCGTTGGTGCCGTAAAGCACGGAAGCCGGTCCCCGGCTGACCTCGACCCGCTCGATCGAGTCGACAGGAAAGGTATAGGAAGGACTGTAGGCGGAGATAT
>JASJCB010000009.1 GCA_030066195.1 Acidobacteriota bacterium
ACCGACAATTCCCACAGACGGTCGCCGCAGATATAGGCCTTCCAGGGATCATCCGGATCGGCGGCCATGAAGGGAATCCAGTTGAACTGACCGTCCTCGGGGAAATCCATATTGCAACACAAAAGGTCGTTCCCATCGCCGTTGCGTACGGAAACCAGCGTAAAACCCGGATAGTTGGAGAAGACGACATCGTGACTGCCGTCAGCCGAAACCAGGTGGCCGTAATCGCCGCTGATCACCTGATCGAACTTGCTCAAGGAATCGCCGACGTTGGCGAACTGATAACCCTGGTCCTGCGTACCCGAGAGGATGCGCCCGGGGTCATCCTTGTCGGTGAGGATATCGTAGATCTGGTTGACGTTCATGCCGAAGAGCATGGCGTTGTTGAAGGTCTCGCCGCCGTCCTCGGAATAATAGGTGCCGCCGTCGGTATTGACGAACAGCATCTCCCGACCGTCCGGCATGATGTGGAAGTTGAAGCCGGGGATATCGGCGTGCAGATAGATATCGGGGTTATCGTAGTACCACCACCATCGATGCACCTCCTCGAAGCTCATGCCGCCGTCGATGGAACGGTGGACCTCCACACCGCCGTGGAACAACAGGTTGGGATCGGTAATCGACGCTTCCAGGGAATGGAAATCACTCCAGAAATCATCGAAGACAGCGCCCATGGTCCAGTTAACGCCGCCGTCTTGTGAAATATAGACCTGCCAGCCGTCATTACCCGCAATCGCCGCATAAAAAGTGGGGGCGCCGGCTTCCGAACCGGCCAGCACGCCGACCGTGTCCTCTAAGTCCTCGGAAATGACGCCGACCACTTCCCAGTTGTCGCCGCGGTCATGGGTGACTTCCAGCTTGCCGTCGCCCAGCATGTAGAGCGGGCCGTCCTTGGTGCGGTCGGTCCAGATATCGCCGTGACCGTCCACCGTCCGGATGCTGCCGAAGAACTCACCCCCGCTCAAGGAACGATACAGGCGCGATTCGCTCGCGCGGGGTTTGGAAGCCATGAACATCACCACCTGATCGCCCTCTTCCTCGCCGAGAATGCGCAAGCGGCCGCGAGCGGCGTTGATTTGCGTGAGCCCCGTGGATTCCTCCCAGGTCAAGCCGTTGTCCGTACTATAGTGAATCCTGCCGTCAGAGGCCTTCAACAACCTGCCGTCGGCCATTTGGGCCGCGTGATAGGCCCCGCCGTAAATGCCGTCGCTTATGGGTTCCCAGTACAGGTGACCCGGATCGGGCGCGTTCTCCAAATCGGCGCGCCACAAGCCGCCCAGATCGGTGCCGACATAGATGGTCTTTTTGTCGTTGGACAATATTGACGAATGGGTGCGGCCGGCCTGGTTGGAAGAGCCGACCTCCAGCCAGTGACGCGTGCCCACATGGCCGTCCTTGGCAAGACGATTACGCGTACGCAGGTGCTGCTGCCAGTTGCCGCGCTCGATCTCGCGCCAATCGACACCGGGAGCCGCTCGGTGAATTTTTTCGAACCATTCGCGACGCGCCCGATGTTTATCGCTTTCGTCGCCGTAGCGGGCCACCTCGGTGGGGGCCGGTAAGGGGGTGGGTTCCTCTCGCGGAATGAGGAACAGGCACAGCGATGCCGCGCCCAGTAAGGCGAAAATGATAAAAAACCGTAACATAAACGAATCCTCCGATGTGCTCTGGGATCGCCTCTCCTAGTGGATGATTGTACATGATTTCGGTCGTTTATGCGTTTTTTACACCGACAACCATTCAGAGATCGGCCGGGTTTCGGCTCGGCGCAAGGCGCCCGTTTCAAAATATTGACGAGTCCCTCCTTCTGTTCCTCTCGTCTCTCCCGTGTGCGGCGCGTGTTACAATGCCGAAGTGAACCTTGGAAAGGGAACCGAGACCGGAACAGGGCGGGGCAAACCCGTTACCGTGTTTTTGCGTTTAAGATGATGAGCATACCGGTTGCCGGTGGTGAGCGTGTGAAGGGGGTCTCTTGAGGAATTTGCTGCTGCTACTGTTGTTGGCGTCCGCGTTGTCGGCCCATGCCCAAACGATCCAGGAACGGATGCGGGTGATTCTGCGGGAGGCGCGCGTTCATGTGTTGGACTCGGACGGCAACCCTGTGCGCGGCCTCACCAAGGACGACTTCATCCTCCGCGAAAACGGCGTCAGACAGAAGTTGACCTGGTTCCAGGAAGTCGACTATGAGAGCATGATCATGAAACCGGGTCAGATCATCCAAGAGGTCAATCGGCCGCGTCGCAACTCGGTGATCGTGTTGGATACCGCCGACATGGCCAAGGCGGATTTCGATGACCTGCTGGAAAGCGCGCGCAACTTCATCCGGGAGGAACTGGGACCTGACGATTTCGTCAAATTGGTGCAGTTGGACGAAAAGGCGACCTCGCTGACCCGCTTTACCTCGGACAAGCAAACTCTGATCGAAGGTCTGGACAAGGCCGAATTCAAAGGTCGCCTGAAACGCGAAATCATCTCCATGGAAAACGAGATCGTAGAGCAGTTGCCCGAGTTCCAACGCGTGCAGAACGAGGTCCGGCGCTGGCAGAACATCGCCGACAGCAGTTCCGGTCAACAGCGCCAGAACGCCTTGAACGAGGTGGCTCGGTACGAGTCGATGCGCGATGCGATCGCCATGCAAATCGATCGTTCCGTGAGGGACAAGGAAATCACCAAAAGCACTCACTATCGCGGACACTACCTACAAATGCAGAGCATTGTACGCATGCTGGCCCCCATGCAGGGCACCCGCTCCATCTTCCTGTTGAGCGGCGGTTTGTATCTGGAAGAAGACTCCGAGTACCGCAATACCAAGGTCATGGCCGAACGCCTGGGTCGCTTGTTGAATACCTACAAGATAACCGTCTACGCCATTCAACAGGCCACGCGCAATCCTCCGGCCGAGGGCCAGTTGCAAATGACCAATGTGCCTATCAACATCAACTCCTTGCAGAATATGAGCAGCCTGTTGCAGGAATATTCCAAGAACTACGCGGGCAAACTTCGAAACCCGGCCAACACGGTTTTGGAGAACAATCGCCAATCCCAATTGGGTATCCGCGCCGCGGCCGAAGCGACCGGCGGCGTGTATAAGCGGGGTTTGCGTGCGAATATGGGCGATATGCTGCGCGAGGCCCGGCGCGCCTCGGCCCAGTTCTACACGCTGGGTTACCAGGTGGATGAAAATAACGCCGATCGACCCGCCGGCCTAAAAATAGAACTGACCGCGAACCAAGCCGGTTATACGCTCCATTACGGCGACGAATTCGCCCGCGATATTCCCTACCGCAAGCTGGAACCCGATGAGCAGGAGGTCAACTTCAAGGCCGATCTGCTTTACGCCAATATTCGCCGCGATGACCTGAGCGCGGAGTGGGACTATTACCTGTTCGGTAATCGGAGCACGGGTTACAAGATTCCGGTCACCGGGCTGGTGCCGCACAACGAACGCCACAAGGAATTCGATATCGGTTTCGCCGCCTTGGACGAATTCCGCGAACCGTTGGACTTCTCCTATACCAGTCTGAAGAGCGTGCCCGAGGGCAAGCGGCTTGAATTTTACGATGTGCTGTTGACGGAAACCCGTCCCCGCTACATCCGCTTTGCCGTCCGCAACCTGGCCAATGACGAATACAGTATCCACGAGATCATGCTGCCGCCGCCGCGCGCCCCCGAGGACGGGCCTCATCTAAGCGATCTGTTGCTCTCCTACAACGCGGGCAAGACCTTGCCGCTGAACATGCTGCGCAAGCGCAGCTACGAAAGCAAGGAAAAGAAACGCTATAAAAAGGCCGGGGCCGAGTCGGGCCATGCACAAAGGGTGCGTGAGGACCCGTTGCGCGTGGGTAACCGCGATTACCGGCCCAACGGCATTGCCCGCTTCAGCGCACCGAAATTCGTAGACGTCTTCTTCCAACTCCAGAATTTCACCGACAACGATCCCAAACTGTTCCTCTCATTCCTGGTGCGGACCGAGGAGGGCATCTTCGGCCCGGTGATGGAAATGGTTTCCCAGAGCCGTGTGGATGCCGAGACCTTGTTCTATCACTGCCGCTTGGACATGTCCAACGTCAAGCCGGGTTTCTACGACATCTGGCTGCGCGTGGTCGACCAAAAAACCAAATTGGAATTGAAAAGCACCCACTCTCTGGAGATTACGGACCCTGCGAGTTGACTGCACCGATTTTACTTTGCCTTACTTCGTCAGGTTCAACTCGACCACGGAGAAGTCGCCTTCTTCACTGCTCACCAGGCCGATGACCCTGCCGTTGCGAGCCAGGATTCGGGTGTCCTCGGGATACCGATAGGCGCCGCGTTTGACGGGTTTCCCGCTCTTGGAGTTGGAAAGCGTGTAGGTCCCTTCAGAGAAACCGAAGGCGATGCCCTGCGTGCCGCCCATGGCGTGTGAGAAGAACAGGGTTTGGTCCTTAAGCCGGGTGAATTGGCAGAAATAAGCCTTGTTATGTTCGAAATTGATCTTCAGGGTGGGAATATCCTTGAACCCCGCCCGTTGGCCGTTCATGGCCGTAAAGCTGATGCGCGAATAGAGGGCCTGTTCTTCATCCGTGGGTTTGGCGGTGGGAATCTGGTACCGCTGTTGACCGATGATCATGCCCTTTTTGTCGATCTGGTGCAAGATCGGTTCGGCGCCGTAGCCGAACCAATAGGTGCCGTCCGCGCCTTCTTGGATATCGATATCGGCCCCGTAGGCCTTGATGGTGGTTCTGTTGCTGCCCTCCACGGGAGCCAGGATCATGTCGTTGGGCCATTGTTTGAGCGTGGAGAGTTCCTTGCCCTCGCCGTCGGCCAGGACTACCTTCATGACGATATCGGTGGCGCTGTTGGCCGCCATGGTTGCGAATAGGAACAGGTTGGTATCCAGAACCGCGAAGTTGCGCGCCATGCGGTAATTGGTTTTGAACGAGGATAGGTATTTGCCGTCCAAATCGAACACGTTCATCTGGCCGTTGCGGCAAAAGACGTAGGCCTTGCCCCCGGTAACCTGGATTTTATAGGGGAAGAATAGTTCACCCGGGCCTTGACCCTGCTTGCCGAACATGCCGGACCATTGACCGTCAGCCTTCCAAATCTGGACATTGTGGTTGCCCTGATCCACGACGTACAGCCGACCGTCCTCGGAGAAGTCGAAGCTATAGGGCATTCTCATGAATGCGTCCTCATTCACCTCCGCGGGATCTTGGAAGGTGCGCAGCACGGTCATGCCGCCCTCCGGGGCACTGCCGAGAATTAGAAAAGCAAACAGGGAAAACATGAAGAACCTCCGCGAGTCGGTCAAACCGTCGATATCATCCGATACGCATCATAGCCGAGTTTATTCATACCGAACAGAATAAAGCGGTTTCTTTTCTCGATGAGTTTCCTCTTGTACCCGGGTGCGGTGAGATAAATTCCACCGGCTCGGCTCGGAGAATTATTGCTGAGCGGCGGCTTGGGGTTCGCCGCTCAGCAGGGCGACGATTTCTTTTTGTTTCAGCGACCGGGCCAGGGATAGCGGACTGGTGCCCAGGTAGTTGGTTTTGTGGGGATCGGCTCCGTATTCCAGCAATAGCTCGATGCGGTCGGGCCGTTTGGCCAGCACCGCTGTCATCAATACCGAGTTGCCCTCGTAGTCGGCGCCGTTCACATCGGCGCCGCGGCTGATGAGGTCGGCCATAAAGGGCGCGTCCCCGTAGTGCACGGCCAACAGCAACGCCGTACGACCCTGTTCGTCGCGGGCATTGGGATCGGCGCCCCGGTGCAAGTAATTGACAGCCTTGCCGATGTTGCCCTTTTTGATTGCCGCGATGAAGGTTTCATTCAGGTTCTCGACCTTTTCATCAACCTTTTGTTGATCCAAAAGGGCCGCGGACATGGTCATTTCCAGGGAGCCCTTGTCGCGCAGACTCTCGATAACGCCGCGCGCCGTCTCGCGGATTTTTTTGGACGGATGATTCAGGTCGCGTTCGAACAAGGCCTGCTTGCCCTCGAAATCGGATTGAGCCAGGGTGAGGACGGTTTTCAGGTGCAGGTCTTCATCGTCGATCTCGAACAGCGGCAACACGGATTCAATCAGTTCAGGCGCTTTTTTCAGGCTGAGCGACATGACCAACTCTCCCAGTACCCCGGGATCTTTCTCGCGTCTGAGAATCCCGGCCAGGTCGTCGGCGAACCTGTTTTGATCGATACTGGTAACCGCCACGGCCGCTTTCTCGCGAACTTTCGGCGACTTCGACCGGTTGAGCACGCGCAGGATCAATTCATCCGTGTTGCGCGTTCGCTGGACCTGGAAATACATGACCATCAGGCCGTGATCGTCCTCGCTGAGTTTCTTTTCGAACATGGGCCAACGCTTGCGAACCCAGTAAGGATGGGTCTGAACCATCAGGTAGAGCAACGCCTCGCGGCAAATGCCCCGGCTCTCCTGGATCCGCTCGAACAACACCTTGGGTTCCCAGGGGTCCCGGTAGTACTCGTCCATGAAGTTGTTGCGGTAGACATACATCTTCCCGGTGGGACTTTCTTCGAAACGTTTCTGTTCTTTGATACAGATCTTCTCCAGAAGATCGGGTTCGCGAACATCGGCAACCGGCGTTTTCCTGACGCAGGCTACCGTCAACAGCAGGGCGAGGGCCGCGAGGGCCCCCAAGCTTCGGGTCGGCATCTTACTGTTGCTCCCCTTCAGCTTCACTTTTTATGAGCACGAAATCGATCTTCACATGCATGCGCACATCCACGGTTTTGCCCTGGTGCTCCGCGGGCACGAATTCCCAATGCTTGAACGCGGTTACCGCTGCCTTGCCCATGCCGTAACCCTCGGGTTTGGACTTTTTGATTTCGATGTCATCGATGCTTCCGTCCCCGCGGAGGATGCCCTCCAGGATGACATAACCTGATACCTTGTCTTTGACAGCCGCTTTAGGGTATTTAGGTGTAACTTTCTTGGTGAAAATGGGAACTCGGTCAACCTTGCCCACATCCAGCACATCGGCTTGTGCGGGTTCGGGGATAACCTTGTCCTGATTTCCGGCGAACAAGGCCAGTGAGGCAGTGGTCAATAAAAGTAGGGAAACGATATGGCGACACTTCATTTCTGATCTCCTTTCAAGTGATTGGATCCGTAACATATTGGACCGCACCGGCCCGCCCAGGCCCGCGGCCAGGCGGGTTCCGGGTAGAAAGCCGTGGTCTGCCAACAAAAGGGCGGCCAGGTCGGCGCGATACTGTTTGGGGGTCAACAGGTTGCTGCATGTCTCGTCACAGGAGCGCTCCAGGTCGAGGCGGGCGTTTGCGGCCAGAAGGCGGGCAAGCGGATTCCACCAGAAGAGGCGTTCCAGAAAGGTGACCCAACCCAGCACGAGATTGTCCCGACGCGAGGCGTGCACCGCCTCGTGACACAGGACTCCAGCCAGTTCGGGCGTTTCCAGGTGGCTATCGCCGACCCAGATACACGGGCGCAGCAACCCGCTGACGGCAGCACCGGCGTGTCCGGGCCAAACCCGAATGTGAGGTGCACGGCGCTGAAGGGATTTGGGAAGAAGGCGCGCCAGATGGGGCGCCGGGTAGGATTCACACAGCATTGAGGCGCGGCGGCGGCAGTTGGCGTGCAGGTCGACGGCAAATCGCATCAAGCCGAAACCCAAAACACAAGCAAGCAGCCACAATCCCCAGTTCACGGCTTGCGGCGAAGCAACGGTGACGTCAGGGCCGGTTCCCACGACAGCCGGCAAAAAAGTGAGCGGCGTCGCGGTAACCGGGGCTTCGAAGCGAAGCATCTGCACGGGCAGGCACCAGGCGGTCAGGGCAATAACGGCGGGCCACAGCCGAATCTTGGCAGGGGCGGTCCGCAAGGAAGCCATAACCGCCAGGACCAATACGGACAAGCAGGCATTCAGGGTAAACCACATCATCATTTGCCGGCCTCCAGGTCTTTCTTGCGTTCTTCGAGCAAACCTTCCAGGTAGCTGATGTCGTCCATGGTCAGGTCTTCCTTCTGCAAGACATGGCTCATCAGCGGGCGAACCTTGCCGCCGAACATACGGTCCATGAAATCGGCGACCAGGGAACCCGCCACATCCTCCTTCTGAATGGCGGCAGCCCACAAGATCGTACGGCCGTAGGTGCGTACGCGGCGAATCGCGCCCTTCTCTTCCAGCCGGTCGAAGATGGTCTTGACGGAGGAGTAGGAAATCTTGCGGTTGGCGGCGATCAGCTTGTGCACGTCGGGAGCGATGATCTCGCCGTTGTCCCAGATGCACTGCATCACTTCCAGTTCGAAGTTGGAGAGTTTGATCTTCTTGGGCATGGTCACCTCGGTTTGCCACAACAAGCGGTCTCAATGCCACAAATGTAGTTTTAAGAACTACGGATGTCAAGATAGAAGTGATGTTCTTTGCGCACCTTTTACGGTGCGTTTACCCCGGCGACTCGATCATCCGGGGTTTTCCTGAGCAAGCGACGAATTTGGCGCCGAGTAAGTAAGCACCCTGGAGAGCGCCGAAAAAATTGCATTTTTACCGATCCATTTGCGCTTAGAATACAAGAGGACCCCACGTCTTTGGAGTGCCCATGATCTTCTACATTACCTCGCTCGGATTGATCCCGTTTCTTGCATCCCGCGCCCTGATCCCTATTTTCGCGACCGCGCTGACGGCCCGGTTTGCTCCCGGTCACGGCGACTTGCTGACCGAATATACCGGTATCGAACTGGTCAGCGGATTACCCGGCTATTTAACCGGCGATCACGCTTTGATTATTTTGGGCTTGGGCGCACTTGTCGAGTTGGTCATTACCAAGTCGCCCGATATGCGCCTGGCTTTGCAAACAAGCGAGTCGGGCATTCGCGCCTTGACCGGATTCTTCCTGTGCTTCAACCTGGTTGAGGGCGACTTTATGGAACTGGTGGATATCGTCCTGCGAGAGGGGCCGACCACCAGTTACGTGTGGGGTAATTCGTTTGCCTATACCTGGTCGTTTTGCATCGGTTGGGCCGTCTTTTTCACCGCGCGGTTGCGCGGGGCCATCTACGCAACACTCACGGATATGGATGAAGACGATGACCTGGGTGTGCAGGGCTTGATGAGTTGGATGGAAGACAGTTTCGGTTTCTTCGGCGCGATCATGGTCTTCCTCATGCCGTTAGTCACCTTGATCGTTGCCGGAATGACCCTGCTGGGTCTCTACCTGTTCAAGAAATACCTGGACTACCGCGAGGAACGCCAAAAAGTGCCCTGCGCCCATTGCGGTCATCCCAACCATCGTTGCGCCGCGGCCTGTCCCAATTGTCAGCGTCATCACGACCGGGTCATGCAGGTAGGTTTCCTGGGCATTATCAAGGACCAACCCGTTACCGATTTTGCCGCGCACCGCTTCAGCATGCAGGCTACCAAGCGTTGCTATAGTTGCGGCGAAAGACTGCGCAAAAAGCAGGTCAACCAGAACTGTCCCGTTTGCGGCGCCCAGCCGTTTTATTCCCAGCGCGAGTTGGACGAATATCTGAAGCGGGTTCAAGAGAAGTTGCCCCAAACCCTGGCCATATGCGCCGCTTTCAGTTTGATACCCATTTTCGGACTGATCCCGGGCATCATCTACTACCGCACCAATCTGCTCTCAAGCATGCGCGCCTATATCCCGGTGGCCTCAGGCTGCATGACCCGCTGGGCCGTGCGCCTGGTGAACCTGTTGCTGCTGGGTCTACAGTGGGTGCCCTTGTTGGGAACCCTGGTGCTGCCGATGATGTGCCTGGTTAATTACATGGTCTACCGTTCGGTCTTCAGCCGGGTGGCGCGATCGGGCCTGCCGCTGGATGCGCCGGGATCCGCGCCGGTGACGAGCGGCGTATGAGCGAGGCCAAGAAAAAAGCGCGGCGAATCCTTCGCGGTCGTTTGAAGAGGATGACCGACGCGCAAATCTTTCAGCAAAGTTACGCGGCCTGTCTCAAGTTATGCGATACCGAGTCCTGGCTTCAGGCGCAAACCGTCATGCTGTACCTGGCCATGCCCCGCGAGGCGGACCCCCTGGTTGCCATGATCGAGGGTTTGCGTATGAACAAGACAGTGTGCGTACCGCGTATCGTCAACGAAAGCCGAAGTTTGGAAGCGGTGCGCCTGGAGACCCTGAACTGCAAGATGACTGTTGACGATTACGGCATTCGCGAGCCCGTGGGCGCCACGGTAACGGATCTTGCCGACCTGGACCTGATCATTGTTCCGGGCCTTGGTTTCAGCGAGGAGGGCCGACGTCTGGGAAGAGGCGGCGGCTTTTACGACAAGCTGCTGAGCCGGTCTGAATGCAAGCCGATCCGGTGCGGTTTCGGTTTCAATCAACAGATCCTGGTTGATCTTCCCGTCGAAGACCACGACCAACCGCTGGACCTGCTGGTGACCGACCGTCAGGTGTTTCGCTTCAATCGGTGATCGACCGGCCGTGTCGCGGGCTAGGGTCTGCGGCGGCGCTTCTCATTGATGGGGACCCATTCATCCTGCAACGTCCGGTCATCCAACTTCAAGGATTTGGGGATCAGGGCCATGTTGTATTTAAAGTCGTAACCACCATGGGGCAGATGGGTTTTCTGCTGCTCTCTCAATACCCAGCCCCGTTCCCAAATCTCCGTGACCAGATTGGCGACCTGTCTTCCCAGGCGCGTATGGTCGGGCACCACCGCGAAAGGTCCCACCTTACCGAAGCGAGTGGCAAGACGTTCGATGCTGACCAGAACCGGAATATTCACCTCGTTAAGAGAAGGAATCCAGCCCCAGCGCAACAGATCCCTTTCCAAAAGGGGGTTGTCGTTGAGGACCCAAATGGCGTCTACCTTTTCCTTTTCGATGAGCTCTTTCAATGCCTCGCTAATCCGGCGTTCGACACGACCTTTGGTGGTGTCCAGGGATATGCCCACCAATTCGATTTGTTCGTCCTTGGTGCTTTCCTTCTGTTGGTCGAAGAATTCGCGTAAGTTGTCGCTGTAGACGATGCCCACCCGTTGAACCTCATCTGCCACCAGGTAGCGTAAATTCGGCAGAGCGCTGGCGGCCTGGGCCTCGTAAGCGATGCCGTTGACATTCTCGATGCCCTTGATCTGCTCCCGGACATATGCCGCCATCACCGCAAGGGCCGGCGGGAATTGGGTTCCCGGCTCCGCGTTTTCCTGATACTCGCGGTATAAATTGATGGAAGAGTTGCCCATCATCACAATGCCGTTCGGCTTGATTCTCTGGATGACCCGGCGGAGTTCCCTGACCCGCGTGCGTTCCTTGACCTTGAAAAGCTCTACCTGGAAGTCGCCCTCGTACTCCCATTCCTCCATCATGACCCGGATGGGTTCTTCGAACTCTTTCTGCTCCGGTCTAAGGATCAGAACCCGCTCCTGTTGCGGCGGATCCGCGACGACGTAAGGCGCAAGCGGACAGAATACCAACCAGGCGGTCAGCAGGATTCTCCGTCCGAGTCGTCGCGCGTTCATGATCTACGCTAATCTCCTTAAAGCCGGAACAGGCAAGGACTTCCTTCATATTCTAACAGAAAAAAGATGCTTCATCTGGAAAATTTGGACAACTCCTAGGAAACCGGTAACTCTCAATACACGATTTCAATCAAAGTCTACGATAATGCGGAGCCCGGAAAGTAGTCCGGTTGACGTCGCAAATGAGTTATCTTGAAAGTTCGAGAGGACACTCACCGGGCCTCGATCCGCTTGGATTAACGGATTCCCGCGACAAGGCCGGACAGGTAGGTTCCTCCCCGGCCCCACAATTGGAAGCCGGACCATTGGTCGCCGGCGCCTTGGGCCCGAATCCAGGCGATTTGAGCGGCCTGATCGGGAAACAGGGTCGCGACAGCCCGGCTGATACGCGCACCCGGGGCGACCGCGGGTTCGGTGAATTCGGCCAGGACGTTGCCGGCGGCGTCATAGGCGGTGAAGGTCAGGTCACTCGACTCCGCGCCGAGGTTGACGGCTACCAGACCCGTCCAGTTGCCGTCACCGGAGGTTACATGCGGGTAGATCAGTTCCGAACCCGCGGAATCCGAAGCCTGTAAACCGGCAAACAGGTTGTTGCCGCTCTCCGGGTTGCTGCCGAACAATTCATAACCCACCAGGGGGCCGCTGCCCGTGACCACGACCCGGGAGACGCCTGCCGTGGTAGTTTCGTTGAATACCGAAATATGTTTCTCACCCGGTTCCAAGGGCATATCGACGATACTTTCCAGCAGGTTGCCGTCGGCGTCGAAGCGTTGTTCCGTAACCACGATCGGTGTCGGGCTTACATTCAGGTAGACCAGGCCGGTCCAAAAGGAAACCGTGTCGGTAGCCACGTGAAGAAAGTTCAGGGTTTGCGCACTACGTCCGTGCAGGCCGAGGGCCGCCATCTGGTTTCGATCGGGCAGAGAAACGAAATATTCCATGGATGCCGCCCCGCTCGCGTCGCCCTCCAGTTTGGCGAAGGTGACGTCGGTCAGGTTCGCCCCGAAAACCTGACGCAGGTCGCGAGTAGATTTGGCCAGCGGCGTCCGGTGTTCTCTCAGCACATAACCCGCGCCGTCCAGGCCCGCGTTGATGCTGTGGTTCAGTCCGCGGTCCAATCCATTGACCGATGAAAAAACCGTTTGAAAGCTAACCGTATCCCGGGCCACGTGGGGCAACCAGGTAGTTTGCTCCAGACTGTCGGCCGCGCGATAGGCAGAACGGGCTTCCGCCGTACGCAGTTCGCCGAAAACCTCCACGGGCGACGAGGCGCCGAGTTGTACCCAAGCCAGGTCCGCAACGGGGCTGCCGGCGAAGATGGTACCGGCCGTACCTGAGAATCTGCCGCCGGTGGCAAGAGCTTCCGGCTGTACCCGCGACAATTCATTGCCGTCGGCGTCGAAGGCAATCAGTTCGATGGTTACCGCCTCGTTTTGCGGGTTGATGACGCCGATGAAGGTATCGCCGGTTTCATCCACGCGCACCTCGGGCAGGTAGCGTTTGTGGGTCAATTGCGTGCCGCGCGGCGAGGTCAGGTTCACGCCGTCCAGGTCCAGTTTGTACATGGAACGGCCGTAAGTCGCCGCCAGCAGGAAGTTCTCTTCCCGGTGCCAATCCAGGTCGTTGACAGGAACCATGGGCAGGCCGTCGCCCACGGACTGCCAACTGCCGCCGTCGTCCGCCGAGGCATACACGCCGGTGTCCGAGGCCACAAAGATGATGCCGTCAGCCAGGATCAAATCATTGACCGGCGCTTCCGGCAGATTGGCGGAAATATCGGTCCAATCGGCGCCCATATTGCGCGTTACCAGCACGTGGGGCTGGTATTCGTCATTTCGATAGCCGGAAAGAGTAACATAGGCGGTCGCCGCATCGTCCGGGCGCGCGGTAACGGAGGTGACCCAGCGTTTGGGCAGGCCCTCGGATATATTGGTAAAGTTCACGCCGCCGTCCGTGGAGACCCAAACATTACCGTCATCGGTACCGGCGTAGATGACGTTGCTGTCCGCCTTGGGGATGTCCAGGGTGGTCAGCGTGCCGAAGACAATATTCCCCTCACCGGGACCGTCTGTCAGGTCGCCGCTGATCGGCGTCAACTGGTCCAGAGTGGTCTCGGTTTTATACAGGCGGTAGGAACCGAAGTACATGATGCTCGGATCGTTGGGGTCGAAGAGGTAGGGCGCGGTCCAGTTGGCGCGCTCGTCACCCAGTACGTAAAAGTTGGTATCGAAGAACTCGCCGTACTGAAAGCCGAGGATGGTGCCGTATTGGTAGGAAGCGTAAACGATTTCCGGCCGTTGGGGATGTTCCAGAACGATCATACCGTCGCCGCCGAGCACGTTTTCCCAATTGTCCACGCTTGTGTCAGAGGTGAAAAAGGTGCCGTTGTCCTGCAAGCCTCCGTAAATCCTTTCAGGAACCATTTCACTGATCTCGCAGGTGTAGAATTGACCGACGGCCAGACCGGGTTTGCTCACCCATTCCACCTCCGGATCGGTGGATACGTAGACGCCGCCGTCGTTGGCCAACACGATGGTATCTGGGTTTTCCGGGTGGAAGACCAGGTCGTGTTGGTCCACATGCACGTCGAAAAGACCCTCCGGCGGGTCGCCGTAGCGCTCGGTGTAGATATCCTCATAGAGCCGCCAACTGTCGCCGCCGTCCGGCGAGATATGTACCTGCAAACCCAGGGCAAACACCATATCCGGGTTTTGCGGATGAACGCCGATACGGCCGAACCACCAACCGTAGGTGCGATGACTGTCTTCCATGCCGGTATCGTTGGTGCGAACCCAACTGTCGCCGCCGTCGTCAGAGCGGTAGATGCCGGCGAATACGCCCACCTCGTCGCTGTACATGGCATAAAGCCGGTCCGGATTGCTATGGCTGATCGCCAGGCCGATGCGTCCCTTGTTCTCTTGGGGCAGGCCGTTTTCCAGGATCTCCCAGGTCTCGCCGCCGTCCAGGGAGCGATGGATATGGCAAAGGGGGCCGCCGTAACGACGTCGGTCGGGATAACGAATGCGCTGCCAGGTAGCGGCATAAACAGTATCGGGTCGGTTGGGATCGATGACCACATCGATAGCGCCGGTGTCGGGTGCTACATAGAGCACCTTGCTCCAGGAAGCGCCGCCGTCCCGGCTGCGGTAAAGGCCGCGCTCGGGGTTTTCCGAAAAGAGATTGCCCATGGCGGCGACATAAACGGTTTCAGGGTCGGTGGGATGCACTGCCACGCGGCCGATGTGGCGGGTTTCACCGAGGCCCGCCGGCAGCCAGGTCAGCCCGCCGTCGGTGGACTTGAGCACGCCCATGCCGCCGTAGGTCAGGGAACCGCCGCCGCCGTTGGGTTCGCCGGTACCCGCGTAGATGATGTTGCGATTGCTCGGCACGGCGTCTATGTCACCGATGGAGACGATACCGGCATCGCCGTCGGTAACGCGCCAGGTCTCGCCAAGATCATCGGAAAGCCAGATCCCGCCGGAAGCAGCGCCGGCCACAATGCGGCCCTCGGGTCCCATGGCCAGACCGGTAATCCGGCCGACGACATTGGTGGGTCCGACCAACTGCCAATCGGGCCCCGCCTTGCCGGAGCGCCGCATGGCGCGAGCCTGATCCAGGGCATCGACACGGGCCCGGTGATTCATTTCACCATACGGAAAGATGCGTTGGCGATAGAACCAGTCGTTGGGACGTTCATGCGGCTCGGGCGGCAAGGATATTTTGTCCGAAGACCGAAAGCTGTACCAGGCGATACCGGCCAGGGAAAAAACAACCGAAAGCCATAGGGCAATACGCATGAGCATCCTCCAAAGTGGGAGTTCTCTACCACTAATAGACAAACACTAATGGGGAGATTAAAGTCCAACCCAAGCAAACCCGTTCGGCTGATCTTAATTTTGGAGCCGGCAAGACTAACCAGTGTTAATTATTGGTAAAAAACACTTTAAAGCTAAAGGAAAGGCGCGGCCGGGCCGCGCCTCTTCCGTATTATCCAGCGAGAGCGCGTTAGGGATTGAACGCGATCTGTTTACCGTTGATGGTGGCCAGGAACCGGTTGGCCTCGTCCTTGTGGATGACAGTTGCCAGGACCAGATCGCCGGTTACCTCGATGGCGGTCGTGCCGTCGGGAATGGCGATTTGCAACGAAGCGTTGGGCTGCATGGTGTACACGTCCATCTGACCGGAATCGACGAAATGGACCGTAACGTCACCGGGGAAGCCGAGACGCATCAGCTCCAAGGTTCCCGAGGGATTGGGGAAGACCGTGTGCGAGGTAGGACCGGTGACCGCCGCGCCGTCCAGGGTAGAACCGTCCGTATCGCCCACCAGTTCGAAGACCCGGAGCGGCGCCTCGGAATCCAGGACAACGGCCTGGATGTTGGTGCTGTCGGCGAGGTTGAACAGTTTGTCTTCCTCGTTACTGGGGAACTGGAAGGAACTTGCCGTGTTCAGGCCCAGCTTCTTGCCGCGCGCGGGAATGGTTACCGTCTGCGCGTCGCTCAAGGAGCGATCCTTGTAAACCACGTACATGGAGGCGGTGACATCGGCGTCCGTGGGGTTGAGGATACTGAAGCCGTTGAAATCCGAATTGGTCAACGAGGCGCGTATCGGCCAGTAGCCGCGGCTCTGGTCGGGCTGAGAGATGATGCCGGAAGTGGCAATCTGGCTATCGGTCGCATTGTAGCCGTAGAGTTGGAAGCCGCCCAATTCGCCGTCACCGGTGATGCGCACCCAGGAAACCTTCTCCGCGGAGCCGCTGTCGTCAAAGAGGCCGCCGGCCAACAGGGCCACGTACTTCTGACGCGGGGCCAGGGTAGCGGGCGCGTCGCCGCTGAGCAGGTTGGTCAGATCGTTGCCGTCAGTGCCGATCAACTCATAGGTCAGGTTGACCATGGTGTCACCGGGGTTCAGGATGACGCCGCCGGACCAGAAGACCGCGCGGTCGGCCGGCACGTGCGGGAAGACCAGGGTGCTGGAAACCTCGGTTTCGGCCAGCAGCGGAATGGTGGCCCGCTCGCTGCCCAGACCCTCGCCGCTACGCTCGACCACGGTGGTGCCGGCCAGGGGCTGGTCGCTTTCGAAGCTGATCCAACGCTGGCGGTCGCCGCCGGGGACGAAAGTGTGCGTGTCGCCGGGGTTCAAGACGATGACCTCGCTGGACAACTCGCTGTAATCGGTCAGGCCGATGGAGGAACTGTCGCCCTGGTAGACCTTGGCGGTTACATTGGCGGCGGTGTCGCTGGGGTTGTGGATCACCACTTCATTCTGCCAGCCGCTGGTGCCGGGCGAGATGTGGATGGAGTGGTAATCGTAAGAGTCGACACGATCCAAGATATTGTGACGGGCGAAGGCGTTGCGCAGCACCTGAGCGTGGGGTCCGTCGGGATGCAGCGCGGCGGCGGCATTCACCATGGAGGCAGCGGCCTCCGGCATGCGCAGGGGCGAACCCAAACCGTTGTGACCTTCCAATATCATGCGGTCTACCTCGGAGCGGGGAATGCCCTGATCGGTCAGTTCCACCAGCGTCTGGAAGAGCGGCGTGGCCCATAGCTCGTCCGATTCGAACTGAACGAACTGGCCGTTCACGTTGACCGAGACGAACTGATGCGCAAAGTAGGTACGATTGGGATCGTAAACTGCAAGGAACTGGTCCATGACCCGGCCGGGCCAGCACTCCACGTGACCGTCCCATGTATAAATCCACTCGGGGTTGAAAATGGGGCCGTTGGGCGTGCTGTAGCTGTAGGAACCGGCCCAGTAATCGCTGAAACCCTCGCCCATGGCGCCTTCATCACCGGATGAAAACCACTCGGGGTTAATGGAGTACTGGAGGGCATGACCGTACTCGTGCAGAATGACATCAGCGTCCTCGCTGTCGTCCACGCAGCCGTGGCCGTAGGTGATGGCGTTCAGGCCACTGTAAAAAAAGGAATTGTCGTCGCCGTTCTCGGCATCGGTGTCGACTTCGATGGAGCGATACTGGATACCGGTGCCGCCTTGAGCGCGGTCACCTACAAAACCCAGGCTCTGGATGTAACGCTGGCTCTGGTCCAGTTGGAAGTAGGTCATGGCATCGTTGAAGGCGTTGTTGCCGCGGTTGAATTCCCAGATACCGTCGGTGGTCGTGCTGGGCGGGGTGGCGGGTGCGTTGAAGCTGGCGACGGTCACCCAGGGTCCGGTCAGGGAGTAGGTGCCGTCTTCCACGGTCAGGTCTTTGAGGTCGCGCCAGAAGTAGGCGTCGGTAAACACCTCGGGATCACTGGCGTCGAAGATGTCTTCCCTGTTCAGCGTGGTGCGGGGATCGGGATCGAAGACCAGGCCGCGACCGTCCGCTTTCTTGGCGGTTTTGGCGCGCCGGGCTCTTTGTTCGCGTTCACGATCGCGCTTGCGCACGCGCTCCATTTCTACGTCCAAGTTGTTCAATTCGCCGTCGTACTGTTTCAATACGGAGGCGGATTTATCGTGACGGCTGCGGGACATCTCTTGCAGGGAGATGACCTTACCGTCGACGGCATCGATGGCCAGGGACCAGTCGCCCACGGGCGCGGTGGTGTGCATGCGCACGCGCCAGATCAAGCGGAAGACGCCGTCTTCAACCATCCAGGCTTTTGTGCCGGTGGGTTCGATCATCAGTTCGCCATGTACGCGAAGGTGCTGCCAGGAAACATCCATGGCGTCTTCTTTAGATAAGTGAATCGAGGATCTGGCCGCCACGGGGCTGTATACCGGCCAGGTGCTGTTGAACACCTTGGAAATGCTGCCGTCTTTGGCAACGGAAACAACCACGGAGGCGCCTTCCACGGGCAGGCCCTGCAATTGTTGACGATAAAAATAATGGGTACCCAACAGGCTGTGCGTGACCCGTTCCAGCTTGAGGTTACGGGCTTCCTTTTCCAAACCGAAGCGTTGCCACTGGTCTTTGAGGTAAGCTTCGGCGGCCTGCCGGCCACTTTTGGCTACAAGTTTGGGAGTTTTGGGGTTGAACACAAGTTTGTCGGTGTTTCGGTCCGTGTTCCGAGACACCGTTTCCTCGGCCGGGGCATGAACTCCCAGGCAAAAGGCCAGCATGATGATTAGGGACACTTTGTACATGGCTGCCGCTCCTCCTTCCATCAGGTACAGGTCGCATATCATACCACGGTTAGGGGGGCAGGGTCCCGTGGTTATGCTCAGGTTGGTAAAACAAAGCAATTCCAGTGCCTGTTTACGACCAAAAAGGAGGACCCCCGCCGAACGGTGGTATCAATCACTACGAAGCGGCGCGGACATACCCCTACCGCTCAAAAAAAATCAAGCGTGTCTCTCCGGTGAAGAGCCGGAATTGAAAAAAGTCGGGTGCTCCGGCGGTATCGCCTTTTGGCGGATGTCGGTGATGCTCGACTTCGAGCCGGGCCGGGAAAGCGGGTCAATGCCGCCAAATGTACCGAAAAATGTACCACTTTGGTACTGCACCACCCGAGCCGCTGTCACTAGGCTTAGCTTATGAAAAATGAATGGGAACGTGTTCCCGGAGCGGATTCCAGCAAAAGGCCTTTACCTGGATAAAGCTACCGAGGCAAAGATGAACCCTTCGTCACCGAGATTGTCTCGGGGTGTGTTGCCTTAATTGATCAGACTTGAAGAATGAGGAGAAAATCATGAGACCGTATGGCGTGCTTTTTTTATTTTTGCTGCTTGCGAGTGGGTGCACACCGAGCTTGACCCAGTCCGATGCCGAAATCCAGGCACTTGAATGGCGTTTTGTCGGCCCGCCGGTAGGTACTCGCGGGACATCGGTGGCGGGCCATCCGAAGAACCAACAGGTGTTCTTTTTCGGGTCGGCGTCAGGGGGCCTGTGGCGGACCGATGACGCTGGTCAATATTGGGAGTCTGTAGGCGACGGTCAGTTCCAGATGGGCTCCGTGGGCGCGATTGCGCTCGCCCCCGGCAACCCGGATATCATGTACGTGGGTATGGGAGAGCCCCAGCTTCGCGACAGCGTTTCCTGGGGTGACGGCGTTTACAAATCGATCGACGGTGGCAAGACCTGGCAGCATTTGGGTCTCGAGAAAACCCGCCACATCGCCAGAGTCCGTGTCCATCCACAGAATCCGGACCTCGTTTATTTGGCGGTCATCGGCAACCCCTTCGGTCCCGACGAGCACCGCGGTGTCTATCGCAGCAGGGACGGGGGTAAGTCCTGGAAGAAGATTCTCCACAAGAGTAATGTCGCCGGGGCTATCGATCTGGTCTTGGACCCAACCGACCCCAATATACTCTACGCCTCGATGTTTCAGATTCAACGCAAGACGTGGCAGGTCTGGGCCGGCGGCAAAGATTCGGGGATCTGGAAATCAACCGACGGCGGCGAGAGCTGGCAGGACCTGACCCGAAAGCCGGGTCTGCCCCAGACGGGGGACCTGGGCCGCATCGGGTTGGCGCACTCGCCCGCCATGCCCAACCGAATCACGGCGTTGATCGATTCCGAGGAAAAGTCGGGCGTCTATCAATCGGACGACCGGGGATCGACCTGGAAGCTCATTTCCGACGATGCCAACATCACCGTTCGCCCCTTCTACTTCAACCACCTCTATGCAGCCCCGACAAACGGCGATGAACTCTGGGTGCTGACCAACAAGCTGTGGCAGTCGCTGGACGGGGGTAAGAGTTGGAAACAACGCTCCGGAACCAAGGACGACTTCCACGACATGTGGATCGACCCCAATAACCCGGACCGCATGATTGTCACCCACGACGGCGGTACGCAGGTTACGATGACTGCCGGCCGGACCTGGACCGGGGTGTATACGCAGAGAAACGGCCAGGCTTACCGAGTGGACATCGACGACGAATTCCCCTACCGCATCTACAGCAATTTCCAAGACCTGATCTGCTACCGCGTACCCAGTGCCTCCGTCTGGGGCGGAATCTCGATCCAAGACGTCAAGGTCATCGGCACCGGCGAGTCGGGCCCTTGTGTGCCGCATCCCAGTGACCCGGACCTGGTCTTTACCATGGCCCAGAGCGCAATGGCCGCGGGGGGCGCCCCCATCCAGCGAGTCAACCTGAAGACAGAACAGTATGAACAGGTGAACGTTTGGCCGGTCGTCACCTTTGGCCGCGGCCAGAAGGACGCCAGGTACCGCTTCAATTGGCATGCGCCGATCGTGTTCGATCCCCACGACCCGGAAGTCATCTACACCGCCGCTGAGGTCGTTTTTCGTAGCACGGATCGCGGTCAGTCCTGGGAGACCATCAGCCCCGTGCTCACCTTCGACGATGAGTCGAAACAGCAACGCGGCGGCTCTGCCTGGATGCCGGAGACCTCCGGTCAAGAGGCCTACAACACCATCCACCGCATGGTGGCTTCGCCACACGAGAAAGGCGTACTCTGGGTGGGCAGCGACGACGGCAGGCTCCACGTCACCCGCGACGGCGGCAAGACCTGGCAGGATGTCAGCGCCGACTGGCCCGAGTGGTCGGATATCTATGAGATCGAGGTCTCTCCTCATGACCCGGGGACGGCCTACGTGGCCATTACCCGCTACCGCACCGCCAACGACCTCAAGCCCTATCTTTACAAATTCACCAACTACGGCAAGCGGGTAACCAAGATCAGCGGTGCCTTCCCCCAAGATGAGATCACCCGCACCATTCGCGAGGACACCGAGCGCAAGGGGTTGCTCTTCGCCGGCACCGAGACCGGTGTCTTTGTCTCGCTGGACGACGGCGCGAGCTGGCGGCGCATGAATCTGAACTTGCCCCGCGTTCCGGTCCACGACATCAAGATCAAGCACGAGGATCTGGTGATCGGCACCCACGGGCGCGGTTTCTGGATTCTCGATGACATCAGCCCTCTGCGCCAGTACGAGAAGGACCTTGCCGAAAAGAAGGCGCATCTCTTCGAGCCGCGAACCGCGGTCCGCTTGGGGCGGAATTGGTGGGCCGCTTACGGCGGGGGTGTCTTCGGCGGCCAGAAGAACTACTTCGTCCAGAACCAGCGGCCCGGGCACACCTTCATCGAGCTCGGCATGGTCAACGGCGAACGCAAGCGCAAGTTCCTGGACGCCGGCGACGCCCGACCCGATGGCGCGATCATCTACTACCTCTTGAGTGACCGGGCCAAGGAGGTCAGCCTGACGATCATGGATGAGGAAGGAAACGAGATCAAGACCTTCAGCAAGGACCAGATCGGCACCCAGTCCTTCGAGACCCTGGATGGCCTGGGTTATGGACGGGAGGCGCCGGCCGGCGGGAGCGGTCGACTCGGCCTCGCCAAGGGCCTCAATCGCTTTGTCTGGGACATGACCTATCCGGATGCGACGCCCGTACCCGGCAGACCGCCCGCCGGCATCGTGCCCATGGCCGGGCCCGGTAAATACCTGGTGCGCTTGACCGTCGACGGCGAATCGCAGACCCGGCCGTTCGAGCTCCGGATCAATCCGAACGAGACCTGGACTGAGGAGGACACCGATGCCCGCTTCGCGCTGTGGATCAAGATTCGTGATATTGCCGATAACATGAACCGGGCGATCATCGCTTCGCGGGAAACGGTTGTCAAACTCAAAGCAAGCGGTGGGGGAGCCGGGAATGTCAAGGACCTCGAGGCGAAACAGATTGCCCTCGAATCGAGCCTGGTGCCGGTAGGCAAGACCCTGGTCCAGATCGCCAACGAGCCCGCCAAGCTGGTGACGAAATTGGCCACGGTCCATCATATGCTATACTCTTCGGAGGGCCGTCCACCCAAGCAGGCCTACGAGGTAGTCGACACGTTGTCGAAAGAGATCGAGGCTGAGATCACCAAATGGAAGAAGGCGGTCGCCGGCGCGGGGGGCATTCAGTGAATAGTTGCAACACGCCCTTTCACGGGGGTGCTGTCCAATGCAACGATAGAAACGACTTGATTTACTCAAGCCAGGCCGGCGGGAGAGCCTTTCGACGGGATTGTCTCTTGCCGGCCGGTGCGCCGAAGCTGCTGCCCGCTTACGTTGTGCGGAGCCTGCCGTGGTCCTCTGAAGGCGCGTCCGCGGCGGTCGCCGGCCCGTTTGTCAAAAGCTTCGAGCTGGACGAGATCGATTGTCAAGCCACAGATGATGCCGTCATCACACCGGCCGCAATCGACGGTGAAGGTTGCAGGGCATTCACGTATTGCCTCGCATCGGCATCTTTGCCCGCCCCCCCCCCCAACTAATGACTCACGACTCCTTACATCGGCAGCCGTCTTTTGGCGGCGCCTACATGAGGCTCTTATCAACTTTGCTAAGGCAGGGTAACTACCCTGCTCGACAAAATACATGCATTAACCGACTTTCGGGACATATGATAAATTCCGACAGTTAGGCGAACCGGTGCCGACCTCGCCCCGGGAGACTCCCATGTCGAAATCGGCTGACTTGATTATCGCTACCAAGTTACATGCTCCTCCGCTCCCCCGTGATTATGTGCCCCGTCACCATTTGTACCAACGCCTCGATGAAGGGTTCATCGGTGACCTCGTTGTGATGTGTTCGCCTCCGGGCTATGGAAAAAGCACTCTGCTCAGCCGCTGGTGCGCTGATTCGGAGCGCCCCTGGGCCTGGATTTCTCTGGATGAGCCCGATAACGACCTGCATCGGTTTCTGCGTTGCATCGTCGCGGCCACACGCCGTGTGTTCCCCAATGCGCTCGAGCAAACGCGCGCCATGATCAGTGGACCAGAGGTCCCTCCCATAGACGCGTTGGAGGCTGTTCTGATCAACGAGCTCTGCACGCTCGAACGACGCTACGTGCTGGTGCTCGACGATTACCACCTGATCCACCAGCACACGGTCCACAATCTGGTCGCGGGCTTGGTCCGCCATTCCATCCCCGAGCTCTGCCTGGCCATAGCGACCCGGCACGACCCACCCCTGCCCCTTCCCACGCTCCGCGCCCAGGGCCGACTAACCGAGCTGCGTGCCTTGGACCTTCGTTTCGATGTGGCCGAAACGACCGAATTTCTGGGCAAGACACTCCCGATGAAAGTGAGCGATAGGATCTCCGCCAGGCTGCAGGAAAAGATGGAAGGCTGGGTGACGGGGCTACGCCTGGCTGCACTTTCGATGCGGCATCAACCTTCTCTCGAGGCTTTTTTGAAAAGCCTGGATACCAAAAACAGCCTCTTGCTGAGCTACTTTGTCTCTGAAGCACTGTCGCATCAACCGGAACCGGTGCGCAACTACCTGATGGTAGCCGCGATCCCCAGCCGATTCTGTGCGCCCATCTGCGATTGTCTTCTGGGAATCGACCCAACCGATGAGCGCCCCGCGGGGGCCGAGCTCATCGAGCACATCGTTGCGGAAAACCTCTTTGTCATCCCGTTGGATGAGAAGGGCCGGTGGTTTCGGTTCCACCACCTGTTCCAGGAGCTTCTGCTGCGCGAGCTCGTAAAGACGCGCGGTAGCGCTTACGTCGCCGAGCAGCATGTCCGCGCGGCAGCCTGGTTCGCCGAGAACGGCTACATGGAGGAGGCCTTCAATCATTCGCTTAGAAGCGGACACGAGGAGCTTGCCTGTGATCTCCTGGCCGAGCACTACCGGGGGCTGATGAATGATGAACGGTGGCAGCTCTTGAATAACTGGTTGACGCGGCTACCATGGCAAAGGATCAGCGCCAGGCCGGAGCTTCTCATGGCAAAAGCATGGCTCCAGGAAAAGCGGCACCAGATCGATGAACTCGCAACCACGCTCGACCGGCTCGATGGGCTCTTGAGCGATGAAGCCTCGCCGCTTCGAGGTGAACGAAATACTCTGCGATGCCGAGTTTGTTATGAAAAAGGCGATACCGATGAGGCATTGGCTCTCGGCTTCCGAGGACTGGAGGATTTGCCGGCGGAGAACCCCAGTGCCCGTGGTATGGCCTTAATTGTCCTGGCAATGACACTTCAGGCGCGCGGCGACATCAAGGGCGCACAGAGCCTGCTGCTCCAAGAGCTCGGAACAAAGGCAATCGACGACGATACGCTACGCGCACGGGTGCTCGCGGGCCGGTGTTTCGTCCAGTGGATCGATGCGGATGCCGTCGGCCTTTGCCGGAGCGCCACGCAGTATCTCAGTCTCAGCGACAAAACGGGTCTGGACGAGAGCCTTGTAATGGCCGGCTACATGCTCGGCGTAGGCCACTACGAGCGCAACCAGTTGGAAGATGCGGCGCGGCATCTCGGCGTGGCCGTCGAGAAACCATATGCCGGACCAGCGCAGAACTATGCTCACAGCGTCTTTCTACTCGCGCTCATCCACGGCGCTCGCGGCGAATGGGAACGCGCTACCGATCTGGCCGAATCGGTCACCGAGTTCGGAATCGATACCGGCAATGCCAACATCACCGCTTTCGTCGACGGATTCAAGGCCGAGCTCTCGCTGAGGCGCGGCCGTATCGCGGAAGCGGCCGGTTGGGCCGAGCGCTTCGATCCCGAGCCCCTGCATGCCTCTTACCGTTTCTACCTGCCCCAAAAGACATATGTGAAGTGGCTCATCCAGCAGCCACGCGAAGCGGATCGCCGCCGCGCCGCCGACCTCCTCGACCATATGACTGCTTTCTACGACGACATCCACAACCGCCGGATCACCATCGACGTGTTGATCCTGCGGGCACTCCTGGCTGACCTCGAGGACGATGAGCCCCGCGCCCTCGAGTGCCTGGACCGCGCGATCTCGCTGGCCAGCCCCGGAGGCGTGCTCCGACCCTTCCTGGATCAAGGTCCGCCCCTGGTGCCGCTGCTTCATCGCTTGATCCACAACGGACGTGCGGGTCACGCCGGGCGCATCATGGCGGCCTTTCGCGAAGAGGTTGCCATCAAGACCAGAACCGCCGCGCCCAATGATGGGTTCGAAATTGCGACCGACGCGCTCACCAAACGCGAGCGGGAGGTGCTGGTCTTGCTCGGCCGCCGTTTGTCCAACAGCGAGATCGCCGAAGAATTGTACATCTCGCCGGGCACGGTCAAGCGTCACACCTTGAGCATTTACCAAAAGCTTCAGGTAAAAAGCCGGCGCGAAGCCGTCGAACGTGCCGGCACCATCGGCCTCCTGAACAACACCTGATAAAAGGTCTTCTCGATGGACCCCCAGGCAGCGGAGCCCGTTTTCCAGCAGCAATTATTTGCCGGTTATTGAAAAAGCCGCCCCGGGAGCCGGCGCCTTTTCTCGCCAACTGGAGGGGTCCGCGCCCATTCTTTCGCCGAGATCGGCCAGGTCGCGCATCTTTTCCCGATCGAACATATATTCGGTTTCTAAAATCGGGTAATCCGAGGGGATGGAAACATAGCGCATGACCATGTCGAGTTCGGGCCTCTGGTTGATCATCCGGGTTAAGGTCTCCGCGTCCTGGAGCGTTTGCAGCCTGGAAGCTCCCATCAGGATCTGCAGGCTGCGCATGGAAATATCGGCCCAATTGGACGGGATGACCTTGGGCTTCAAAAGCAGCTTGGTATTGACGATGATCCAGAGGCGCACACGCAAGGGCCTATCGGGTTGCACGAAGTCGAAAGGCGTCACTTCTTCACGGTACAGCCAGTCCCTTTCACCAACTCCGGTGATCATTTGCAAGGAGGCGCCTCCATCGACGTAGGAGTAGCCACCCATTTCCACCGGAGGAAATGCTCCCGGAATCGCCGAGGACGCGATCAGCCTTCTTGAGAGCAACGCCCTGGCTTCATCGGCTTGCTGATCGGCCACCATGTCGGCAAGGTCCCAAACGCGCAGCAGGCCGTAATCGAGATTGGTCGAGCCGACAATCAGGGCCCGATTATTTTTGGATTCACGCGCGATTTGGCTCACCAAATCGGTTGTCAAACTGTTTCGGATGGTTTCAAACAGAGGCATGGCATCGTAAATGGAAGACTTGCCCCGCAACAGCCGCCAAAGCGGCCTGCCCTGGATCAGGCCCGAAGGGGTATTGCGATAATAATCCAACAGTGCAGCGTAGGAGGCCCGGCTGCCCACAAAAGCAAATGGCGCCATCAGGGACCCGGTGCTGATGCCGGTTACGCTGTCGAAGTGAGGCCGTGCGAACTCCCCTTCCTCGATGCGCCCCCAGCCCTTGAGGAACCCGGCTCCAAATGCTCCATACTCGCCGCCTCCCGATAGAACGAGAATGTCATAGGATTGGGAAACGTCCGGGTTTTGATACTCGGCCTTCAGTCTGGCCCGGGTTTTTGCCGAGAGCCTGGCAATGTCTTTTTCATATTGTAATTTGAAATCGGTATAGCCCCCCATGAGCTCGGCTTGGGTCAATTCGCGCTTTTTTGTCGCACATGAACTCACCAAAAGTATGGCAAATACCGCGAGGTGGCTAAAAATCAATCTATGTTTCACGGTTCAAACCTCTCGGGTGGTCATTTCCTGTTAGGCCCGTCGGCGCCTTTGCCGTGAGAACCGGTATCCGTATCATTTGATTCCTCCCTTTTTTCAGGGCGAACTTCCCGACGGAAAGTTCGAGTCTTGTCTTCAGAGTCTGCGGACGGGAGCTAGACAGGTTAAGTACCAAAAAGGTACATTTCGGGGTACATTTGGTGCCGACCCTTCGGGACGGTCAAGCGTCATGGATAAGCTCCGCGCAAAAAACCCGCGCCGCCCCGTCGAACGGGCGCAGGCAAGCATCATTTTCTTTTTGTCGCCGAGGGCCGGTCCAACCGGTACAAAACGGGTCACGTCACCATATGTACCTCAAAATGTACCATTATGGTACTTCGCCGCCCGGTAAGCAGGGCCTAGAGTGGTGTCATTGACAGAATCTCTTTAGGCACGGCGGTAGGGAAATGACCAAGCTATCCGAAAATTGGGGCGACTTGCGGGTGGACATACCCGCGGTTTACCGGATCCGCGTACGCGGCCACATCGACGTGAGCTTTTCGGATCGCCTCAACGGTATGCAGATTACCTACAACTCCTCAGAGGATGGACAGGTGATTTCAACTCTGATCGGGCGCGTCACCGATCAGGCCGCGCTCACCGGAGTGCTCACCACACTTGGTGAATGGCGCATGTCGCTGCTCACGGTGGAATGCATCGACGTCGAAGAGGATCTGCCGTGATAAACGTGACGCGGGATATGGAAAAATGCTCCCACTACCGGCGTCGGCACCATCCACAAGGAGTAAAGAATATGAATCGACCTATATTCGGATTTGTGATCCTGATCGGTCTGCTGACGAGCCTCGCCGCCTGCGGCCCCTCCATCAAGGTAAGCGCCGCCTTTGACAGCGACCAGGACTTTTCCCGCTACAAGAGCTTCGACTGGCTCAAGCCGAAAAGCGGCAACGACGATCCCATGGAAAAGAACCCCATCATCGCTGGGAAAGTCAAGCAGGCGATCACGGCCGCGCTGGAGGCCAAGGGTTATCAAGCCGGCTCGGGCGATGGTGATTTACACGTGGTCTTTTACGGCAGCAGCAAGGACAAGCTGCAGATTCGGACCTGGACGGAACCCTATTACGGCTACGGCTACCGCGGCTGGGCCTATGGCTGGGGTGAGACCCGGACCACGGTCGACGAATACGAGGAGGGTCGGTTGGTTATCGATTTCATCGATGCGAAGACCAACCAACTGGTCTACCGCGCCCACGGCACCGGGCGGGTCAATGAATCCGATCGCAATATCGACGCGCGTGTCCAACGGGCGGTCGACAAGATCCTGAAATCGTTTCCACCGCAATGAACCCAACTCGGCAAAACCGTCACGACAGGAGGTCGCGACACATGAAACCAGTGAATACCCGTGTACTCGTGATCAGCGTCTGGTTGGTTTCGGCCCTTTACGGGTTATCTCTCGCTGCAGGTGAAAAGCCCGCCCTGGCGGCGGGCGGTAAGGCTGTCCAGGAAGACACCGATCAGGCAAAGGAAAAAAAGAAGAAAAAGCAGCACAAGGCCGGCTATACCGACAAGCCGAACTTTGGTGGGCCCAACACCCCGGAAGCCCAGATCCAAGAGGACGATGAGGTTAAACAGCCCACCTTCCGATTTCCCGGCGTGGATCGCTCCCTCGAGCCCTGGTACGCGTGGAAAAAGCGGCTGGACGAACGCCATGGGCTCCAACTCGGCGGCCAGTATGTATCGCTCTATCAAGGTCTGGGCGATTGGGAGGCAGAGGAAGACGAGGCTTCTAGCGGGCTGGCCCGGGTGAACGGCAAATGGACGGTTCTCGGCCGTGGTACGAAAAACAGCGGCCGCATCAATTTTACGGTCGACCATCGCCATCGCTACCGCGACATTCCGCCTGCCGACCTGGCCGGCGAGATCGGTTATATCGGCCAGACCGGTCTCGCGATGAACAGCGCCGATCTGGTCCTGATCAACCTGTCCTGGGCTCAGTCCTTCAACGAAGGCGACACCGGGCTGATCGTCGGCCGCTTCGATCCCAACGATTATATGAATGTCCTGGGTTATGCCAACCCGTGGACCTCCTTCCAAAACCTGGCGGTGGTGTTCGACGTCAGCCTGGCGCTTCCCGACACGAGCTACGGAATGGGCGCCGGACACTGGCTCAACGAGCAGTGGTACGTGCTGGGCACGGTCAATGACGCCAACGGGGTCGCCACAGAACTCGAGCTGTTTGCGGGCGGCGCCGAATTCTTCAGCCAGGTCGAGGTCGGCTGGTCGCCCTCGAAAGAGGCGCGCTACTTTACCAACGTCAACCTCACCGTCTGGCACGTCGATGCGCGCGAGGAAGCGGGTATCGAAGCGGCCGAGGGGGTGCTGTTCTCGGCCAACCGAACCTTCGGGGAGCGCTGGATGCCCTTTTTCCGGCTCGGCTTCTCCGACGGCAGCGCGCCGATCTACAACACCTCGGTCACGGCCGGACTCATCCAATATTTCCCACACCGCTCCGACCTCTTCGGCCTGAGCGTCAACTGGGGCGATCCGCCCGCTGATGCCCTTTCCGAGCAGGTCACCGCCGAGTTCTTCTACCGCTGGCAAATGGCCCAAAACCTGGCGATCACGCCAAGCCTGCAATGGCTCGGCGAACCGGCGCTCAATGAGGTCGACGACCGGGGCTGGGTCTTCGGCTTACGTTCGCGTTTCACGTTCTAAACCAAGCATAGGAAGCATCATCATGAAGTTTTGCAAATATCTGATCCGGCCGGTCCATTTGTTTTTGTTTCTTTGGGCGTCTTGTGCCTGGTCGCAAACCTGGGAGCCGTTGACCGGTGACGATTTGCGCGAGCTCTTCAGCGATACCGTGATCGAGGCGACCTTGAGGGGCGGGGTCAAAGCAGTGGCCACCTACAAGCGTGATGGGACCGGCGTCGTCAAAGCCTGGGGCGGTGAATTCGATCGCACCTGGGAGGTTCGCGGCGACAATACGGTTTGTATCGGCATCGGCGCACAAGAGACCTGTTACAAGCTCGAGCGCAATACCGCCACGCCCAACAGCTATCGCTCCATCAACCAAACCACCGGCGAGATCTTGGAGCTGACCATCAAGGCGGACAAGACCGGCGCCGCGGATACGCCGACGACGACCGCGGGCGGGGCGGCCAAGCCCTCGGCAGACGAGATCGCCGCCAAGCTGGCCAACCCGAACGGTTCCCTGGCGACCCTCAACTTCAAATTGCAATATCGGACCTACGACGGCGATCTTCCCAATGCCTGCGACCAGAGCAGCACCACCCTGCTGTTCCAACCCGCCTTGCCGTTCAAGCGTCAGGACGGCAGCACCGTTTTCTTTCGACCGGCCATCCCCATTCAATTGGATTCTCCTGTTTTCGATGCCGGAGCAGACGACTTTGATTCAGAGGCGGGGTTGGGTGACATCGCTTTCGACCTCGCCTACGGCAAAACGAGCAAGTCCGGCTTCCTCTGGGCGCTGGGTATGATTGCGGCGATGCCCACCGCGACTGAAGATGCGCTGGGGACCGATCGCTGGACGCTGGGTCCGGAATTGCTTCTCGGCAAGCTCAGCAAGAAATACGTGCTCGTCTTCTTCCCCAACCACCAGTGGTCGCTGGGTGACTCTGAACATGCCGATATCAACCTGACCTCGATTCAACTGACCGGTACCGTCCTGCCCGGTGGCGGCTGGAACCTGGGTACGTCTCCTCTGTTGACCTATGACCACGAGAGCAGCCAATGGTCCATTCCCCTCAACTTTTCCTTTGGCAAAACCGTGATCAGGGGCGGGCGCCCCTGGAAGCTGGGTATGGAAGCCAACTACTTTTTAGAGCAGCCGGACGCCTTCGGCCCGGAGTGGTTCATCGGCTTGAGCGTGGCTCCCGTAGTTGAGAACGGCCTGGCGAAATGGTTCCAATGATGCAACGAGGAGGTGAGCGATGACCTCGCCTGACAAGATTACCTTTGACGAACGTCAACCCTGAAAAGGAGATAACCCATGAGACGATGGATGGTCTTGAGTGTCCTTTGCTTCACCGCACACCACCTCCCTGCACAGGAAAGGCAACCCGGAATGACGGATCGTTGGAACCTGAGCTTCGGCAGCTTTTCCCAGAATGTAGATACCGAGGTCCGCGCAGATTCGGACCAGGGGATGGGCAACGATCTTGACTTCGAGGACGATTTGGGGTTCGATCCTGACACCACGGAAACCAGGCTGGACGGCTATTATCGGTTCGGTCGCCACCGCATCGATTTCGGCTATCACCGTTTTCGCCGTACCTCGGTTCGGGTGATCGACGAGACTATTGTCTTCGGCGATCGAACTTTTGAGGTCGATTCGACCATCGATGCCTTCTTCAATACCGACTATTTTAAGTTGGGTTATCGCTATTCCTTCGTTAAAAAACGACGCACCGACTTCGGTTTGGCAGCCGGTTTTTCGACCTTCGATCTGGAGGCGGGCCTGGCTCTGGCCCTGGAACTCAGCTCCGAGGGCGAGGTGCTTGCTGTCGATGAGGGAGTATCCGTAGGGGTGACGGCGCCGGCGCCGCTCGTAGGTCTGTATTTCAACCGGCAACTCCACCGCGGGCTCTTGCTTCGCGCCGTGGGCGAATTCTTCGCCCTCGACCTGGATGAGTTCGACGGCTCGGTCACCGATATCCGAACCGTCCTAGATTACTATCCGTGGCGCCGCATTGGCTTTGGTCTTGGCTACAACTATGTCGAGGTCGAGATCGACCAGATCAAGATCATCGAAGATATCCAAGGTCGCTACCAGTACAACTTCGACGGTTGGCAACTCTACCTGACCTTTTCTTTCTGAAAAGGCCGGTGATAAGGGGGTAATCCCTGTGACGGCAACGGCAATATCGAGCAAAGGAGGCTCTTGTGAAACGGATGCATAACCTGGCTAAAACCTCTACCAGGATCGGCATTTGCATTGCTCTGCTCTGGCAATTCGGGTGTACCACCATCGGGCCCAAACGCGTTATACAAGACCGCTTTGATTACAACGGCGCCGTGGCCGAGTCCCGACAAACCCAGACGCTCTTGAACATCGTGCGGCTCCGCTACTCGGAATGGCCGGTCTTCCTGGATGTGGAGCAAATCGTTTCGCAGTACACCTGGGAGCAATTTGTCTCCGTGAAACCGATCATCAGAACGCCGTTCAAGGGGGACAACGACCAATTGGAGGGTCTCTACTCGGGCAAGTACAGCGAGCGCCCCGTCGTTCTCTACAAGCCGGTCAAGGGAACCAAGTTCGTCAAGTCGATGCTGACCCCTGTTCCACCCGGCTCGCTGTTGGGACTTGTTTATACGGGTTGGCCCGCGGATCGTCTGCTTTCCACCATGGCCCACTCGGTCAATGGTCACCGCAACGTGCAACTACAGGGAGGGCGCATGCTCCGACCTCACCCCATCTTCGCCGACTTCCTCGAAACGCTACGCGCCTTCCAGGTGAACGATGCCCTGGTGATCGAGGTGGAGAGACAGCCCCTTGGAGAATCGAACGGCGCCACCGTGGCAACCCGGATCACCTTCCGCACCGAGCTGGCGGACGAGCCCGCCCGAAGACAATTGACGGAAACCAAAAAGCTCTTGGGCCTGGACCAGGGAATGAATACCTACCAGATCGTTTGGGGATCGGTTGCTCCCGACGCCAATACCATCGCGCTCGAAACGAGATCGCTGTTGCAGCTCATGGAGGTGCTGTCGGCCAATGTCGAGGTGCCGCAAACCGATCGGGATGAGGGACGCGTCGCTCTAATGGAGCCGTGGCCGGAGGTGGACAGGAGCGGGTTGGCGCCCCTGATGAAGATACGACAAGGCGAAGAAGCGCCGACCGATGCCCATATTACCTGCGTTTACCGCGACCGCTTTTTCTGGATTGACGATACCGACCTCGATTCGAAGATGACCTTTGCCTACCTGTCCATGCTGCTCACTCTCGTTGAGGCAGACCATAACGCCGGGACGCCGCTTGTGATTACCACCAACTAGGAGACGCCCGACCGCGGGGAAGGGGTACATTTGTGAGCATAAGTTGGCTGTCCTTAATCTCACTCCTGGTCTGGTTACCGCCTGAGGCCCGGGAAGAAGAAAAACGGCAGTGGTCCAACGCGACCGAGCTCTCGGCCGTATGGACCGGGGGCAACGCCGAATCCAATACGTTCGGATTCAATAACGACTATCTGTATCAATTTGGCAAAGGCACCCTGGAGCTGGAATTGAGCGCGATCCGAACCGAAAGCACCCGTTTTGACCGCCTGGCCGTTCCCCTACCCGACGGCGGTTTTCTTTTTGAGGAAAACGAGCAAACCGAAACCACGGCTGAGAATTATTTTTTCCAAGCCGAGTATGACTGGAAATTCGGTGTTGCCCGTTATTGGTACGGCAATACCTCCTGGCGCCGCAATGAACTCAAGGGCATCGCTAACCGCTACCTGGTGAGTTTTGGTACCGGTTATATCCTGGCGGCAGGAAAGCGCCGTCAGCTAAAAGGCGATTTCGGTCTGCTACTCAATCAGGAAGAAACAGTGGGAAGCTCAGGCGATGATGCCGGCTTTCCAGGCTTGCGCGTATCCATCGACAGCAGGTACCGGATCGGAAAAAATGCCCAATACAAGGGTAACCTGGTGCTCACCTCGAATCTTGGGGATTTCGATGACAGGGAAGCGGAATGCACCAACGATCTCTCCGCCTTGCTGATCGGAAACCTGGTCCTCAAGGTCAGCCTTGAGCTGCAATTCGACAATCAGCCCAACTTCATCGACGTGCCCATCCAGGGTCAGGAGGGCACGGTACCGCTGGAACTCGATGAGTTCGATGTCCAATTCACGACTTCCCTGGTCATTAGTTTTTAGGACTACACAAACGAAGGAGAAGAAAATGAAAACAGATCGATTCCCAACGATGATCTTTATCCGGACCTGGGTCGTCGCCGGTCCGGCCGGCGTTTTGCTGATCGCGGTGGCACTTCTGCAGACATCGGCACCGCTCCTGGCGGACGACGTCAGCAATGCTCGGGCTATGATTTGTACCCCGGTTCTGGTCACCCGGTGTACACCCGACGGCGAGTGCGTCAGTTTGCCGCCATGGGAGCTCAACATCCCTCAGTTCATCGAAGTCGATCTCGAGAACAAGATGCTCCGCACCACCAGGTCCAGCGGGCAGGACCGCTCCTCGCCGATTGAGCACCTGGAACGCGAAGGCGAGCTGATCTTTCTCCAAGGCGTCGAAAATGGTCGCGCCTTTAGCTTCGTGATTGCCGCCGACACCGGCATGGCTTCAATCGCCGTTGCCCGAGACGGCCTGGTGGTGACGGTTTTCGGCGCCTGCACGCCGGCGCCCGCGTCGGCTGGGGCCTCGGCCGGTGAGGAAGACAACTAGCACACGATCTGAGAACATTTCTGAAATGGAGGTTTGAAAATGAAACGCACGTTATGGATCGCGCTAACGATCGCTCTTGCCTGGACGTCCCCAGCCCCGGCACAAAACCCGCCGCAACCCGCGCCGACGGGGCAGAAGACCCTCGCGGCCACGATCAACGTCTACGTCTTCCCTGCCGATGGGCAGACTACCGAGCAGCAGAGCCGTGATGAAGCCGAGTGCTACGCCTGGGCAGTGTCGAATACCCGCACCGATCCCTTCGACCTCGCCAAGCAGGAACAGCAGCAGGCTCAGTCGACGGAGCAACAAAGAAAAGCCATCGAGAAGTCAGACCGGGGCGCCGGGTTGCGAGGCGCGCTGAGAGGCGCCGCCGTGGGCGCGTTGATCGGCGAGATCGCCAATGACGATCCCGGTGACGGAGCTGCCTGGGGCGCCGCGGCCGGGGCGATCAGGGGCCGCCGTAAGGCACGTCGGAACAAGCAACAGGCCTCGAGTGAGCTCGATCGGCGAGAACAGTCCCAGCAGCAGGCCACGGCGAAGCAGATCGAAGATTTCAAGAAGGCCTTCAGCGTTTGCCTGGAAGCCAAAGGGTACCTGGTGAAGTTCTGACCTGATTTGCTTTCAACCATGTGACGTCTACCTAAAGCAAACCTCTACTCAAAAAAACAACTTAGAAGCATTCTAAGCACGCCTTTTCGGGCAGATGAGGCCGAACAACATATTCAAAAGGTTGTGCCGTTTTGTTCTGGGCGCGTTGTTGGGAACTTCGAGCCGGTGCTCGGCAAGTTTGGGCGCGTTGCGAGACGCACCGTCCCATCCAAAACGGCCGATGAACGCATCGCCCGGCTCACGATGCGCCCATTTCGGCGGGTCGGCCCTCGACGCAATACGTTGCCAAGACAACCCGAGCACAGCCCTCCTAGAGCGCGGGGTTACACCTGGTTTCCCTTAATCCAGGCTTCTACGTCGGCGATTTTGTAATACACCGGACTGGCGGCCCATTAGCCGCCGGTTTTTGAGGGACGGCCCGGGCGCCGGGTGAATCGCGAGAGAGTTTTGGCAGGCGGCCGAGGCGATCCCGCGTAAAATGTTCGTGTCTTTCCGGGAACAATCGAGTACCGGACACCGGTTGATCATGTCTTCCCGAGAGAAAATGGCGGCTAATTCGAGGTTGTCACGCGATCCAAACACGACTTTGGCGAGTCCCCGGGCCCTCGCCGATAAACACTCCTACGGCTTCCGGCCCCACCGTTGTTTGACCTCGCCAAGCCTTGGTAAACCCAGGCAGCTACCTGGATTTCCAGGTCACAATATGGTAAAAATCAAAAGGATAAGGACAACTCCACGGTGAGGTGGCCCATGATGGATGCAGCAGCCGTTAAAGAAGGTGGCGGAGTCGACAGCCTGACTATTGAGAAGGTCCCCAAGCCGAAACCGGCCGCGGGTCAACTATTGATCGCTGTACACGCCGCCGGCGTCAATCGGGCCGACATTCTACAACGCAAAGGCTTCTATCCGCCGCCGCCCGGCGCTTCAACCATTCTGGGTCTGGAGTTGGCGGGTGTTGTCGACCAGGTGGGACCCGATGTGACGGGTTTTTCGCCGGGAGATCGCGTCTTCGGCCTGGTGGAAGGCGGCGCCTACGCCCAATATTGCACCATGCATGCGGCCCTGGCCATGCCCATTCCGGCTGAATGGGATTTTACCTTTGCCGCGGCGATTGCAGAGACTTTCTATACTGCCGGAGAAACCCTGTTCAGCGTCGGCGAATTGAGTGAGGGCGAACATTTACTCATCCACGCGGGCGGCAGCGGGGTCGGCAGCACCGCGATCCAAATGGCCCGAACCGTGGGGGCGCATATCTATACCACCGCCGGTTCCGAGGAAAAGCTGGACCGTTGCCGGCAACTTGGTGCACATGTAGGTATCCCATACAAAACAGAGGACTTCGCCCAAAAGATCAGGAGCCTGACCCGGGGCGAGGGGATTCACATGGTGCTTGACTTTATTGGGGCGGCATACCTTGCTCGTAACTTGAGTGTTTTACGTCGTAAGGGCCGATTAGTAGTTGTCGGGCTTTTGGGGGGAGCCAGGGCAGAATTAGACTTAGGTCTTATTTTGCGCAAACAGTTGAAAATTCACGGATCAGTGATGCGTAGTCTTCCACTGGATGAAAAAGCGGCCATAAGAAAGCGGTTTTGCTCACGCTGGTTACCTTTACTGGAACGTGGAGAACTCAAACCGGTTATTTCTGAGGAAATTCCCTTTAGCAGGGTGCGGGACGCACATCAAATGATGGAAGAAAACAGGCATTTCGGGAAAATTGTATTAAGAATCCAGCCGTAAGGACCGACGAGATGTGTGTACCAGAATCCGGCTGCTGCGCCGGAATCACTCAAATTTACCTTCCTTGAGGGACTTTTCAGGTGGTGAGCCTTTACTGACAACCTCCCGACGTGGTAAACCTTCACCGAACCCTTTATGATGATTAAAACAACCTTCAAATCAGTAATCAACCCAATCCGGACCCCAAGGTCCACAATCCATGCCAAAACACCCCTGGCAAGTTTTACTCAACCCCTTGATTTGAGTGATACGCAAGCTTGAAGTCAGGGGCGCGCAATCTGAGTAGCGGCGGCACATTTTTCGGCTACCGGCCTTATTGTCCAAACACACATTTTTCTTTTGGTATATAATGAATAACCGAGGCAGGGCTATCACGACATGAATTCTACCCAAGGGGTTGTTTTGACCAGGGAACCAGAAGAGGCAACAAACGCCGGGAAAGTGCGCGATCTACCGGCGCGCATTCTGGTTGTTGACGATGAATCCGATCTGGAAATTCTTTTCCGACAGATGTTTCGTCGCGAAATACGCAAGAAGGAACTGAGTTTCACCTTCGTCCATAACGGCCAGCAAGCCTTGGATAAGTTGGAAGAGGACGATGATTTCGACATGGTTCTTTCGGATATTCGCATGCCGCAAATGGACGGCCTTACCCTGCTTTCCAAACTCAATAAAAATTACCCCATCTTAAAAGCCGTGATGGTTACCGCTTACGGTGATATGGAGAACATTCGCAAAGCCATGAACGGCGGCGCGTTCGACTTCATCAGCAAGCCCATTCAGTATCAGGATCTGAAGACCACCATTTACAAAACCCTCACGCATGTCAAGGAACTGCGTGAACTTCACCAGGCTCGTGAAGAAAAAGAACGCGCTCAGGCCATGCTCGTTGCCGAACTCCAAAAGTTGGACCGGATGAAGGACGAGTTTCTGGCCAATACCTCCCACGAGTTGCGCACTCCGTTGAACGGCATCATCGGCATTGTGGAATCGCTGATTACGGGCGCCACCGGCGAGTTGAACGAACGCACCAAAAAGAATTTGGATCTGGTGTTGCAAAGCGGTCGGCGTCTGGCCCATCTGGTCAACGACATTTTGGACTTTTCCAAGCTCAAGAAGGAGAACCTGACGCTCCACCGCGAATTGGTCGGCCTGCGACCCCTTATCGATATGGTTTTCCAGCTTTCCTCGCCCATGGCGCGCGCCAAGTCCATCGACCTGGTGAACGCCCTGCCCGTCGATCTCCCCGAGGTTTACGGCGACGAGGACCGCATTCAACAAATTGCGGTCAACTTGATTGGAAATGCCATCAAATTTACGGAAAAGGGAAGTGTTACCGCGTTGGCCCGGATAGAGGGCGATTTCATCCGCATCAGTATAAAGGACACCGGCATCGGCATTCCTGAGGACAAACAATCACAGATCTTCGAGGCCTTCAGCCAGGGCGAAGGCGCGGCTACACGGGCTTTCGACGGCACCGGCCTGGGATTGAGCATTACGCGGAAATTGGTCTCGCTACACGGCGGTACCCTGGAAGTTGAATCGCAACCCGATGTCGGCTCTACCTTCAGCTTCGTCCTGCCCATGAGCAAGGAGACCGCGGATAAGGCCGTCGCCGAAATGGCGGAACGGGTGCCGGCAGCACCCAAGCCGGTCTTGCATGCCCCGCCCGCGGTCAGCCCCGAACCGCCCAAACCTCGGGAACCGGCAGCGCGTATGGAGCCGGCCCGCGTGGAAACGCCCTCTCCCGCCCCGGAACCTAAAAAACCGAAGGTTCCCGCGGCGCAACCCATGCTACGTGAAGAAAAAGATACCGGCGGAGCCGCTGCCGAGGAACCCCTCCCGGCTCGTCGCAAAGGCAAGGACCAGTACCATATCCTGGTGGTGGATGATAACCCCATCAACATCCAGGTGCTGGTCAACCACCTCCAGGACTACCAGATTACCACTGCCACGGGTGGCAAGCAGGCCCTGGATCTGGTCCTGGGCGACGAAGTGTTCGACCTGATCCTGCTGGACGTGATGATGCCGGGCATGAACGGTTACGAGGTTTGCCAGCGCATTCGCAAGCGCTTCAACCCCAACGAATTGCCGGTACTGCTGTTGACCGCCAAAAACCAGACCAAGGACCTGATCACGGGTTTGGAAGCGGGCGCCAACGACTACATCACCAAGCCGTTCGCCATGAAAGAATTGATGGCTCGCGTCAAAACCCACCTGGAACTGGCCGATCTCACCCGCGAGTTGAAGGAAGCCCAGTCCCTGGCTTTGGAACACGCGCGCGCCGCGGGCAAGGCCGAGTTCGCGACTTCCGTACTGCACAATGTGGGCAACATCCTCTCCAGCATCAAAGTCTCGTGCACGCAGATCACCATGAAGCTCAACCAGTCGAAAGTGACCGGTTTCTACATGGCGGCTAAAATGTTGGAACAGAATATCGAAGATATCGGCCGTTTCCTCAGCGAGGACCCCAAGGGCCGCAAACTGCCTGAATACTTCATCAAGTTGGCCGACATCCTACAAAAAGAAGGCGAGGTGGTGACCAAAGAACTGGAAAATATGCGCAAGCGTATTTTCCTGATGGAAGACACCATCGAGACACAACAGTACTACGCCAAGGATTCCAACGAAATCGTACCCGTAGTTTTGGAAAACCTGGTCGATGAGTCCCTGGCCGTGCAGTCCGAGTTGATTCGCAAGCACCAGATCGAAGTGGAAAAAGTCTACAGGTACGACGGTACCGTCAGCGTACATCAATCCGTGCTCATCCAGATCCTGGTCAACATCATCAAAAACGGTATCGAGGCCATGAACCAAAGCGAACATCGCTTACTGACCGTGGAAATAGGCAAGGACGAAAACACCCAGGTCTTCTGCCGCATCAGCGATACCGGCGAGGGAATCAAGGAACTGGACAAGCTCTTCCAGCACGGCTATTCCACCAAGATGGACGGTCACGGCTTCGGGCTGCATTATTGCCTTCAAGCCATGGAAAATATGAACGGCACCTTGCATGCGGAAAGCGAGGGCGAAGGTAAAGGCGCCAGCTTTGTATTGCGCTTCCCGCCGCAGGCCGGTTGATGATCGGAGCTTGAGGGAGATGCGCGCGTCTCGACATCTCCCGCCGCGAGCTATTCTACTTTTTCAACGGGCAGACCGGCCCTCTCCCAGCCCAACATGCCGTCGGACATATCGTAAACGCGCTGGAAACCCATGTCCTTCATCATCTTCAGGGTCTTTCCGCTACGGCCGCCGGAGCGACAATAGACATAATAGGTGGTGTCCTTGGGCATCTCAGCCAGTTTTTTCTTGAAATCCTCGTCGAAGTAGTTGACCAGCTTGGAGCCTTTGACATGGCCCGCGGCGTATTCCTTGGGGGTGCGAACATCGAGTAAGGTGCCCTTCTCCACATCCATCTTCTTATCGAATTTAACAGCGGGTATGGAGACGTGAACCATCCCGCCGGCAAAACCGAACATGGCCGCCACGAATAAGCCGCCCAACACATAACGCAACATCCAACTTCTCCTCGTCTCAGAAATCCGACCGTACACGGCCGAAATTATTATTGTACCTTATGGACGGATTGGATGAAGGTAAAGATGCAATCCGGCCCGGGGACTCGTCGGCTCGCGGGTCGATTTCCAAATAAACCGGGGCTCGGTTTTTCAGGCCGGAATCGCGGCGGAGCCCATACTGAGCTAATCCGTGTTAGGATGAGAGCGTTCCAATCAATTCGGTTGTTCAATGAATTGCGGAGGTTTTTTGTGAAGCGATTTGTGTGTTTTCTATTGTGCTGTTTGACCCCGGTCTCGATGGGTCAGGACCAGGTCCCGCCGGGGGACGAGGGGATTCGGTCCCTGCAGAAAAGTAGGGGCATGAAGCCGGCGAAGGCCGCTCCGGATCGCAAGGAAGGCGAGGGCCCTTTCAAACGCCTGGTTATTCGCGGGGCTACCTTGATCGACGGTACCGGCGCGCCGCCCGTCGGTCCGGCCGATATCGTGATCGAAGAGGATCGCATTGCCGCCATCAACTTTGTCGGTTACCCCAAGGTGCCCATCGATCCCAAGTCGCGGCCCGCCGGGGGCGATTACGAGATCGATGCCCACGGCATGTACGTCCTGCCGGGATTCGTGGATTGCCACGCGCACATTGCCACACCCATGCACGGCCTGGTGGGCGAGGTTCCGTCCGCGGAATATGTTTTCAAGCTGTGGATGGCGCACGGCATCACCACCATCCGCGAGGTGGCCTGCGGCAACGGTCTGGGTTGGACAGTAGAGCACGCTCGTCGCAGCGCAAAAGGGGAGATCACCGCACCGCACATCGAACCCTACGCAACCTTTCCTTCGCCGTCAAGCGGGGTGATTCGCACACCGGAGCAAGCCCGCGAATGGGTGCGCGGCATTGTGCCTCGCGGCGCTACCGGCATCAAGTTCTTCGGTTCCTCGCCTGAAATCATGAAAGCGGCTCTGGATGAGGCCAAGAAGCAGGGCTTGCGCACCACCTGTCACCATGCCCAGTTGAACGTGACGCGTATGAACGTGGACGATACCTCCAGTTGGGGCCTCACCAGTATGGAGCACTGGTATGGATTGCCTGAGGCCCTTTTCGTTGACCGTGTGATTCAAGACTATCCTCCGGACTATAACTACAACGACGAACAAAACCGTTTCGGCGAGGCCGGACGCCTGTGGAAGCAGGCGGCGCCGCCGGGCAGCCCGCGTTGGCATGAACTGACCGACGACCTGATCGAGCGCGACTTCACGCTGGTGCCCACCCTGACCATCTACGAGGCCAGCCGCGATCTGATGCGGGCCATGCGCGCCGAATGGCACGATGAATACACGTTGCCCACGCTTTGGCGTTGGTTTGCGCCCAACCGCAAGGCACACGGTGCTTACTGGTTCTACTGGACCACCACGGACGAAGTAGAGTGGAAACGCAACTACCAATTGTGGATGCAGTTCATCAATAACTACAAGAACAAGGGCGGTCGTGTGGGGGTGGGCAGCGACGCCGGATTCATTTACAAGCTGTTCGGTTTTGCCTATGTTCGCGAGTTGGAACTTTTGCAGGAAGCCGGTTTCCATCCCTTAGAGGTGATTCGAGCCGCCACCATGATGGGCGCCCAGCTAACCGGGTTGGATAGCGAGATCGGTTCGGTGGAAGTGGGTAAACGGGCCGACCTTGTCATCGTCCCCGCGAATCCCTTGCAAAACCTGAAAGTTCTCTACGGCACGGGCGCTATCAAATTGAACGATGACACCGGAGAAGTGGAACGTATCGGCGGGGTTCGCTGGACGGTACGCAACGGGATCGTGTTCGATGCGCCGAAACTTCTTGCGGATGTTCGCAAGATGGTTATCGCTGCTAAAAAACGAGAGGCGAGGAAATAGAACACTGTCATGATTCAGGGCCGCAATGAAATGTTGCGGCCTTCGCATAGACGTCAAGCCGCGCTGATAAAGAGATGTGTCGACAGGGACCGAGGTGCTGCAATCACGGCCGGTCTATTTATTCAAGTATGAATGAAATTGCTCCGATAAAACCTAGCGAAGGTTCCGTGTATTACCTCTGGAAGCGAAAATGGTCTTTCGTCGCCGGCGGGGTAATTCATGGAAGTCTGACAGTTTTCTAAATTTCATTGATAATTTCTGACAAAGCCGTTATATTGGGTGCGGCCGTACGGCCGATCCTGAGGGCTTTGTTCACACCACACCGGTTCGGCTTTTTCAGCCGACCACAATCCCAAACTCACACCGGTCCTCTAAAGTCTTCCTTTACTTAGGAGTTTCGCGATATGAAAAAGCTGAAACTAGTGGTTCTCTGTGCGTCAATTTCCCTCGGAATGGTGCCCCTTTGGGCGCTGTGCGTTCAGGCTTCACCCACCAAGTGTCCTTCGTACATGGCGGTAGCCTGTAGCGGCAAAGCCATACGCGGTCAAACCATCGTCGCTCAGGATTACGCTATTGCGGAGGTCTTCGATAAAAACGGCTTGATGGTAGACGAGCAATCGACCAGTTGCTACGTCGCCGATTTCCTCGATCCGATCGAATACTTGCCTTTTTAGGAAGGAGAAGGAGTCGGTACCCAGAGTGAGGCGTTCGATGATTTTTTGGGTGTTATTTATGATTGCCTGCGGGGGCAAAAATCCCGGGTTACCGCCTGACTCTGAACCGAGGAAGTTAAACGAGGGCGGGTTTACCGTGACCCGCCTTCCTGTCACCTCCTTTTACAAGGACACGCCGGAACATCCCGCGGAGTACTGGCGCCATACCTTTTTCCTGGAAACCAACGGTAAGAGCATCTTCGTCAATCAATTGAAGGGGCCGCTGTTGGAAATCAACCATGACGGCCTCTTTGCGGGTATTGTCAGCAGGCAGGGCGACGGACCCGGCGAACACCACGGCCCGATTCTCGGTTTGAGCGCCGATGCCGGAAGGTTGACAGTGATCGATCGCGGTAATGTTTTGTTCTTCCAAAATAACCGCTACCAATCCCAATTCAGTCATAACGCTTCCGGGCGCTTCCCCCTCAACCGATTGTTTCGCTGTCGCGGTTTCGACGTGGCTGACGGCAACGTGGTGATTCCCTGGAGCGACGGGAGTCGGCCAGGACATGTGGGCACCGTGTTCACCACGGACGGCGAATTGAAACAAACCGTCGTCGATGAGGCCTTCGACCCCTCGCTGACCGCCTTGAGCCCCCTGGCGGACAGTGTCATGTGGCGTCGCGGTGAAGACATCTGGTACTGCGCCTATCTGTTCACCCCTCGGATTGCACTTTTCGACAAAAACTTCGAGAAGTTGGGCGACCTGACCTTCGACAGCCCGGAAACCCTCCGCTATGAAATCAACTGGCATCAGACGAACCGCGAAGACCTGGCCAATCCGCGACGACGTATTCCCCTGTTCTTCAATTTCCAGGTTCTCGGCGACGAGGGGCTGCTGATGAGCCAGGGACTTCTTCACCAGATCAATTTGAAAACAGGGGCGTTGGTCGGTTTATATCGCTTCTACGCACCGGACCACCCGGACCTCAAGGAAGGCGCCTTCCAGAACTTCCCCTACTGCGCATTACTGGACAACCGAACCCTGGTCCTGGCCCATGCAATCAACGACTATGCCGGTGAATTGTTCGCGGTCAAACTGCCGCCCTTGGATGACGCCCGGCTGTAAAAGTTGTAAAACCTGTCCCGCGAAATCAACGCAAGGTTTGCTCACCTGTCAGAATAGGAAACGGGAGTATTTGTCCCGGCTCATTCGATGGGAGGAAACCTATGATTCGCACCTTTTTGCTGCTGTTGTTCACACCCGTACTGTCGGCCCAAACCGTTGACGAGATACTGAAGAAACACGTGGAAGCCCTGGGCGGGCGCGAGAAGATCCAGGCGATCGAGACCTTGAAAATGACCGGTACCATGACACGGGGGGGCCGTATGGTCGATGCGCCGTTCAGCCGTTGGATCAAGATGCCCGACAAGGTCCGCTGGGAAGCGGAAATGCGTGGGATGATCATGACTCAGGCATTCGACGGCAAACAGGCGTGGGGCATCATGCCCTTCCGCGGCGACAATGAGCCGCGTGTCATGGAAGGTGGACGCGGCGGCAATATTCGCAATCAGTCGCGCGTCTTCGGCCCGCTGGTGAACCCGGAAAAGGGCGGCTGGAAGGTCGAATTTGCGGGTAAGGAAACATTCGAGGGCACCGACGTATTGAAGCTGAAGTTGACCCGCGAACCGCGTCAACGCGAGAAGACCGCAGCTCCGCCGGAACGCCCGGTCGGTGAACAGGGCGCGCGCGGTGGACGCGGCGGCAGAGGCGGTCGCGCCTCCGGAGGCGGCATGGGGAACACCATGTACAGCTACTTAGACGCGGAGTATTTTGTGGAGATTCGCCGAGTCAATGTCCGCAATGACCGCGAGGGCAACGTGGTCGAATCAAGTATCCTGTTCAGCGATTATCGCGAGGTGGCCGGCGTCATGATCCCCCATTCCATTACCACTGAAGGCGGGGGACAACGCGGCGGTAGAGGCGGCGGGCGCGGCGGACGCGGCGGAATGACGATGACCTTCGATAAAATCGAGGCCAATGTCCCCATGGACGACGCCTTGTTTACCATGCCCGCGAAAGCGGAAATCAAAAAGTCCGAGGGGAACAGGTAAAACTCCGTTCCAACCGTGCCGGTTGAGACCCGTTCGGTTTCAACCGGCCGTTCTTTTAGCCCTAACGCGTGCCGAACAAGCGGTCGCCCGCATCGCCCAAGCCGGGAAGGATATAACCGATACTATTCAACTGCCGATCCAGCGAGGCGGCATAGACGGGTACATCCGGGTGATCCCCGTTGAGGCGATTGACGCCCTCAGGCGCCGCCACCAGGCAAACGAATTTGATATTGCGAATGCCCTCTTCCTTCAGCATGGCCACAGCCGCACTAGCCGAACCGCCCGTGGCCAACATGGGGTCCAAGACCAAAAAAAGACGTTGTTCGTGATCGCCCGGGATCTTGAAATAGTATTTCTGGGGCGCAAGTGTATCTTCATCGCGGAAGAGGCCGATATGACCGATCCGTGCGCCGGGCATCAACTCGAGGAAGCCGTCCACCATCCCCAACCCGGCGCGCAAGATGGGAAGGATAACGCTTTTCTTACCGGCCAGACGCTGGGTAACCATGGATTCGAGGGGCGTTTCCACGGTGTCTTCAGTCAGGGGCAGGCTGCTTGTGGCCTCATAAGCCAATAACAGCGAGATTTCCTTGGCCAGTTCCTTGAATTTCTTCTTGGATGTAGTTTTGTCGCGCAGGTGGAACAACTTGTGTTTGATCAGTGGGTGCTCCACCGTATAGAAGTTGGGGTATTGTTCGTGTTTTTTAAGCATGAGGGTCTCCGGTTTCAAGTCGGACACAATCTAACACGCCGAGAGCCCAAAGGCCAGGATACATTGAAACGCGGGCGGAACGGTTACTTTTCGACTTCGGCTTTTTTCAAGCGTTCACGGTACTCGCCTGCTTTTTTCAGATTGCCCAACGCCTCATAAACAGAGACGATGTGTTCTAAGGCAACGGGATGGTTCGGAGCAAGTTCCAAAGCTTGTAAGAGGTCGGCCAGGGCCTGACGAGCCAAAATCGGATCGCTCTCCGTATTCCGACTCTGCAGGTGGACGGCGCGTTCCACCAGGGCTTGCACCAGTTTCTCGTTAACACTGTCGATGCCCGCGACGCCGGGTGTGGCAATCCGTTGCGATTCCGGCACCGGGTCTTGTATCCAGCGAGCGGTGATAAAACCCAGGGTGGCCGCTACCAGCATCAGCAACGCCATGCCCGAGAGCAAAATCGTCAAAATGCGACCGGGATCCGGCGGTGTCCAGGTGGGCAGCTTTAAATCGATGCCGTCGCCGTAGATCCGTTTCTGGAAATCTACAGGCTCCATGTCGTCTTCCGATTGTTCCACATCGGCATTGCGAGTTACCTGGTCCAACAAATCGGCGATACCGTCCAATTCCCGCTCGGCCTGTTGCAGCAGTAATTCGGCTTCATCATCCAGCAGGCGGCCCATGGCGCGGATCTCACGCGGGCTTTTTTCTTCCAGAAGTTGTAGCACGGTTTGCGCATCGAGAATGCCCATAAACGATCCCTCTGTCTTGCAAGATAAACCCAGATGTTTTCCTTGGCAAGGAAGAATCCCGGAATTCACGGGTTCATATCATACGCGGTCATAACGGCCGCTGAAAAGGCAGCCGGCAAGTCCGGCAGTGACACCGTGTATCAGGGGAAGAAGCCCCTATTCCAGATGTTTTTTGGTTGTCGGAATGAGCGCGCGGGGGCTCATATTCAGTTGTCATTGGTTGTTTCGATAAACTGAGACTCAAAGGATCCTTTCCAATTCCTCGACACTGAAAAGTCAGGAGCAAAGAATCAGTTCTCATTCCTCGACCCGGAAAAGTCAGGAGCAAAGAAGGAGAACTGATTCTTTGCGCCCCGAAAAGTAATGTGAAAGAAATCAGTTGTGGTTCCTTAACCCTGACTTTTCGGGAGCAAAGAATCAAAACTGATTCTTCGATCCTGAACTTTCGGTGCGCAAAGAATGAGGACTGATTCTTTGCTCCCCGACTTTTGGAATCGAGAAATCAGTCGTGACTTCTCGATCCCGGGCGGCAAGAGTCAACGAATCGGGCGGTAAAGCGGGGCACGAATCTTCACACAACCCGCCGTCAGCTGTATTTAGTTGTCAGATACGAAAAATGGATTGTTTTAGGTGGAAGCGATGAAAACCCCCGCCTAACGAGCGATCGAAAAGCAACTCAATCACAACAGCGCACGGCGTTGTGCCGGCTTCCGTCAATACTTCAAGGGTCCATGCATCCAAATCCGCCATATGCCGACACAAGACTTAAAATGCGTTATACTTCACCACATTCCCGGAGGGAGTGAACGATCATGCAACCAAGGTCCTTATTCGACACCACTGCCGGCATCGCCCCTAAAAAGGGGAAAACCGGTGACGGTCCCGGCGAGAGCGTCGTTGTATTGACCGTGGTCGTGCACCCGGATGTCGGTCGCATCGGAGAACGCAGCCTTTTGACCATGTTGCCCGGGAAAAGTGTGGGGCTGTCGAGGGCCGAACCGTATTTTGCCCAACCGGGCGCCGGCGGCGGCGAACCGCTGCTCGATCCCTTCCTCAGCCGCGGTCCGGTCATGCTGACCGGCAAAACCGACGGAAGCGTTGTTTTGGATGCAAGCGGCACCCGTACGAAAGTCAAGACAAACGGTTCTACCATCCGCAAGCAGCAGACCTTCACGGTCCCCCAACTGGATTACGGCGTCATCCTCATTCTGGCCGATCGCATTACGCTTCTCCTACACCTGGCCAAACCTCCCCATGCCCAATGTACCGAGAAATACGGTCTGGTGGGCGGCAGTTCCGCCATGGCAAGGCTTCGAGAGGAAGTGACGCGTTTGGCCGACCAGGATATTCCTGTGCTGCTACGCGGTGAAACCGGCACCGGTAAAGAATTACTGGCGCAAGCCCTGCACAAATACGGGCCCAGGAAAGAAGGCAAGCTGGTTTCCGTAAACCTGGGTGCGATACCTTCAGGGCTGGAGACTTCCGAGTTGTTCGGCAGCATTCGCGGCGCCTTCTCCGGTTCCGTATCGGCTCAGGAAGGTTACTTCCGTGCGGCGCAGGGCGGCACGCTTTTCCTGGACGAGATCGGAGAAGCCTCATCGGATCTTCAACGTAATTTGTTGCGTGCCGTGGAAAACGGCGAGATCTTTCCCGTGGGCAGTCAACAACCGGTCAAAATAGACGTGCGCCTGATCTCGGCCACCGATGCGGACCTGGAAGCCGAAGCCATGGAGGGCAATTTCAAGGACCCGGTCTATTATCGTCTTGCGGGTTACGAAATCTGGCTGCCGCCTTTATCGCAAAGACGCGATGATATCGGTCGCCTGTTCATGCACTTTGCTGAAAAAGACCTGGCTTCCATCGATGCAACAAGCAAATTGGAACCGCCCGATAAGGATACGCCCCAATGGTTGCCGGCAGAATTAGGGGCCAGGCTTTGTGCTTTTCATTGGCCGGGTAACGTGCGCCAACTCAGAAATGTTGTGCGCCAACTGGTTATTGCCAACCGTGACTCCCCGCAACTGACCGAGACACCGAAGGTCAAATACCTGCTCGATCAGGCCGAACCTCCGCCCGAGGCTCGTCCGCAAAAAAAGAAATACTGCAAACCCTCCGAGATTACTCGGGAGGAACTGCTGGCGGCTTACGAGGCCAATGCTTTTGAACCCAAGGCAACTGCCGCTCAACTGAATATATCGAGGACATCGATTTATGCCCTGATCGATAAAACGCCCGGCATCCAAACGGCCGCCGATCTTTCCGACGAGACCGTCGAGCAGGCGTTCGAACAATGCAACGGCGACGTCGAGGCCATGTCGGCAAGATTGAAAGTCTCCGAACGCGCCTTGCGATACCGCATTAAAAAGCTGAAGCTGAATGATTAACAGCTACCGCAAGGGTTGATCGGCAGCACGCGCTATGGGTTGAAAAAAGGGAGAGGAGAACCTCTCCCCGGTTGATTGGGATATCAGCCTTCAGGATCCTCGGTGCTGGTCTCCCCTGTTTGATCGACGATATCGATTTCCACCGGATCTTGCCCGCCGGTTTTACCCTGGCCGCCGCCTGTCTCGATGTACAGCGTCCTGGGCGGCTCACCCTCGGGGTCAAGTGTCGGCAGCAGGGCGCGCAGTTCGAAATAATAAGGGGCGGTTTCCATGTCCAACGGCACATCGTCCCCTGAACCGCTCCAGGTCCGTAAGGCAATCAGGTTTCCCTCCGCGTTCAATAATATGAAGAAGAGATCACGTCCCCGGGAACGAATCATCCGGTCATCCCAGAACAGGATGCCGTCATACCAACCGTAAACCAGTTGGAAACCCGAGGGCTCGCCGGCGATGCCGGTGACCGCGGCCGTTCCCGCAATATTGATCAAGGTATCGGGCGCGTCGAAATGGTGAATACGTAAAATGGTGTTGTCTTTATAGGGTCCCTCGGCGGTAACCTGACTCAGCTCCGTGGTAACCTGAACGTCTTGGGCCTTTACGGCAGTGGTGATAAGGAAAAAGGCGAAAAAAATTACAGGGGTTCTATGTGCAGACATGGTTCCTCCCTCTCTGCATTATAACCGCGGCATGTTTTCGGACAGAGAACGCCCCTGTAAGCAGCCTTCGGCCACTATCGATTCGGGATCGTGATCTCTCCGCTGCTCAAGCTGCAAACATGCCGCGAGCTTTCGTAAAATAGTTCAATCGCTGATACTTAGGGTAGGGGGGTTGTGGTCGATAACCCATCTGCGCCTTAAGACGGACACGGATTTTTTTTTCCCTGAAATTTTTGAAAAAAAATTTTCAGGGGGCAAGTGCCGGGTCGGTTATCCGGGGCTTGTCGGCACAGCCGAACCATGTCACAATGCGCATGGTTTTAGACGGGAGTTGATCGTGCAAGAGAATCAATCAGCTTTAATCGCACTGGCCGTGCGCGGCGCTCTGGGCGGGATTTTAATGGGCCTGGCCAATCTGGTGCCGGGGATCAGCGGCGGCACCATGTTGCTTGCGGCGGGCGTATACCCGCTTTTTATCGGAGCCGTTGCCGATGTCAGCACCCTCAAGTTAAAACCGTCCTCGCTGGTTCTGCTGGGCTCCGTGGTGCTGGCCGCCGTATTGGCTATTTTGCTGGGCGCCGGACCCATCAAGGACAGCGTGGTCCATCACCGCTGGATCATGTACAGCCTGTTCATCGGTCTTACCCTGGGCGGTGCGCCCCTGGTCTGGCGGCTCTCGCAACCCCGCGGCAAACCGTTTTGGGCGGGCGCTCTCGGCGGTTTTGCCGTCATGGTCATCATGGCCTTCGGTTTAGGGGCCGGCGGCTCTGCCGGCGTCAACTACTTTCTTCTATTCATGGCGGGCCTTGCCGGAGCCGCTTCCATGATCCTGCCCGGTGTCAGCGGTGGTTATCTGGTGCTTTTGCTGGGCCAGTACGAAACCCTGCTCGGCGGTATCGACAAGGTGAAACTGGGCCTGCTGGGCGACTCCGCCAAAAACATCGAACCTGATTTCGACCTGATCCTGGAAGCCCTGCACGTGGTGATCCCCGTGGGCATCGGCGTGTTGATCGGCGTGGTCGGTGTCAGCAACCTGCTGAAATGGCTGCTGGCCAAACACAAGATCGGCACCCTCGGCGTGCTTTTCGGCCTGCTCTTGGGCGCGGTCGTGGGCCTGTGGCCCTTCCAGCAGGGGCGTGAACCGGCCGTGGGCGAGACCATTGGCGCGATCGTGGTCACCGATCAAAATAAAGCCGACATCGACCCGGAAGACTGGCCGGTAGTCACCTTCTCCCCGGCTCCTGTGCAAATCGCCGGCGCCGTCGGTCTTCTGGTATTGGGGTTGGGCATTACTCTGGCTGTAGACCGCTTAGGGGAAAAGCTGGGCGGCGAGGACGAGGCGCAGATCTAGCCGGTGTCGAAAACTTTGTGAGTATTCTACCGTAAGATGCCAAATTAGCTCCGCCTGCCGCAAGTTCCGTTGTAGGATGAAGCAAACAAGTCCGGGAGGATGGTTAACGTGTTCAAATCTGTGCTCATTTTATGCTGCCTGGCCTGCGCCTGCTCGCTCAACGCTTCCGATAACTGGCCCGCTTTTCGCGGCCTGAACAACGCCGGCATTGCCGACAACAAACCCCTGCCCACCAGTTGGAGTATGGAAACCGGGGAAAACATTCGCTGGAAGACGGCGATTCCGGGTCTGGGCCATGCCGGCCCGGTGATTTGGGGTAACCGTATCTATATCACCACCGCGATCAGCGGCCTGAAAGCTCCTGAACTGAAGGCCGGGTTGTACGGCGATATCAAGCCGGTAAAGGACGACAGCGTCCACAAGTGGATCATGTATTGCCTGGACAAGAAAACCGGCAAAATCAAATGGGAGAAACTGCTCCATGAAGGCGTGCCCAAGATCAAGCGCCATACCAAGGCCACCCACGCCAACAGCACGCCCGCCACGGACGGTAAATACCTGGTCAACTTCCTGGGTTCCGAGGGATTGTATTGCCACGATATGGACGGCAACCTGATCTGGAAGAAGGACCTGGGCGTTTTGGATTCCGGCTTCTTTCGAGTGCCTGACGCCCAGTGGGGGTTCGGTTCCTCTCCCGTGATCCACGACGGCGTCATCTATCTCCAGGTCGATGTTCAGAAGGACAGTTACGTGGCCGCGCTGGACCTCAAAACCGGGAAGGAAAAGTGGAAGACAGCTCGCAATGACGTGCCGACCTGGTGCACTCCGGTGATTCACAACCACAACGGTCGTTTGATGATGTTGGTCAGCGGCTACAAGCACGCGGGCGCCTACGATGCGAAGACCGGGGAAGAGATCTGGAAGATTACCGACGGCGGCGATATTCCGGTCGCCAGTCCCGTGGTCGGCCACGGCATGGTCTATATCAGCACCTCGCACGGTCCCAAGCGGCCCCTCTACGCGGTGAGACTGGACGCTAAAGGCGACCTGACCTTGAAAGACGGCGAAACCTCCAATGAGGGGATTGCCTGGAGCCATCCCTCCGGCGCCTCGTACATGCCCAGCCCGTTGCTCTACGGCGACTATCTCTACGTGACCAAGGACAACGGCATTCTTTCGGCCTACAATGCCAAAACCGGCGAAGAAGCCTACAAACAACGCCTGGGCGGCGCCTATACGGGTTCAGCGGTTGCGGGCGACGGCAAAATCTACATCACCAGCGAGGAAGGAACGACGCTGGTGGTGAAAGCCGGCCCCAAATACGAGGTCGTGGGCGAGGGTTCGGTTGACGGCGTGGTGCTTACCTCGGCTGCCATTTCCGACGGCGCTATCTACATCCGCACCCGCGATCACCTGGTTGCGATCGGTTCGAAATAAACTTCGGTCAATTGGCCTGGGCTTCCAAGACGTTAACTCTTGGGTCCCGGGCCAACCGGCGGGTTTCGAAAGTATAGACGGTGTCGCATTTGTGGTCGCGTGCGGAGGCCAGGATCAGGTAATCGGCAAATCCGGCTCCGCCGATCTCATAATCGCGTAGGGCGCGTATCACCTGCTCTCTGCGTTCGATAACCACGCCCTCCGTGTCCATGAGCATCTTCAGGAAGGTTACGATACCCAACTTGGGAATCTTGTAGCGGGATCGCAAAACCCAAACCGTTTCCAACAGCACCACTACTGAAATGAAAATGCCTTTTTCGCTTTCCTTTTCCATAAGGGCCCGAGCGGTTGCGGACTGTTCGGGAAACTCGTTGTCGTCGTAGATGATTCGGATCAGGATGTTGGTGTCAATCGCAATCATCTAAATCGTACCCCGTCTCCGGGTCCATCTCTTCTATGGAAACAGAAGCCCGTGGATCGAAGATGTTGAACAGAGTGGTGATATCTCTCCGGATGGGTTTCATGGTGACCATCTCCTCATCTTCCTCACTGAAGGTAAACCGCAACTTGGAGCCCGCTTCCAGGTTCAGTTTCTTTCGAATGGCGGCAGGAATGGTGATTTGCCCTTTGCTGGTGACGGTAACTTCAGCGGCTTCCATGTCACACCTCCATTGCCTTACAATTTACTGCACTTTGCCTTACTTTTCAAGTCCTTTCTTCCACTTTTTCTTGTCTCTTGTCTTCACCGGCCCTATTGGGTTTTAATAAGCCGGGAGTTGGAAAACCATGACCGGTAACCCCGCGCGCCAACAAATGATCGAAAAAGCCCTCAAGGAAATTTGGGGTTACGACGGCTTTCGTCCCTTCCAGGCCGAAACGATCCTCGATGTACTCAACGGCCGCGACACCCTGACCGTTCTGCCCACCGGCGGCGGTAAGTCGCTGTGTTATCAACTGCCGGCCGGGTTGATGGAAGGCACCGCCGTCGTGGTCTCGCCTCTTATCTCGCTGATGGCCGATCAGGTTCACGCCCTCCAACTGCTGGGCATTCCCGCGGCCTTCCTCAACAGCTCCCAGAACTTCGACCAGGTGCGCGCCACTAAAAACGCTTTCTTCCGCGGCGAACTGAAAATGCTCTATGTATCGCCCGAGCGCCTGCTTCAGGATCACTTCAAGGAAGAGATCGGCCAGGTGCGCCTGTCGTTTTTCGCCATCGATGAAGCCCATTGTATCAGCCAGTGGGGTCACGATTTCCGGCCGGAATACAAACAGTTGAAAGTCCTGCGCCAACAGTTCCCGGGCGTGGGCGTGCACGCCTTCACCGCCACGGCGCCGCCGCGAGTCCAGCAGGAGATCGTCGGCGAACTATGCCTGAACCAACCCAAGGTCTACGTGGGTTCCTATTTTCGGCCCAACCTCAAATACCGGGTCTACCGCCGGGATAATGTTCGCAACCAGTTGATCCAATTCCTGGGCGAGTTCGACAGGGGCGACAGCGGCATTATCTACTGCCTTACCCGCAAGGAAACGGAGAAGATTGCCGAATTCCTGTCCAAGAAGGGTCATCGCGCATTGCCCTATCACGCGGGCATGGATTCGGAGACCCGCAAGTACAACCAGGAACGCTTCCAGCGCGAGGAAACCCCGATTATCGTGGCCACCGTGGCTTTCGGCATGGGCATCGACCAATCCAACGTGCGCTTCGTGATTCACGTGGGCATGCCCAAAAGCCTGTCCCATTATCAACAGGAAAGCGGGCGCGCCGGTCGTGACGGTCTCACCAGCCAGTGCATCCTTGTCTACGGCGCCCAGGACATGCAGTTTTGGAAGCGCATTATCGAGGAAGAGCAAACCCTGGCCGGTGAGCGCATGAACCAGTTGCGCGACATGATCGCCTACGCTTCCAATCTGAAATGCCGGCACCGCACCCTGGTTGAGTATTTCGGGCAACAGTTCGAGCATAAATGCAACCACTGTGACATCTGCCTGGGCGAGATCGAGACCATCCCGGAGGCGCGGACCTTCAGTCGCATGATCCTTTCCGCGGTTTTGAAGCTACGCCAGAACTTCGGCGCGGCCTATGTGTCCCAGGTGCTCACCGGTTCCCGCGAGCAGAAGATCCTGCGCAACCGTCACGACCAGCTTTCCGTGCATAACCTGCTGGGCAAGTATAACCAACACCAGGTCCACGACTGGGTCAACCAACTGGAAAGCCAGGGCTATTTGGTGCGTTCCTCGGGCAATTATCCGGTGATCGGCGTGTCTCGCCAGGGCTATTGGTTACTGCGACCCGACAAGTATGGGAAAACCGAGGACGATGTACCCGTGATCCTCACCGAAACCCGTAAGAAGACGGCCGGGGAACAACGCCGCGAACGCGCCGGTTTCGACCCGGGCGCCCCCTACGATATGGAACTGTTCCGCCGTTTGCGCAAGAAACGCATGGAGCTTGCCGGAGAACTGGGTGTCCCGGCATTTGTGGTGTTCGGCGACAAGAGTTTGCGCGACATGGCCCGCAAACAGCCTGTAAGCTACAAGGATTTCCTGGATGTCTTCGGCGTAGGCACCAATAAATTGTCCAAGTTCGGCGACGACATGCTGGACGTTATCCGCGCCTACAAGGCAGAACGCGGCTAGCCCGCTGTTTTAAGCATAGGTGCACGGCAAAAATCAGAACAACCCGGGTTCACATGTTTGCCTGATTCGGGCGTATGCATTCCTGGATTACCGGCACAACTTGCGCTAAAATGCCTTCAGCTTCGACCTTTTACAGCTTCGGAAATATGGAGAGGAGACGTTTTATGAAAACCAGAGCAGCCGTTGCCTGGGAAGCAGGCAAGCCGTTGGAAGTTACTGAAGTCGATCTGGAAGGACCTAAACAGGGAGAGGTGCTGGTCCGCATTGTGGCCACGGGCGTTTGCCATACCGATGCCTACACGCTCTCGGGCGCCGATCCCGAAGGCCTGTTCCCCGCCGTTTTGGGACATGAGGGCGGCGGTGTCGTTGAAGAGGTGGGTCCCGGGGTTACCTCGGTCGCTCCCGGCGATCATGTCATCCCCCTATACACCCCTGAATGCCGCGAGTGTAATTTCTGTACCTCGGGCAAGACCAACCTGTGCCAGGCCATTCGCGCCACCCAGGGCAAGGGGTTGATGCCGGACGGCAGCAGCCGCTTTTCAAAAGACGGCAAGACCGTTTACCACTACATGGGCACCTCTACGTTCGCCGAGTACACCGTACTGCCCGAGATTGCCCTCGCCAAGGTCAATAAGGAGGCGCCGCTGGACAAGGTCTGCCTGTTGGGCTGCGGCATTACCACCGGTATCGGTGCTGTTTTGAATACTGCCAAGGTAGAGGCCGGGGCAAGTATCGCCGTGTTCGGTTTGGGCGGCATCGGGCTCAGCGTCATCCAGGGCGCGGTCATGGCGAAGGCCGGCCGCATCATCGCTATCGATATCAATCCCGATAAGTTCGCATTCGCTAAAAGCATGGGCGCCACCGACTTCGTGAACCCCAAGGAATACGACGCGCCCATCCAAGAAGTCATCGTAGACCTTACCAAGGGCGGCGTGGACTACAGCTTCGAATGCGTGGGTAGCGTGAAACTGATGCGTTCGGCGCTGGAATGTTGCCATAAGGGCTGGGGCGAGTCGGTAATCATCGGCGTAGCCGGTGCGGGCCAGGAGATTTCTACCCGGCCGTTCCAACTGGTTACGGGCCGCGTCTGGCGCGGCACCGCGTTCGGCGGCGTCAAGGGTCGCACCGAACTGCCTTCTTACGTTGATCGTTACATGTCGGGCGAAATAAAAATCGATGAAATGGTGACGCATTCCATGGGATTGGACGATATCAATAAAGCCTTCGACCTGATGCATGAAGGCAAGAGTATCCGCTCCGTGGTCCAATACTGAGCCGACCGGCTCACAACCTTCCAAGAGGTGGAGATTCAATGGAAGATAAACTGGAATTGAAGAGTGAAACCAAGGTGACCGGCGGTCGCCTTGCTTTCTACCGGCACCACTCGGAGGTGACCGACAGTCATATGAGCTTTTCCGTCTACCTGCCGCCCCAGGCCGAGGAACGGAACCTGCCTGTTCTCTACTGGCTCTCGGGGCTGACCTGCACCGAGGAAAACTTCATGATCAAATCGGCCGCCTGGCGCTATGCGGCTCAGTACGGTTTGATGCTGGTGGCGCCCGACACCAGTCCCCGAGGCTTGAACCTGCCGGGCGAGGACGACGATTGGGATTTCGGTTCCGGCGCCGGATTCTATCTGAATGCCGCTCAAGCTCCCTGGTCGGGTCATTATCGGATGTACGACTATGTGGTGAAGGAACTGCCCGCTTTGATCAATGCCAACTTTCCCACCAAACCCGACCGCATCTCTATCTCGGGTCACTCCATGGGTGGGCACGGAGCCCTGGTGATCGGCCAACGCAATCAACAGACCTATTCACTGGTTTCAGCCTTTTCGCCTATCTGTGCGCCCATGACGTGTCCCTGGGGCCAAAAAGCTTTCAGCAACTATCTGGGCGACGACCGGGAAACCTGGAAGCAATACGATGCCACGGAGATCCTGGCCGGTGCGGATACCGCCCTGCCCATGTTCGTGGATCAAGGCACTGTCGACGGCTTCCTGGCCGAGCAGTTGAAACCGGAACTCCTGGAAAAAGTCTGTAGGGAAAAAGGCTTTCAACTGGAACTGCGTTACCAGGAAGGTTACGACCACAGTTACTATTTCATCGCCAGTTTCATCGGCGATCACATCGCCTGGCATGCGCGGACCCTGAACAACTAACCGCAACAACGGGTCCGCGCGCCGGGCCCGTTATTCGTCTTTTTTCGTGTCTTTCTTTGCTTCGAAGTCCAGCGACAGGGAGTTGATGCAATAGCGTTGACCGGTAGGACGTGGACCGTCGGGGAAGACATGACCCAGGTGGCCGCCGCATTTAGCGCACAATACCTCGGTGCGCGTCATGCCGTGACTGTAGTCGGCCTCGGTAACCACGGCCTCCTCATTCAGGGGTTTCCAGTAACTGGGCCAGCCGCTGCCGGAGTCATATTTACTCTCAGAGGAGAAAAGGGGATTGCCGCAACCCGCGCAGTTGAAGACGCCTTTTTTCTTGAACTTGTTGTATTCGCCGGTCCAGGCATACTCGGTACCTTTCTGACGGAGGATGCGGAACTCCTCGGGGGTCAAACGCTTGCGCCATTCTTCTTCACTGAGATTCACTTCGTACTCCTTCACGGACGTTACCTTCGGCTTCTTTTCTTGTCCGGTCGTGGTGCAGGCAGCCAGGATGATGCCGACCGCCGCGATGAGGGGAAACAGATTTCTTCGTTTCATAGGCGTGCCTCCATTCACTATAGAAAAGGACGGCTGCGCTCATTATATTCCCAAAACGAAGTGATGTAACCCACGATTAGCCATCTAAATCTGCTTTGATATATTGAAAATCTGCCGATAGATTATCTGAGAATACCAGGGGATGAGGTAACGGCATGAAACTGGTGGTGCTGGACGAGGCGACATTCGGCGAGGTTTCCCTTCAGAACCTGGCGCACGGCTTTAATGAATCCGCCTTTTACGACGCAACTCGACCCGAGGAAACCGCCGCGCGCGTTCAGGGCGCTCACGTGGTCGTTTCCAACAAGGTTCGCCTGGATCGCGATCTCATGGTCGCAACCCCTACGCTGCAACTGATCTGCGTGGCAGCGACCGGCACCAACAATGTGGACCTGGACGCCGCACGCGAATTGGGCATCGCCGTCACCAACGTGCCGGGCTACTCCACGCCCAGCGTGGTCAGCCACACCTTTGCCATGTACTTTCACCTGGCCCACAACAACCGCTACCACCAGGACTACACCACCGCCGGTAAATGGTGCGACAGCCCTGTTTTCACGCATCTGGACCGACCCTTCGGCGAGCTCGCGGCCAAAACCTGGGGCATTATCGGCATGGGCGCCATTGGTCGGGGTGTTGCCGTTGCCGTTGCCGCCTTCGGATGCCGCGTCATCTACCACTCCACCTCCGGCGCAAATTTACAACAGCCCTGGCCGCAACACGATCTGAACGAGTTGCTTGCCCTTGCCGATGTGGTCAGCATTCATGCGCCGCTCAACGCGCGCACCCGTAACCTCATCGGGCGGGACCAACTGGCGCTGATGAAACCCGATGCCGTCCTGATCAACGTGGGCCGGGGCGGCATCATTGACGAGGCGCAGTTGGCCGTCGCCTTGGATGAAGGCCTCATCGCCGGCGCCGCGCTGGATGTCTTGGAACGGGAGCCGCCCTTACCGGAAAACCCCCTTTTTCATCTCCATCATCCCCGTCGTCTCTTTATCACGCCTCACATCGCCGGTCTCTCCAGCCAGGCCAGAACCCGCCTGGCCCAGGAGATTCGGCGGAATATAGACGCCTTTCGCTCCGGTCAAACTCGCAACCGGGCAGAGTTAACCTAATAAACATTAGGTGAGCGGGCGCATCTGCGCTATAATCCTCGCCTGACATAATTGTTGAGGTTGCCAATGCATCAACACCAAGTTCCGAGCCGATTCAAAGCCAAAATCATCCCTGTCTCCATATTCGACTTCGTCGTATTCGGCGGGACCGGGGACCTGGCGTTACGTAAGCTGATGCCCTCGCTCTATTATCGCGATAAGGACGGGCAGATTCCTACCGGCAGTCGCATCATCGGAGCCTCCCGTTCCGATATGGATCGGGCCGCCTACATAGCCATTGTCAAAGAACACCTGGTCAAACATGTCCGCGATGAGGATTTCAACGAGGAGTGCTGGGCCGCTTTTGCCGAACGTTTGGACTACGTCAGTACAGAGGTCCCCAACGGTTGGCAGAACCTCAAGCAGGCCCTGGCCGCTGACGGGCGTATTCGCGTCTTCTACCTTTCGGTGCCGCCCGGTATCTTCGGTTCCACCTGCGGCAAAATCCATCAGCATAAATTGATCGATGATCAGACCCGTGTGGTGATCGAAAAACCCATCGGGCGTGACCTGGAGACATCTTGTGAGATCAATGACAGCGTGGGCAATTATTTCCACGAAGGTCAGATCTATCGAATCGATCATTACCTGGGTAAGGAAACCGTGCAGAACCTGATGGCTCTGCGCTTCGCCAATTCCCTGTTCGAGCCCCTGTGGACGCGCAACTGGATCGATCACATTCAGATCACCGTGGCCGAGAGTATCGGCATCGGCACGCGCGGCGGGTACTACGACAAATCCGGCGCCTTGCGCGACATGGTGCAGAACCATATCCTGCAGCTGCTCTGCCTGGTGGCCATGGAAACACCCAAGGAGTTCGGCGCCAATGAGGTTCGCGACGAGAAACTGAAGGTGCTGCGCGCTCTGCGTAAGATCGGCCCCGAGGACTTCAAGAGCCATGTAGTCATGGGCCGATACCGCGAGGGCGCCGTGGGCGGCCGGCCCGTGATCGGTTATATGGAAGAGAAAGGCATTCCCGAGGACAGCCGCACCGAATCCTACGTGGCTATCAAAGCGCACGTGGATAACTGGCGCTGGGCCGGCGTACCCTTCTACCTGCGCACCGGCAAACGCATGCCCAGACGCACTTCCGAAATCGTCATTCAATTCAAAAAAGTGCCGCACCTGATCTTCCCCAGGAATGCCGATGAGGTGGCCCCCAACCGCATGGTCATTCGCTTGCAACCCGACGAGGGAATCCGCCTCTACCTGATGACCAAGGTTCCGGGCCCCGGCGGCTTCCGCATGCAGCCCACGCCCTTGGACCTCAGCTTTGCCGAAGCATTCAAGATGCGTTACCCGGACGGCTATGAACGCCTGGTGATGGATGTGGTGCGCGGCAACCAGACCCTGTTCATGCGCCGCGACGAGGTGGAAGCAGCCTGGATGTGGGCCGATACTATTCTGAATGGCTGGGACAACCTGAACACCTTCCCCCAAAGCTATACCGCGGGCACTTGGGGCCCCTCGGCCGCCATCGCCCTCATCGAGCGCGACGGCCGCACCTGGTATGAAAGCGAGAAACGATGAACAAAATCGAACGTCAATTTTTCGATGACCGCGAAGCCATGTTCGATAGTCTGGCCGATCGACTGGCCGCCCGTCTCGGCGAAGGCCTCGCGGCCAATGGTCGCGCCGGCCTGGTCGTTCCCGGCGGCAGCACGCCGGGTCCGCTGTTTCAACGCCTTTCCAAAAAAGAACTGGACTGGTCCAAGGTCACGATCGTTCCCAGTGACGAACGCTGGGTATCGCCCGATGATCCCGCGAGCAACGAAAAGCTGCTGCGCGAAACCCTGCTGATCGACAAGGCCGCCGATGCCCGGCTGATCGGTCTTTGGAACGATACTCCGACCCCGGCGGCTGGAGAGACCGTCACCGCCCGGGCTCTGGCGGAGATGCCCGATCCCATGGACGTGGTCTTGCTGGGTATGGGCGCGGACGGCCACACCGCTTCGCTCTTCCCCGGCGCCGATAACCTCTTGCAAGCCGTTGCCGGTTCCGGCGGGAAGCCCTGTTGCGCCATCCAAGCCCCGGGCGCCGCTCAACCCCGCATAACCCTCACCGGTCCGGTTCTACTGAAAAGCAAGGAAGTCATCCTCCTGATCACGGGCGATGAAAAACGCCGCGTGCTGGGTCAGGCCTTGCAGGAAGGACCTTTCGAGGACATGCCCGTTCGTGCTGTCCTGCACCAACACGTGACCCCCGTTACCATCTACTGGGCCCACTAGAGGGCTGTCATCAAGGGAGCCGTCATGAGCATGAACCCCGTCGTTGCCGAAGTCACCGAACGCATTGTGCGGCGGAGCGCGAATTCCCGCCCCGCTTATCTCGCCCGTCTCAAGAAAGCCGCCGGCAGCGGACCCCATCGCGGTGTTCTGTCCTGTGGCAACCTGGCCCATGGTTTCGCCGCTTGCCCCGACCGCGATAAAAAAGCGCTTACCGGTGATGAAGCCGTCAATATCGCCATTGTTTCGGCCTATAACGATATGCTGTCGGCACACCAGCCTTTTCACCGGTTCCCCGAGATCATCAAGGATGCTGCCCATCGAAACGGTGCGGTTGCCCAGTTCGCCGGCGGTGTGCCCGCCATGTGCGACGGCGTTACCCAGGGACAGCCCGGTATGGAGCTATCCCTGTTCAGCCGCGATGTGATTGCCATGGCCACGGCCGTCTCCCTGTCCCACAATATGTTCGATGCGGCCCTTTGTCTGGGTGTCTGCGATAAGATCGTACCGGGCCTGCTGATCGGGGCGCTCAGCTTCGGTCACCTGCCCACCGTTTTCGTACCCGCCGGGCCCATGCCCTCCGGTTTGCCCAATAAGGAAAAGGCGCGCATTCGCCAACTGTTCGCCAAGGGCGAGATCGACAAGGACGAACTGCTGAAGGCCGAATCGCGTTCTTACCATTCGCCGGGCACTTGCACCTTCTACGGCACCGCCAACAGCAATCAGATGCTCATGGAAATCATGGGTCTGCACGTTCCCGGTTCCGCTTTCGTCAATCCCACCTCGACGGAACGCGATCCCCTGACCCGCGAGGCGGTCCGCCGCGTGATCCTGTTGACCCGGCAGGCGGGCAACTTCACCCCCATCGGCGAGGTCATCGACGAAAAAGCCATTGTCAACGGACTGGTCGGCCTGTTGGCCAGCGGCGGCTCCACCAACCACGCCTTGCATCTGGTTGCGATTGCCCGCGCCGCCGGGATCCGCATCAATTGGGACGACTTCTCGGACCTGTCGGCCGTGGTGCCCCTGCTGGCGCGCGTCTATCCCAACGGCACAGCCGATGTGAACCATTTCCACGCGGCCGGCGGTTTGGCCTTCATGATTCGCGAACTGCTGGATGCCGGGCTGGCCCATGAGGATGTCACCACTGTCGCCGGTGAAGGCTTGCGAGCTTATACTCAGGCCCCGATGCTGGAGGGCGACCAACTGGTCTGGCGCGACGCCCCCGCCGAAAGCGGCGATCACACCATCCTGGGCACCGTAGCGAAACCGTTCGCCCCTGACGGCGGTCTGAAACTGTTGAGCGGTAACTTGGGCCGAGGGGTCATCAAGACATCGGCAGTTAAACCCGAGCATCGTTTCGTGGAAGCGCCCGCGGTCGTCTTCGACGACCAGAACGACCTCATGACCGCGTTCCAGGCCGGCGAACTGGAGAAGGACCTGGTGGCGGTCATCCGCTTCCAAGGCCCCCACGTCAACGGCATGCCTGAACTGCACAAGCTGACCCCGTCCCTGGGCGTGCTGCAAGACAAGGGCTTCAAGGTAGCACTGGTTACCGACGGCCGCATGTCCGGCGCTTCCGGCAAGGTGCCCGCGGCCATTCACATCACCCCGGAATGCGGTAGGGGCGGCCCAATGGGCAAGGTGCGCGCGGGCGATATGATAAGGCTGGACGCCGAACACGGTACGCTGGAGGCCCTGGTCGACCCGGCTGAATGGGAAGCCAGGACGTGTGAGGCGCCTCCCGAAACCCCCACGTATGGTCTGGGCCGTGAACTGTTCGCCCCGTTCAGAGCGGCGGTCGGTCCGGCTGAAGAAGGCGCCACGGTACTCGGCGGCATGGCTTAGGAGCAGCTCATGACAGTTTCCTTCAATCAGATGGAGCCCATTATGACCGCCGCGCCGGTCATCCCGGTCATCACCATAGATCACGTCGAGGATGCGGTACCCCTGGCTCAGGCCCTGGTGCGCGGCGGCCTGGTTACGCTGGAGATTACCCTGCGCACCGACTGCGCCATGACGGCCATCGCCGAGATAGCCGCGAATGTACCGGGAGCTATCGTGGGCGCCGGCACCGTGCTGACGCCCTGGGCGCTGGAAGAAGTGGCCGCGGCCGGCGGTTCTTTTTGCGTGTCACCGGGTTCTACCCAGTCGTTGCTGTCGGCCGCTAAAGACCACGACATGAAACTATTGCCCGGAGCGGCCACGCCCACGGAAGTCATGAACCTGCTTGACCAGGACCTGACCTACATGAAGTTCTTCCCGGCAGAGGCCGCGGGCGGGATCTCCTACCTGAAAAGTATGTCCGCGCCCATTCCCCAGGCTCGTTTCTGTCCCACGGGCGGGGTGAAACCGACTAATGCGGCCGATTACCTGGCTTTGCCGAATGTTCTCTGCGTGGGCGGCACCTGGGTCTGCCCCAAGGACGCGGTTGCCGCCAAAGATTGGGACCGCATCGAGGCGCTGGCCCGTAAGGCGTCCACCCTTAACGCCCACAACTGAAGATCACCCTCTTCCTTATTTTTTGATCGCCTTCTTGACGCGCTTGATAATCGATTTGTGCATGACCTCTTCACCGCGGATGCGCAGATCCTCCTGCCCGTATTTGTTCAGCAACAGCAGTGTGGGCACCTCGGTCAACTGGTAGCGTTTGTTGAAGTGGCGCATGTTGGGGTCGTGGAACATGGGCCAACCCTCACCGGAGTCGGGGCGCTGCCCGCCCACATAGACACTGATCAGATTCAATTTGTCCAACCCGTTCAATTTCTTCAGGTTCTTGAGGGTTTTCTGCCGATCCGCGTCGTCGCTTGCCCAGAACTCGATCAAGAGGTACTTGCTCTGATAATCCGCCATGTCCAGACGTTTGCCGTCAGTGCCGCGAACCGAGGTCGTGGTGGGGCCCAACCCTTCCAAACGTGTCCGAGCTTTTTGCGCAAAAGGACCGTTGGCGTCATTGGAGATGTAAGCGTTCAGCAGGGTACGCGCTTCATCCAGGTCATCGCGGTCATCGGCCAGGCTGCCCAGGTGATAGTTGGCCTCGTTATACACAACCGGGTCGGCTTTTGCGGCGCGATAGAGGTGCGGCGTCGCACTTTCGTCGTCACCGGCGGTCAATAGTGCTTTGCCCAACTGAAAATACAAACCGTTCAGACGAGGGTCGGGACCGGCCTTGGCCAGAACCTCGATCGTGGACCTGGCTTTTTCCAACTCGCCGGTCTCCAGATAGATTTCGGCCAGTGGAAAACGGCAAGGAGCACAACCGCCTTTTTCCAGTTTTTCCGCTTGAGAAAGAGCCTTGCCGGCCTCGACGCGCTTACCTTCAAGTAAGAGCACGGTGCCCAGCAGGTAGGCGTCGCGCGCCTTGGGGTTGCGCAGGGGCAGGGAACCGCCGCCGTAGCCGAGCCCGGTCTTTTTCTTGACGGCGGCCAGCTTGCCGTTGCGTTGCTTGCGCATGATCTCGCCAAGGTCGCCGTCCGCGCGTTTGTGACTGCCGCGTTGTGCGCCTAACTCGCGCATCAGGTCGGCGGTTTTGATGAAATCGGTATTGAAGCGAATCACATCGAAAGCGGTGCGGCCTTTCTTGTCTTTGCCGTTCATATTCACGCCGTTGCGCAGCAGGAACTTGATGATGTCCACATGATTCCCGGCGGCGGCCCACATGAGCATGGAAAAGCCCATGTTGTCGACGGTGTTCAGTTTGGCGCCCTTGCCCTTGAGCCAGGAGACGACGTCGAGCTTGCCGTTGGCCGCGGCCAGCAAACAGGGCGTACGGCCTAACTGATCGGCGCGATCCACGTCGGCGCCCTTGGAGGCCAGCAACTTCACCATGCTCAGGCTGCCGCGCCAGGCCGCCAGATGCAGGGCGGTTTCACCGTATGCCCCGGTGGTGTTGACATCGGCGCCCTGAGCGAGAACCCGGGACAACAACTCGGATTTACCGGCGGAAGCCAGTTCCAAGACGGCCTGGTTCATTTTTGCGTCTAAGGCCGGGGCCTGCCAACCAAACATGATCATGGAAACAACGAACAAGCTCTTTCTCAAAATGCCAACCCCTTTCAGGTGTTTTTCCGGCCGTATTCGTGCGGCCGATCCCCCGTGTTAAATTAGGTTACCGAACTATGTCTTTCTTGTCTGGAAATTTACTGTAAAAGCTTCAACCCGCATTCCGCGCGCAACAGCGCTTGTATTTTTTCCCGGAACCGCAAGGGCAGGGCTCATTACGACCATATTTTTCGACCGCGACGGGAAAACCGGGGTAGGGTTCTTTTTCCTGTTGCCAGAACCGATAGAGCCCGAGAACGGCTAACGGCAGATTGGCGGCCGTGCCTTTCCGAGCCAGCCTGATATGCGTCATATCGTAGCCCTCGGGGATATAGCTTTCCGCTTTTTTCGTATGGACCAGGATGGCCATGACCAGCTTGATCTCATCGGTATCGTCCAACCCGTCAAACCATTCTTTTTGATGGTGGGAGGTGCCGTGAACAAACCCGCTTGCCCAGGAAGCCAGATGTTCATCGGGTGGAAGAAATACAGGCCCGATCTCGACGGGCCTCTTTTCAAAAATTTGCTTGATCAGCCTGTAACGATCGGAAAGTTCGCGCATTACGGCCTGCTCTTGAGCGGAATCGTCGAACGGAGGCGTTTCTTCCCCACCGAGGATATACGACAGCCAGGCGCTTACGGGAACGGGCTTCGGTCCGATAAAGGACGCGATTAAAAATCCATCGACGGCGTATGCATCCATCGCTTGTTCTTCCAAGCCGTGGGCGGCGATATAAGCCATGGTGAGGGGAAAGGGCGTTTGCGTCAAGAGGAATACTCCGATTCAAGAATCGTCCCAGCATGCCGCAAACAAAAGTCGTCGTCAAGTTTCAAGTGAGGGATGACCCGGCCCGGTTGCCCATATTACAAGGCCCCGGTATCGGTGATTTCGGGTCGACGGGGTTGTTATTGAGAAAAAGGAAGTTGTACTTCTAACAGAAATTGTTGTACTTTCCCGAGCGAAAGTTGTGGCTTCAACATGAAAAGGTCGTGGTTTCCCGGCTGAGTGCAGTCATTTCATGTCGAAATCGAGGCATTCGGCCGGTCGAGTAGGACCAATTCATCCCGAAAAGACCTTACTCGGCCGGCTGAGGAGAATCATTTCCCATGAAAAACATGTTGCTCGGCCGGCCGAGGACGATGATTTCATATTGAAAATACAGCGCTCGGCCGACAGGGAAGTTTCCTTTTCGGTAGAAAGAATTGTTCCTTAGAGGCTGCGTACCATGGCTTCAGCCGTTTAAGGTCGTTCATTTCAGAACAGGGACGTCGGTATCCAACTGGTAAGAAGATAGTTTATTCGGTGATTAAAAGAAAACCAGGTCGATATGGCCGCGGCGGTGCTCGCCGGTAATACAACTTGCTCTTTCAAATAACAACAAAATGCAACAGGTTAGGAGTGGTGTCGATGAGTAAATAGACACTAAAAGCCTCACTATATTCCGGTTAGCTCTTCCAAGGCATCAATCGCCGGGTTCTTTCCAGTCGCCCTAACGGTTTTGTTGAAAAATTCTTTCCGTGTTATTGACTTTTTCAAGCAGGGAGCCTATCTTTCACCACAGTAATACCCGGTGAGCATTCGATGATTCCGAATGGTTGAGCAGACCATGCTTCCTTTTGAAGTTGGATCAGACTATTCCCAGATACCGCTCCCGATTTCAGTTTTTTATAAGCGTCGTATTTTCAATCGAATTTGACCCTGGTCGGCATCGCGTCGTCCTGATATCGGTCTGTCTTCATTCCCAAAACCTGCCGCACGGAAACCCATGCGGTAGCGAGATTTCACGGGCCTAACTGCAAATCCAGTCTTCATTACTTCCAGATCAGAATTGACGCTCTAGATCATCATCCAGGAGTAAGGCCATGAAAAACAGCCATGTAGAAAGAAAAAGTCCCCTTCGAAGACGCTTGACGGCCTTTGCCGTCTTGTTCTTGACCCTTTGTTCGTCCTCAATTTCGATGTCACAAATCAAATCGGACTTCTGGTCCCGAAACACCAACCTCATTGCAAACGGCGGCTTTGAATACGGCACACTTGCGCCGTTCGAAAACGGCGTCGTCAAAGGCGAGTTGTCTCTGGAATACCGCACGGAACACGTACGTAGCGGCGATTACGCCATGCGCTTTTTTGCCAAGGACAGCAATGCCTATACCTCGCCTTGGAACGGCAGCAACAGGGTGGCTCGTGGAACCGGCGAAACCTATACCTTCAAGGCATGGGTCAAGGCCGACGCCCCCAACACGCGAATCCGCCTGTTCATCTTCTTTTACGATAAAAACGGAAAAACCAGCAGCCCCTATTTTAACGGCGCGAACTATGTTGCGGGCACCGAGTGGACCGAGTTTTCCATCAGCAACGTGGCCCCGCCCGATTTCCCCAACGTGGGCGTGCGTGTTGACGTTCGCGACAGCGGCCGGACCGCCTGGTTCGACGATCTGCACCTGGCCCCCGCGCCTAATCTCATTCCCAATCCGGGGTTTGAGGCCGACCTGAGCCAAAGTCCGTTTTCTACCGTGTCTCGCGGGACCATGACCCGGGTTGCGACGGAAGTCTACAAGGGTGATTACGCCTTGCAGATAGCCGCGACGGGCAATGATTGCTACACCAGTCCCTATCAAGGTCAAAACGCGGTGCTTTCCAAAGCGGCCGAGGGCGATAAATTCATCTTTTCCGGCCGGGTGAAAGCCGATGTCGTCGGGCAGTGCCAGTTCCGTATTTTTGCCCTGGACGCAAACTATAAGCCGATAGGCAGCCAACGATTGGATCTGACCACGAACACCAACTGGAAACGGGGCGAGGTGGAACTGACCTGTCCGGCCGGAACCAACTACGTCAGCGTGCGTTTGGACAACGACGCCGGCGCGGGCAGCACCATGTGGTTCGACCACCTGTCCCTGGAAAAACAGGTTGAACCGATTGCGGTCAACTTCCTGACCCCCGATAACCGGATGGTTTACCCCACGGAAACCTATGATCTGGGCCAAATCATCGGTCGAGAATCATTTACGCTGAGCCTGCCTCAGGGCGCCGATGAACTGACCTGGGCCGACACGCGCGGCCCGGTGAATGTCTCGTTGGCCGAGAGCGCCGAATCCGGCAGTTGGAAGGGAACCCTGGAATATGATCCCGACGCGGTCGATCTCAAGGTGCGCCGGGAAGGCGTTTACCTGGATTTTTCCGTGGAGCTTCAGTTCAGCATGGGGCAAACCAACTATCCCGTAACGGTAACGGGTCAAGTGAAAACCGTTGATTGGGACATTCGCATCACCGGCGGCTTGGGCAATCCCTTCTCCATTGAATTGGGAGAGTTCCCGGAAACCTATTTTTGGGATGTGGAAATAACCAACTTCAGTGCCGGCGAAGAACTGATCATCCCCATCAACGACCTCTTCGTTTCGGTCTTAACCCAGCCGATCGGCATCACCACTGAATTCATCGTTACCGGGGTTCAAGACCCCGCCGGTATCGATCCTTTCGGCGTGGTGTCGGTGAGTTCCGGCGTAACGGAGGTCATTCCCCTCCGCGTAAACAGCAATTTCAACGCGGACGGGGGGCCTTATGATATCGAGGTGATCGGCATTCCCCGCAACGGGTTTTCCCAATCCGCTCGCTTGACGGGTGAATTCATACGCCCGGGCCAGGGCTTGGATATCCGCAACTTTTCGGTTAATGCGGTGCCCGGGGGGGAGACGATCGATCTCAACGAATCCTATGTCATTCCAACAGCCGTCACAACCTCCGGGACCGACCTCAGTTTCGACCTGCGCAACTTCAACACGGAAGAGGCGTCCATAAGCAGCTACAACGTCACCGTGGTTCAGGCGCCGGAAAACTCCAACCTGGCCTACAACCTGACCAATGCGCCCCTGGAAATCATCGGCGCCAACGGCGGGATCACCAGCTTCGGCGGTACGCTGGATTTCGAACCCGAGGGCGGTCAGGGCGCCTTTCGCATTGTGGTGGAAATTGTCATCACGGACACGCAGGGCGGTTTTTCCTTCAACGAAGTTTTTTCCTTCACCGTCGAGGGTAATTTGGGGGGGGATCCACCTTGCACCGACAACTGTGCCCGATTATTGATCAAAGCCACGCCTCAGGGCACGGTCAATCCTTCCGGCGTCGTCGGGATCGTCCAGTCCGATTCGCCGATCGCCAATCAGATCAACGATCCGCCGGCGTCTTTCGACCGGATTATCGTTATTCCGGACAACGGCGACAGCCTGGAAATGATCAAAAACCTGGCCGATCCGGGTTCCTTCTATCTTTTGGAGTTTTTTAACGAGGTGCCGAACACGGAATTGACCATACAGACCATCGGCTTGCGCGGCTGGGGCAATCATCCGACCAACAGTTTCTGCATCAACAACAGCCAGTCCGATCCGTGCACCGATCAGTTGGATCTCTCGGCGGAACCCCTGCCGATCTGGAACACCGGTAGGTCCGGTCGTGTGGTTTGGCTGGGTTTCGGCAATTCGCCCGAATTCCAACCCGATCCCGAGGTGATTTACACGGCCCGCTTGGACGTGATCGGTTCCACCCCTACGATTGAATTCGGACTGCCGTTGCAGGGCAACGTCCTGGGCGGCGCCGAGGCCGATAGTCTGGAAGTACAGTACAACAGGCCGCCGCTGGAGCCGGTGCAGCCCGACAGCACGGTTTCGGTCGGCACGGTGCCCGGCGGTTCGACCAAGCGATTGTCCTTCCAGGTCAGGAATTCGGACCTCCAACAGGTTTTTTCGGCCCCGGTGACTACGGTCAACCAAAACACGGCGGGCGAGACTTTCGGTTTCTTCCCCGTCACCGAAACCTTGACCATTCAGCCCGGTCAGCTCGCCCTGATGGACCTGGAACTGAAAACGAACACTGTCGCTGAAATCGATCAACAGGTCGAATACACGGCACAGGTTCTGATCGGACCGCCGGATGATCCCTTCGTTTTCAACATCACGGCGACCGCGGAAACCGCCGAATTGGTGGTGGAACTGATCGACGAGAGAGGTTTCGCCTCCCTCTCCCTGAGCAACGGCGATACCTACGGCTTCCCTACCATCAGCAAGGAAAACGACCTCTTTCAGTGGTTCCAGATCGCCAACAACAGCCCGGTGGACCTGGAAGTCCGCAACGTCCGTTTGCAATTTCCGGAGCCGCCCGATGATCCGGGTGTCGGCGGCGGCTTTACCATCGTCGAGCCCCTTCCCGATATGTTCACCATTTTCGTTGCTCAAGCGCAGCCTTTCCTCATCCAGGCTTCGGCAAGCAGGGACGACGGTTTTTGGACGCAAGAACTGGCGTTTCAATTTAGAATGCGGGGCGGCACCTGGTCGGACTTTGTGGTACGGCTGACGGGAGACAGTTTCAATACGGAGATCAAGATCGATATCGATTTCGGCGTTGAAATCGATTTTCCCATCCCCGATCCACCGCAGGGCTCGGACGGGAACAGCACCGAGGTGTCGATCCGTCATCTCGGCGGTTCGGGCTCCATATCCGGTACCCTGGCTACCACGGGCGCGTTCAGCGTGACGCCTTCCACCTTTTCGCTGAGCCAGGGTCAGGAGTTGGCCGCGCTGGTGTCGTTCAATGCTACCCAGAACGGCAACTACTCCGGGGTGCTCACCATGACCAGTAACGACCCGGTGTGGAGCACCTACAAAATTCGGCTGGCGGGTACGGTCGGCCCCAGCCAGCCGTCCGGGACCTTCTTCATTACCCACGGTCCGACCACACCGGTGGACCACAACACCGATTTCGAGTTCGGCAATACGGCGGTCGGCACGCCGTTGGGCAAGAACTTCCGCATTTGGAACCTGGGGAATGTCCCGCTGGACCTGCCTCGGAGTAATTTCCAGGTGCCGGCCGGTTACCAACTGATCGAAACGCCGGACGGCCCCATTCCGCCCGTGGACGGCAACGGCAACATTTCCTGGGACAACTTTTCCGTGAGGCTGACCGCCGCCAATGCCGGGCAGTTCAACGGCGATATCCGCATTACCAACGGGCAGAATTTCTCACCCAATCCCTACATCATCCATGTCACCGGTACGGTAGGACCCGTTTTCTCGGGACCCGACGGCGTGCGCGTAACGCACGGGGCAACGGAGGTTCCTCATCTGAGCCTGTTCCCCTTCGGCAATACGGAAGTGGGCACCTTCATCGGCAAGAACTTCAGAATCTACAACGAAACCAGCGGACCCTTGACCTTTCCCAGGGCCAATTTCTCGGTGCCGCCCGGCTACCAACTGGTGGAAACCCCCAACGGGCCCATTCCGCCGCCCGATCCCGACGGCACCTTGCATTGGGACAATTTCTCCGTCCATCTGAGTGCGGTCAACGCGGGGGTCTTCAACGGGCAGATCAACTTCACGGGCCTGGATGCGAGTAACCGGGAAATACCCACCTATCGTATCAATGTGACGGGCAGTGTCGATCCCGACCCGGCCTGTATCGGCGACAGCAACGGGCCCGACGTGACCATCACCGCGCCGGCCGACGGGGCGGTATTGGATCTGGAGCCGGTGACCATCCGCGTGACGGCGAGCGATGCCGCGGGTGTGGACAAGGTTCTGTTCTTCGTCAACGGCAACCGCGTGTCCACCGATACGAGCGCACCCTACCAGTACACCTGGAACCCGTCTTCGCCGAACACCTACGCCCTGGCTGCCCAGGCTTTCGATAACTGCGGCAACCAGACCTGGGAAGAGATTCAGGTTACCGTGCAGGATCCCTGCGCCGATGACCTGACCGGCCCGTCGGTCGAGATTACCAATCCGCAGAACGGCGCCGTGCTGGAGCCCGGCCTGATTCAAATCACCGCTACCGCGAGCGATGTCAACGGTGTCGAGCGCGTGGTGTTCCTGGTCAACGGCTCGGAAGTCGGCACCGATTTCAATGCACCCTTTTCCCAGGGATACTGGTTCACGGTGGAGGGCCCGCAAACGGTAACGGTGAACGCCTACGACCATTGCGGTAACCCGCGTTCCGATACAGTCAGCTTCACGATCACTGAAAGTTCGGCGCCTTGCGAGGGCGATAACATCCTGCCCTGGGGTTCGATCACCGCTCCCGCGGACGGGGCCGTATTACAGCCCGGTAATGTCACCCTGACCGCTACAGCCGGCGATAATGTCAACGTGTCTGCCGTTGCCTTTGAAATCGACGGCGATGTGCCGGCCGGGGCAACGGATCTCAGCCCACCCTATCAATTCACCTGGAATGCCCAACCGGGAACCCACACCATCCGGCTGCGCATTCAAGATGTATGCACCAACATCGGGTATTCCAGTCCCATCCAGGTGACCGTGGAGAACACCGATCCCTGCAATACCGACCAAACGCCGCCGTCTACAACCATCACCGTTCCGCAAGACGGTGCGGATGTGGAGCCGGGTTTGATCGATATCACCGTATCGGCAGACGACAATGTCGGCGGCAGCGGAATGGACCGTGTAGAGTTCTACGTCAACGGCACGCTTCGAAGTACCGATACCGGTCCTCCCTGGACACACGGTCATTGGTTCACCACGGAAGGGCCTCAAACCGTACAAGTGACAGCCTATGATCAATGCGGCAATTCGTCGAGCGACACGGTGAACTTTTCCGTTACCGAAAACGGAACGCCCTGCGACGGAGATGTCACGCCGCCCACGGGGGCTGTCACCTTCCCAACGCCCGGTTCGGTGATCAGCCTGGGTGACGTTACCATAACCGGTACGGCGAGTGACAATGTCAACGTCTTCGCGGTGGTTTTCGAGATCGACGGCGAGGTGCCCGCCGGTGCTACCGACCTGGCTCCGCCTTACCAATACACCTGGAGTCCGGACCCCGGCGTGCACCAGATCCGCATGCGCATCTTGGATGTCTGTGACAACATCGGCTATTCACCCACGATCACGGTGACCGTGGACGGTTCGGTACCGAGTACTGTACCCAACTTCCAGGGCCGGATCGACGGCACCGACATCGACGGCCTGACCATCTACCATACAGACCCCGCGCTATCCTTCACCTGGAGTCACGCAAGTGACCCCGCGGGTATCGATCGTTATCAGATCGTAGTGCAACTCACGGGCGGAGGCGGTTGGCTCTACTCCCCGAGTATCCCCTATCCGGCAACAAGTCACACTATCCAAACCCAGAACCTGGCTTTCGGAAGATCCTATTCCATCCATATTCGAGCTCGAAACAATCTGGGATTGTGGGGTCCGTTCATCGACGGCGGCATCTTCTCGGTCGTGGAGCCCATACCCACCCAGGTTCCGGGTTTTTATGGAGAAATCGGCGGCGTCAATCTTGACGGCTTGACGATTAATACGACCAACCCTTTGGTTACTCTCCATTGGAACCATGCAACCGATCCAACCGGAATCGAGCGTTACCAGGTCGTGCTTCAGGCCGTCGGAGGCGGTTGGCTGTACTCGCCTCATGTGCTCTATCCCAATACCGACTACAATCTGCAAACCGGTAACCTGATACCGGGTGAGTCCTACTCCATCCACATCCGCGCCAAAAACAACGCGGGTATCTGGGGGCCCTTCATTGACGGAGGAACCTTTACCGTGCAATAGGGAGACGACAACTCGCGGGGGCGCTCCGGCGCCCCCCTTTCAAATCCTCTTCCAACGAGGTAAATACATAAAACCAAAAGACAAAAAAGACCACACAAGCCGATGCAGGCCAGGGTAGAATGGTACCGTTGGAGGTGGCGCATGGGTCGCCTGATTCGCCTGGACTGGGCAATTAAAAAGATTTTGCGAGACAAAGCCAACTTCGAGATCCTGGAAGGGTTTCTATCGGAACTCCTGCGCTTCGATATCCGCATTCAAGAGATCCTGGACAGTGAGAGCAACAAGGATGACGCCCAGGACAAGCACAACCGGGTGGATCTGCTGGTGAAGAACCAGGATGATCAACTGATCATCATCGAGGTTCAAAACGAATCGGAAGCGGACTACCTGCAACGCCTCATGTACGGCACTTCCAAGGCAATGGTGGAACATATGCGCGCCGGGGCGCCGTATGCCGCGGTGAAAAAACTGTATTCGGTAAGCATTGTTTATTTCGATTTGGGAGAAGGCGATGATTACCTCTACCACGGTACCACCACATTCCGCGGCATGCGTCGGGGCCACGCATTGGCGTTGTCGGAAAACCAGAAAACGCTTTTCAAAGTAGACGCGCCGAAAGATCTGTTCCCCGAGTACTACCTGATCAAGGTACCTAAATATGATGATGCTATCCGCGATACCTTGGATGAGTGGATCTACTTCCTGAAGAACGAGGAAATCAAAGACAGTTTCAAGGCAAGGGGCCTGCAAAGCGCCAAGGAAAAGCTGGACATCCTCAAGATGCCGGAAGAAGAGCGCCGGAGGTACGAGTCTTATCTGGAAGATCTGCGCTATCAGGCAAGCCTGGTCCTTTCCCATTATGGCGTCGGAAAATTGGACGGTCATAAGGAAGGCCGTAAGGAGGGCCATAGAGAAGCTCGTGTAGAAACCGCACACCGTATGTTGCAGGCCGGTATGAGCCCTAAAGATATTGCGGCTATGACAGCCCTTTCCCTGTCCGAGGTTAAGGATATCGTCGAGAACATGTCCTCGGAAGAATCGAGCGGGCAACGAGGCAAATAACGAAAACCCGAAGATAAAAAATGACCACACAAGCTGATGCAGGCCAGGGTAGAATGATATCGGTTGGAGGTGGCGTCATGGGTCGCCTGATTCGCCTGGACTGGGCGATTAAAAAGGTTTTGCGAGACAAAGCCAACTTCGAGATCCTGGAAGGCTTTCTATCGGAACTCCTGCGCTTCGATATCCGCATCCAGGAGATCCTGGATAGCGAGAGCAATAAAGACGACGTCCTGGACAAACACAACCGGGTGGACCTGCTGGTGAAGAACCAGGATGATCAACTGATCATCATCGAGGTTCAAAACGAATCGGAAGCGGACTACCTGCAACGCCTCATG
>JASJCB010000235.1 GCA_030066195.1 Acidobacteriota bacterium
CCTGCCGATACAGATGAAGGAGGAAGGTATTTGTCAAAGGTCCCAAAAACCCCTGAACCGAATGAGTTCTTGAAACTCAGTAATTGAGACGGCAAAAGAAACACATTCTCGAAGCACAATAAATCTAAAGGCTTAGCCTCAGAAAAGGTTGGTTTTTCGAGACTACCGGGTCCACTTCAGACTGAAAAAAACTGCTTAACACTCCGTCCACCGAATCGGGGTAGGACCAATGAAAGACAAAGAGCCCCAAGCCGGAAGCTCGGGACTCCTGGTTTGCATTCGTTTCGGGCAGGATGCCCGGAACCATGAGCGGATGCCGGCAACCGCCGCTGTTCTATTCAGGACAGCGGTTCATATTGTTGACCACACGGATATAGGTGAGCACCGTGGCCGACGCATCACCGCAAACGGGTCTATTGCCCATACCTAGCCAATACTGCAATGCCTCGGGAAGGATTTCTACCGGCAGACGGAAGGTGTCCAGATAATAGTCCTCTGTCTCCCCATAGCGGTAGCCGAACACGGGGCCGCGACCGTCGCCCTCTGCCGGCGCGGGGGTTTCGGAAAGGGTGATGCGCAGCCACATGGGGTTCGCCGCATCAGGTGGATCGCTTGTTTCGAAATCGGGCAGGATCACCTGATGTACGCCGGGACCCAGGAGCGTCGGGTGGTTGACCACCGCCCATTCAGGTACAGCGGCCCCTCGCGAGACATCGTCGCCCCAGTATCCGTCACGATCGAAGTCGAACCACACGTTCAGGTAGCGAGTCTGCGCCTCACCCACCACGGTGACCGTGACATCGAAACTCATGGGTCTGTTGGTCGGCATGCCCAGCGTATCCAAATCAACCCCGTCATCCGCGCCGTCATGGTCCGCACCGCCGCCCGGTATGATCAGGTTGACCGTGGGATCCTCGTCGGACCCGATGTCGGCATCGAACTCCAGGCTGACCGCCGTGCCCAGCCAGGCGTCGGCTCGCGGCATCCAGTGAATGGGGCCGGGGGCTTCTCCGGTCTCAGGATCGTACACCGTGGGGAAGCGGCCCTCCGTTCCATCTGGATAGGCATCCAAGTCAAAGCGGAAATGTGTGTGGCTCTCTTCCTGCAATTGGGGCGGCGCATCGCTGCCGCGCGTCTCATGATGATTATCCTCACGCCCTGTATGGTTACTGGAATCGGGGGCATCGCCCAGGTCGCCCTGGAACTCTCGGGCTGCCACATCGCGGAACAGGCAGGGTTGATTATCCTCAAGCGCCAGTTCACCGTCCAGAACCAACTCGGCGCAATGGGACAAGCCGTTTATCGTCCCGCCGAAGTCGACTTGGAGGTCCACGGTTATGTTGGTTTCATCTCCGGGTTCCAACGGCGGACCGTCATAATCACAGCGAAGCGTTCCGTCTATAAGACCACAACTCCAGCCCGACCCCGCTCCGGTCGCTTCCAGGAACCGGTCCGGCAAGAGGTCGTTTACCACAAACGGCGGGTTCACCGTTTCTCCGCCGTTATTACGAATACGCAAGACATGACTGCCGGCCTGACCCTGGACCAGTTGGTTTTCCGTGATGATGGTAAGCGCCAGATCCGGGGGACCGGGCGTCAACGGCCTGGGATCGATCGTAAAAGGAGCCCCGGCGGTCAGCAGGATGCCCTCATCGTCGATTTCTACGAGAAACTGGCCCTGGGCGACCGGATCGAAACCCACCATGTCCACGGGTATCTCGATTTGCGTGGTGGTATCCGCCGCCAGTTCTACTTCCGCTGTCAGCGGTCCCTCGGCTCCCCTGCCGTTGAAGGAGAATAACTCGGGCCGGGTAGCGGAGACCGTATAACCAATGTTTCGGGGCGTCCCGCTGTTATTGGTCAATGCCATTAACAACTGACCGCCGTTTCCCTCGCCGGTGGGGTTGCTCACAACCACACAGAGCGTGATCTGCGCCTGTAACCTGCCGGTCGCCGTGAGGCGGGAACCTGTCTCCAGGTTATAGGCCGTTGCCTCGTAACACACCGTGGTTCCGTGGGCCGTCAGGCCGCCGGGCCGTGCGACGCTGATCTCGAGGGTTTCGCAACTCATGGCCGGAACGGTGATCTCACTGGGATCGAGAAAAGTGAATTCGGTTGGACCCGCCTGGCTACAACCCGTCCCCGCCGGCAACCCTTGGAGGAAGACCAGGTATTGCCGAGGCGTGGCCGAGTCGTTACAAATGGTAACCGGAACCGTCACCTCCTGGTCTCCGGCACAATAAGCTTTGGTGGCGGGCACTTGCAGGGATTCTTTGCACTTACCTCGCTTCGCGGCGTAGATGGTGCGAATCTCTCGTTCTTCCAAGACACGATGATAGAGTTGAAATTCGTCGAGACCTCCCTTTAGTTGGCCGTTGGTCTGAAAGGAACGGGTTCCGAATCTTAGCGGCCCGCTATTTGCCAGAGACCCCGACCGGAGTGAGATGTCGAAACTGGAGACAGACTGGCCGTCGACATAGACGGTACCCGTTTGCGTGCCGCTTCGATCACAGGTTATCGCCACATGGTGCCAATCCCCGTCAGCGACAAAACCGGTGCTGGTGTAATTGTTGAAGGTTCCATCCGCCAACTGGAATCCAACGCCGCCGTTGTAGATATAAGCGTGATAACCCCTTACCGGCGAACTGACCCGCTTGTCCAAGATCGGCACCACGCCTCTCGTCTGTCGGGAGTTGATCCAGAAATCGATCGAGAAATCACCCGTGGTGACATCCAGCCCGGGATCGTGGGGTACATCCACGTAGTCAGCAACATCGTCGAAGGCCAGGTAGCCCTCGGCCGGACCACCCGGCGTGAACACCGGCACACCGTTGATTTGGCCGTCGAAGCCGCCCGCGATATCGTGAACCACCGTCCCGGAGGGCTCATCGAAGGACCACCACGCGGTGGGTCCGGATGGAGCGGGGACGCAGCAATCGGGCTTGCACTTCCCGGCCTCTCCGGCCTCATAAAGGGTTTTGATTTCAGCTTGAGTCAGCGCCCTGTTGAATATTTCCAGTTCATCGATGCTCCCTCTGTAACCGCCGGCGCCCGATGGGGTGCCGCCGATCAGGAGCGGGCGGGTATTGTTCAAACTATTCAGCGCGGGGAAGCCGCTTAGGGACGCCGTGCCGGCTAGCCGGCCATTCGAGTAAACCCTCATTTCTTCAGCGTTCGTCCTGTCCAGAACCACGGCGACATGCTGCCACTGATTGGGCTGGATGCTGACGTTGGTTGGATGGAAGAAGGAGCCGTTGAGGTCCATAACCAAGGGATGCGGCGGGCCGATTAGTGGTTCAATGTACAATACGAAGCCAATATCGTTTACCTCGTCGTACTTGTGCAGAATGGTGCCGTTACCCACCCCGTCGAGCCAGAAGTCAAAGGTGACATCCCCGGTCCCAAGGTCCAAACTCGGATGATGCGGCACGGTCACCTGCCCGTTCCCCAAGGACAATCCACCGTCCACCACACCCGGCGTGGGCGAAACCCCCGCGTCGGGGTCGCCACGATTGCCGCCGATTACATCGGCGACGAAACCGTGGACTGTTTCGTCGAAAGGCCACCAGCCGATGAGACCGCGGGGCGCCGAAACACAGAGCGCGGTACCGCACTCTGTCAGGGAGTCGGCATCGGACAGGGGTTGGTAGCGAATCCAGGCTCCGGGCTGCATGGACAGTACCGCACCGGGTTCGAAGTTCAGCCTGGAGCCGTTGATGGCGTCGATTCCGGCGCCGGTTTCCAACTCTACCCGCGATTTGACGGTCAATAGAGTCGGCTCCGTGAACAAACCGTCATCGGGATTGACATAGTATTGAGTGGCCGACAAACCCCGGTCCAGACAGATGGTAGTGTCTGGAGCCAGGACGATTTTGGTTTGCCTGTTCCAGGGATCATCGGGGTCGTCTTGTAAGACGAGATTGCCCGCCCAACGAACATCCCGTGACACATTCGGGTCGTCCCAGCGGATATCCACCAACATGTCGCCATTGCTGTTCAAGTTTTCCTGAAGGATTTCTATGGATAGATTGTTCAACCAGATCGTCCGGTTCTCGAACCCGGCTATATTGGGCTGGGGTCCGTTGAAACCCCAGTTGGAACGTAATGTGTACATGGGGGTGGGCGAGGGATTGGTATCCAACGCCAATCGGGTATTGCCGGATTGGAACGCCGTGAAGGCGTCATCTCGATCGCCTTTGTAATTACAGTTCGGGACCAGCGTCCCGTTGATCCAGTCGCTCAAGCCGGTTTGAACCCCATCACCGCTCAACAAGATGCCGTTACCCAGCGGCGTCCGGGTGTCCGCCCTGCTCTGAACGACCTGGTAATCGTTATCGGAGTCGATGAAGGCGTAGACATCGGAAAAGCCGGTAAAGGGATTCTCCAGGCTTGCACTGAGGTCGATCGGCACATTCGGGTTCCCCCAGTTACAGACGATGCCGCCGTCAGGCGTCGCGGTTTCACTGAGGCGGTACATAAAATCGTGGTTGCCTTCCGCGGTCAATTGCAGTAACCAACTTGCCAACCCGTTGGGATGGTCGACGGCACTGGTATAGAGATTATTGCCCTTCTTGAGATCCTTACCCACCTGGATCTGTGTGTAGAGCCCTACTTCCCAGGGATCTTTTCCGGGATTGCCCTCCCAGAAACTGGTGTCGAAGCCCAAGAGCCGCTGTCTATTTTCAAGCCACAGATACTGATTCTTCACATCACCCGTTGTTTGCCAATCCACATGAGGAAGCTTGATACGCACCGCATCGCCCCAGGTGTAGAAATCGCGCAGAATGAAGGTGCCGCCCCCCGGCCGGCTCTGAATCGTGAGATCGGAAGGCACTTCTGCCAAAGTTGGATCCAAGGCGCTTAAAAGATGGGTTTTGGTGGGGTGGCGATAACCCAGGTGATAGCGGTCCCAGGCCGCGAACGTATTGGAGACCGAGCCGGACTGGGCCGTCACTGAATAGGAACCGGCGGATATAAACGGGAAGGTGTGCTTGCCCGCACCACTCGCCGTATGCCAGTGGTTGCCGCCGAACAGGGCATGGAAGTATTCGGCAATGAAGAAGTCCATGGTGGCTTGCCCGCTTTCGCAACCATTGAAGGAACCCGCGATGCGAACCGTTTTGTCTCCCAACGGCTCATTGAGCATATAACTGACACCGAAGCCCGAATAGCAACCCCAGGTGCTACCCTGATATATATAAGGGTTATTGGCCCAGATCACGGCCACCACGTCCACCACATTGTTGGCGAAATTCGTCTTGGGTAGGCCTTGCGACGCATTGTCCCAGGTGTCGAAGTCATCGAGACCATACCCGTTGGCGGTTTGGAACGGGTTTCCCGGGCCATGACGGGCATTGAGTTCCCGGATCACGAATCGCGCCTCATTCTGGTTGCAGGGCACACTGATGACATCAGGGTAATAATCGCCCAGCACCAGATACTGACCCATGGAGCCCTCATGGTAATAGCGAGTAATGTATCCGGTCGGCGCGCTGCCGCCGGGGAGAATGTGATCGAAATAGTCCCCGGCATCCGCCGGAATGCTGCCGGTCAGCCCCCAAGTACTGCCGATCGGGGAACAGCCCCCACCCAGACTTGGATCGACCTCGGCAAAAACCAACAGCACGCGAAGGGTGCCGCGAGCAGGTAGCGCATCGCCGTTTTCCGTGCAACGAACCAGGCTCACATTGTCGGCGATCTTGGTGAGAAAGCTATCGGTGCTGCCCCGAGGCGTGGGCTGCATGGCGCTACCCGCCAGGGGAAAATCGAGGGATTGTGTTTGCCCGGTGACATAAATGTCGTCCGCGGCATCAACCGCAACACCGTAGCCCTGATCCCGAGCCTTGCCTCCCAAATAAGTGGAAAAATCCAGGGTGAACGCGCTTCCGGCAGGAGCCAGACGTGTCACGAAGGCGTCGAAGTTACCCGCGTTGTCGCTTTGGATGGGATTGGCGACGGGGAAATCGGTCGAGTCGGTATGGCCCGAAACAATCACGTTACCCGTGCTGTCCAAGGTCAAGTCCCAGCCCACATCGTCACCACTGCCGCCCAAGAGGGTGCTGAAATCCAGATTCAAAGCCGCGCCGTTCCAACTCAAACACGAAATAAATGCGTCACTGAAGCTACCCGTAACGGGCTGTAACGAGCCCGCCAGTGGAAAATCGGCAGAGCCGGTGGCCCCGGTGATATAGGCCCGGCCCGCGTTGTCCACGGCGATACCATACCCTTCTTCGAAGCCCGTTCCGCCCAGGAAGGTGCTGTAGACCAGGCTCAATTGAACATTGTCCCAGCTTAGCTTGGAGACAAATAGATCATCGCCGTAGTTGGCATTACCGCCTCCCATAAAACCTTGTAAGGGATTTTGCACCGGAAAATCCGGGGAGGCGGTATCGCCGACCATGGTGACATCCCCGCTCCCATCGACGGCCAGGGCGCAACTCCGTGCAAAACGGACCTCCTCGCCGCTGCCGCCCAAATAGGTAGCGTAGACCTGGCTCAGGGTCGATCCGTTCCAATCCAGCCGAGTCAAAAAGGCATCTGAAGAGCCGCTCAGGCCGGCATGGCCCGGCAAAGCGGTACCCGTGGGAATGGGGAAATTGGTCGATGCGGTCTGTCCGGCAATATAAAGCCGGCCGGCGCCGTCTGCTGCGATGCTTTTGCCTTCATCTCGACCGGCGCCGCCCAGGAAGGTACTGAAAACCAGCCGACCCGTCGGATCCAGCATCAGCACAAAAGCGTCAGCGTTGCCCTGATACAAGGGCTGGATTGGCCGCAACATTGGAAAGAGCGGGGACGAGGTCAGTCCGGTAACGAACAGATTGCCGGCCGCGTCCAGGGCCAGATCGTCGCCCCCCTCGTAACCACCGCCGCCAATCAGCACGCTGTACACCACGCCGTTGCCCTCGGGATTGATTTTGGTCACGAAGACATCGTTGAATGCCGCAACCGATGACCCGTCGCTGGTGGGAAAGTTGGGTGAAGATGTGTGCCCGGTCACGTAGGCATTACCCTGACCATCCACCACGACGTCGGCAGCTAGATCTACTTGGAGACCGCCCAAATAAGTGCTGTAATTCAGAATCGGGTCGATCACCAGTGTAGCACCGCGGTCGTAGTCTCCAAGGGCGAAGCGCACGGTGCCGTCCTGATCCAAATGGTAGGCGCAAGTGACCGGGGTGCGCACGCCGCCCCGTTCCGTCCAAGCAACCGGAGCCATTTCGGCGAGTTGGTCGCCGACGGACAGATCGATCAGTAAGCCGCCGCTTTCGACATCCAAAAGCAAACCGGATGCCCCTTCATAAGCCCAACGGATAAGGCCCGGATCGGCATGGGGCGCGACCCGCCAGGTGCTTTTAAGGCGACCTTGGGTACCCTCATAAGTCAACTCGATGCCCGGGTAGATCTGCCGGTAGGTTATCGATCCAAACCCTGGCAAGTCTTGAAACCAGTTGCTCCGGTCCCGGCCCCGATAGATATGGGTTCGGGTTTCCTGCGCGGCCGATGCCTTGATCCTGATTCCGGTCCCGGCATCCAAGAAATGAAGGGTAAGGGAAACAGGCGCCGCGTCCCGCTCGTCCGAAGATCCGTCTTGGGGAGGCAGCAGTAACGTGACACCTTGGTTTTTAAATGAGAGGGTGCCGCCATATCCCCGAGCCTGGAATTGCGTCGATGTCGGGGCCTGACCTCGATTCGGAACAAAGCTAAGAGGGAGGTTGCCGGAGAAGGACACATCGGGCGACCCTTCCAAGCCAGGCGATTCGGCGAATGTGGTTATGTTCAGCATGATGAAGGCAAAAAACAAACCAATGGCATGTGGGCGCATCACGATCCTCCAATATAAGACCAACCGATCTCTGTCGACAGCATCGATGGACCGGTTCACTCAAACCAATGTTTATCCTCTACGCTGTAATCGTTGTGGACAGAATGATGTCATTTTTAGACGAACTAGTAGATGTATACTCTATTCGCCTGGAAAGGACTGATAGTAGGCTAACTGATGAGCAAAGGTCATGCCATGTGTAACAAAATTATGGCTCGTGTTTCCTCCTAAATTTGACTCAAATGGCCAATACAACTGAAGAATCAGATAAATCGGAATAAAGTGATCAGTATCACGGACAGCCTTTCCTCTATTGATCTGTTCTTAAAGCCAAAATTTTTTGTGACAATAAATGGTCAAATATTGAACCGTGTTGACAATTGTTGTCATAAGGCCAACTATGGTCTATGGAGTCCGGCTCACTGATAGGCGGAGAATCCAGGACCCAAGCTACGGCTATCGACCGTTCCGCCGGCTGTCGAGGGGTTTGTTTAATTGCTCTTATGGATAAGTAGACGCACACGAAGCAGCTTATTACAAAAGGTTGGGGAGTTGGCTTTGCATGTCCTGTGGTCTGCCGCCACCTGTAAATGCTCCCAAGTACTCATACCTTTTCCGATTCTTCCCATCAATCGGTCCCGTTTTTGACACCCGACCGAGGGTTTGGCTCTTGAAGGCTTGCTAGGTCGGTCGAGCCCGCAGTTGCTCTCCTTGCATCTTTTTGCATCCGAGCTTGAGACAAAGCCATGACTATTCTGGCCTAAATCAGAAAAAACTGAGCATGGGTGGTCTTGTGTATGCGGTAGGCCATGTTCCGAAAGAAAGCGGGATCTCAGATTGACATATGACTTTTTATCCGCGGTGCAAAATGCTAAGTTGAGCCGGCGGGATTTTTTATTCTCACCCAGTTTCTTTCCCCCGGAGCATCGACCATGACCCCCGACTGGGTCGAACAACTGAGCGCATTAACCGCCACATCTGAAGACGCGGCCCGGTTTCATACCCAACGCACCCGGGCTGCTACTGCCGTTGCACAAACGATCTTCCAAACCCTGGGGATCGATCGCAAACAAAAGATTCCCGCGCTTTATGCGGTCTGGCTATGTGGTCATGAACAGCCGGTTTATGTGGGCCAAACCCTTGATATGGGACGCCGTCTTTGGGACCTGCCCATTGGCGAGAGCCATCACCTTGCCAACAGTTTCCCTGTTGAAATCTGGCAGGCGGTTAAGGTTCTGCGTTGGCACGATTTTCCGGCCCATCACAAAGCCCGCGAACTAGAGGAACTGACCCAGGGCCTGATTGTGAAACCCGACAAGAAAAAGAGTGTTAGAGAGAAGAAGTTAGATCTCATGGGCATGGCATTGGAGTACCTGTTTCAACTGGAATACAAGCCCCTGTTCAATATGAGGAAGCGCAAACCGGACGGCAGTTGGCGGCCTGTCAGGCTGGAGAAATCCAAAAGCGCCGGTGCGAAAACCTCACGGATGATGGGCGACCTCTGGCCTCTGGTTCACCAGACCTGGCGTAACATGGTCAGCGAGGGCCTTTCTGCCGGACAAAGCCGAGTCTCGGCCTTCGGCGGTCTGGTGTTTTGGGACCGTTCCTATTTGTTCAGCGAATAGGCCGATAATAATAAGTCCTTTCTTTATTGTGGGCCACAAGTGCGGGACAGGGACAGGTTGTTCGAGTGGAGAAACGGCGTAGTCCGAGCAAATACCAAAAGGCCCAGGGCATTGTTGATGGGTGGAAACCCAGTATCCGAGATACGTTTTCTGATACCCAAGAATTCTATTGGTGGCGTTTTTGATCGGTCCAGCCTGGAAGACGCCGGTCGTGGTACCCGAAGCGTTCGTTTTTAGATTTTCCTACCAAATCTGCCGATATCCGGGTCTGGGTGGCACTGAATGGCACACCCTATATTTGACTGAACTTGTCCTTCGTGTCATACTTTCTCAAATCCGGTTATAAACCCAAAAAGGAGTTTCCGATGATTGAGATTCTCTCGTTGTTACGTGTGGCCTCGCAGTCGCGGCAAGATCACCTTACCGATCGGGACAAAGCCCAAATCCAACAGCTCATCACCTGGCAGCAGCATCTCATTGAAATTGTCACCAAGCATCCAGAGCCCTTTCAACCCTCCGTGCAATTGCTGGCTGAGTTTTTGGATTGTGGCAGCAGCGACAGTATTGCCCGCCAGTATGCCAACCAGATGCTCGTCCAATACTGCGGCTACCTGAAGAAGCTGGGATACCTGAAAAAAGGACAGGGCTTCCAAACCGTCGACGAATGGCTGGGTGCCATCAACTATGTCATTCAACGTGCACCGCGGTACAAGGGGCAGCAGTTCCCCATGTCATCGCTGTTCGTCTTTGTCATGTTCACGCCCTCGGGTGCCGCCCTATTCCGCCTCAAGCAATTCAACTCCCTATTGACCTGCGTTCTCCAGACGTGGTGTACATACCTCGATTCGCGCGATTCCCTGAATGTTCTGAGCGAGAGAAACGGCTGGTTGTCTAGCGACGCGCAGCAGAAATTGTGCCTCAAACAGAGCGTGAACTATTTACACCGGGATGAGCCGCACTGGGGCTTTCAATCGTTCAACGCTTTCTTCCACCGGGAGTATCAGCTCAAAAAATACCGCCCACTCAGCGACCCTCACGACGACAAGGTGATTGTTTCCGCCAACGACGGGACCGTCTACCGTATAGCTAAAGGCGTGAAGCTTTGCGATACGTTCTGGACCAAGGGGCAGAAGTATTCCTTGAGAGAGATGCTCAACGGCAGCCCGTACACCGAGAGCTTCATCGGTGGCGATGTGCTGCAGTCGTTCCTGGCTGGATCGGATTATCATCGCTGGCATGCACCCATCAGCGGAAAGGTGCTTGAGGCGCGTGTGATTCCCGGTCTGATGTTCAGTGAATTGCTTTCCGAGGGCTTCGATATTTCCGCGGGTACGAAATCCCAGGGTTACGAGGCCATGGTCAATACACGTGGCCTGATCGTGATAGACAGCCCAACCCTCGGCAAGATGGCTGTTATACCCATTGGTATAACCGAGATCTCGTCGGTCACCATTGACGTGAGCCCCGGTGACGAGATCAAGAAAGGCGAGGAGATCGGCTACTTCAGCTACGGCGGATCTAGTATGGCCCTTATTTTCCAAAAGGGTCAGATAAAGAAGTTCACAGCCAAGAAGGTCCAAGATCCGTCGCAACCCAGTTGTAAGACCGTTAAGAACTGTAAGGCCGGCGACGGCTGCCTTCGGGTACGAGCAAAGGTGGCTATCGCAAACGTAAACTTCTAGCTACAGATCGCTTGAGTGCTTCGTTTCAGCTAAGCGTGCGTGGTTCGGATGAGGGTTACACATTATTTGAGGCGAGCTGGTCTCTCATCCGGGCGCTATCAGGTTTCAGCTTTTTGTTTGTTTGGCTGATGCCTGACGCCTGACAGCGTCTCTTCTAAAAGGTGTCCTGCCAAAAATGGCAACGGTGGTGTTTCTGATAAACGATTTTCAAGACGACCTGGCCCCTGCTGACTGCTCTCGGGGGAGGTATGCATCGGAGGGCATGGTCAACATCTGGAGAACAGAGAGGTTGTCGTCTATTCATGGCCCGCGGCCCTTTATGATCCGTGATGGAGGTGTCATCATGGAAGAACCTGGAAGAAGCAACGTGCGCATTGGCTATGCGCGTGTCAGCACCGAGGACCAAAATCTCACGCTTCAAATCGACGCCTTGAAAAAGGCCGGATGCGCCAAAGTCTTCACAGACAAAACCAGCGGTGCCAAATGCCGGCGAAACGGGCTTGAAAAATGTTTCGAGTACCTGAAGCCAGGTGATCAGCTCCTGGTGTGGCGCTTGGATAGGCTTGGGCGCTCCATGGCTCACCTGGTTTCTGTGATCACCAATCTGAGAAAAAGGCAGATTGGCTTTCGGTCGTTGATGGATGGTGCAATTGATACAACCACAGCCTCAGGCGAATTGATCTTCAACATTTTTGCCGCGCTTGCACAGTTTGAGCGTGAACTCATTCGGGAAAGGACCATCGCGGGCCTAAGGGCGGCCAGGGCAAGAGGAAATCTTGGTGGTCATCCAAGACTCGCCGAAGACGATCCCAGGATCATCATGGCCCGTAAATTGAACGAAGATCGAGTCATCCCCATTTCACAGATCTGCTCAACGCTCCGTATTTCAAAATCGACCTTCTACCGATACGTCGCCAATCAAGAGTGAACCAAAGGGATGCGACTGCCAAACCGCAGTCGCTTTCGAGGTAAATGAGGCAGGTTTTCTGGAACATCAACGAATGCCGGGCATCGACCCGCCGTCGGCCCCCTCCGAGGCCCAACAGGGGAAAGCCCAAACCGTTCGTTTTTCGGGAAGGCTGTCCTGGAAATTTTGGATATCACATCGACTAGTGCAGAGAACATTTTGGGAAGCGTTGGTGAGCAAGGGTTTTGCGAGGTGACTACGGAAAAAGAAACTCGCCGTAGTTGCGACATAGATGGTGTGGTCCAAGAGCCACAGACACAAGGGATTGAAATAATCGTCGAGCTTGTGCATCCAATCAGTCATCGTTTTTCGAGACAGCTTGATGTTCTGGAGATGAATTCAATCAAAAAAATCAATAAAACAGAAAAGTATGATACCATCTTAGGTCAAAACGCTATTATCGACTCCCCAAAAACACGGTCTTTGTAGGATGAGCCGACTCGTCAGTTTTTACAAAACAACTATTCGAGGTCCAATATGCTCAGAGCGAAATAGTCACCTGCATCCAGCCCTGAATTTCCCCATTTGAAGAATTTTCTGGAACGCGTTCATGCCAGGGTGACAATGCGTCAGCGGAGGTATGTCGATGCTGCTTCATTCAAACATTCGAACCATTTGTTTCCTCGTGATCTGTTGCGCTTTCCATGCCCGGGCTCAGACACCAACCCCCGTCAAGGGATACGCCGATACCCACCTCCACTTGTTCGCTGAGCATGCTTACGGTGGTGGTTGGCTGTGGGGAAAGGTAGAGGGCTCCCATCCTGCAGCTCTCGGCCCCTGCGATGGCGGCACGAACCACGCTCGCGTCATTCCCGTCAAGCTGTTCGACGCAATAGAGCGGTGCGCACCGGTTCCCTTCATCGATCGCGAGGAAGTAAAAAAATTGGACAGAATTTCCCTAAGAAGCAGCGACACGGGGCTGCATGGGAAATGGGGGGCACCCAGCCATCTCAATTGGCCCAAGTGGGACAGCATTGCCCACCAGCAGGCGTGGGAGGGCTGGCTTGAGCAGGCTCACCAGGAAGGTCTCAGCCTGCTGGTGGTCACCACCGGCAGCTTCAGGCACCTCTGCGAAGTCATTCCGGCCGCGAATCTTGCTTATGCCTGTGACGAGATGCAGGCGGTCGACAGGCAGCTGAAGGCCGTCACGGACTTTGCGGCTTCGCGCAACTGGGTGGAAATTGCCCTGACTCCCCAACACGCCCGGGCGATCATCAACTCGGGGAAATTGGCGCTGATTCTCCACATCGAGACCACCGAAATCTTCGGGAAGGAAGACTGGGCGACCGCTCTCGACCGTTATTATCAAATGGGTGTCCGTTCCTTTCAGCTCACACACCAGTTGGACAATCGTTTTGCCGGCGCCGCTCACCACAATTTTATTTTCCATCTTTTCCAACACACCGAGAACTGCCACCGTGACTTCGATTGCTTTTTTGTAACCCAAATATTCTTTTACACATTCCATCTGGCCACCATCACACTTCCCTTTTACGGTTTCGACCTAGACGCGAATTGCCGCAACACCCTCGGCCTAACCCCTGAGGGATTCGACCTCGTCAAGGCTATGATGGACAGACACATGCTTATTGATCTGGCCCATCTCTCTGAGAAAAGCGTAGCCGACGTCGCCACCCTCACCAAAGCCAACAATTACTACCCTCTCTACATTTCCCATGGCCATTTCCGGGAGATCATGGAGCCCAAAAAACAGAAAGAGGAAAAGACCACGCCGGCCGCCACCATTCAGCTCATCAAGGAAAGCGGCGGTATTTTCGGTTTACGCACTGCCCATGAGCAGACGCGCACCTATTTGCGTTCCGGGGTTACCAATTCCTGCCACGGATCGGCCCGCTCCTTCGCCCAGGCCTACCAGTTCGGTGTCAAGGGTTTGAAAGTGAACATGGCCTTCGCGACCGATATGAACGGATTCATTCAGCAGACCCGGCCCAGATTCGGTCCAGAAGCTTGCTCGGCCACTTTTCGCAGAGACAAAAAATGCCAATCGTTCATGGAGGCTTTCAGAGGTAACGCGAGCAGGATAGGCACCGACTTCGACGAGATCGGTCTGGCCAGGATCGACCTTTTGGAGGACCTACGCCAACAACTGAGGTCGCTCGGGGTGGACACCACCAACCTGGACAACTCCGCCGAAAGCTTTATCCGTATGTGGGAACGGGCCTATGCCCAGCGTAACAACCAACCCGTTACCAGCGGCCCCATCGACATTGACGGTATAACCTATCGGGAACAACTGGAAAGGAAGGACGCCTATCTAAAGGCGGGGATCGCGTGCCGTTCCGCTCAGCTGTCCAACTTCTTTCAAGAAGCCCTGAGGCGACTGTTCAACCTCGACTTCAGCGGAAACCCCGAGAAGCGTTCCTGCATGCAGCATTGCAGGGTCGCCAAGAGAGAGTGCAACAAACCCGCCAAAGAAACCAAGAAGGTTTGCAAAAGCAGTTGCACGATCGTCAAAGGCCACTGCAAAACCTCCTGTAAGGACAACAAGCAGCTGTGTTTCTCGCGCTGCCCGTCCAAAGGATCTGCCAGGAGAAAGTGCCGGCGGGTATGTCGCCGCCTCAAACGAAGCTGTGCCCGCGAGTGCCGCAAAGATAAACGCGAATGTAGAAAGGTTTGCAGAATAGAGCGGCGAGAAGCCCGTGCCATCTGCCGTGAGGAGAAACGGGTCTGTAAGCTGGATTGCCGTCTCCAATACGGTGACGCTTTCAGCAACTTGGCCTTACAGTACCGATTCTGCCGTTGTTCCATCTGAAGTAAGGAGATTGGGCCATGAGAATGACAGAAATCCTGATCGATTTTGGCGTCAAACGTCTGTTCGTGGGCTGGCTACCGACCCTCGTCGCCTTGGTGGGCTGGTCGCAGACCGGTCCACAGCTGTCCCTCACCCCCGATGCCGAGATGGAGCTCGATGAGATCGCTACCTATGTAGCCAGTGAAAGCGACCTGATCGCGGTCTACGTCCATGAGGAGCTGAACACCTTCCTGGCGCTCTACAGCCAGGGAGAAACCAGCCGTGGCGAGCTCATTGAGGACATCAACGATGTTGGCGAGGATCTCACCCGCGTGTTTGCCGATTTGGTCAATCTCTTGGTCAAGGATCTGGTGGAGATCAGCGAAGAAGAGCAAGAAGCCAATGGCGTCGATGCGCTTCTCACTTGGCGGGCGCTACATCGTCGCTATCGAACTCTGCTGCGTGAGGCAATGATCCCCGCCCGCGCTCGCATCACGGAGCAAATGGCTTCGCTACGACAGGTCCATAACCCGGTGTTCAGCTGTGAGATGCACGGCGATGTGCGCGAGGCCTTCGAGCGCGTGGCTCGATTATTCTCTGGCGAGGACCATCTCTTCGACCTCAACGGTTGCGTGAGGCCCTCTCTCGGCATCGTCGGCTGGTGGCCACTGGACGATGACGGCGCTGGGCCCATCGTGGACATCCACGATCCCTATGACCTGGAGAATCTGCCCGGTAAGCTGACAGGACGGTTTCAGACCATTGACGGGGTCGTCGCCGGCGCATTCCGCTTCGACGGCACCACCCACGTGGACATTCCAAACGCCAAATGGCTGAATTTCGGGAGGGCCGAGGGCGGCGATTTCAGCATCGTGTGCTGGATTCGGCAAGCGCCCGGCGTTGGCGGAACAGGCGTCAGGACCGTCCTCGACAAGCGGGTCTTCGCTTTCGTGAGAGGTTTCAGCTTCTTTCCCCACAACGTGAGAGGTTATAGCTTTTTTTTCCACAACAGGAGGCCCAGCCTTCAACTAGCCGATGGGGAGAAGGGTGGCTGGACCAACTATTCTGCCAGGTCCTCTCTGCCCGAGGATCAGGCCTGGCACATGGTGGCCGTGACCGTCAACCGATCCAGCTCGGAGGGCGGCCGATTTTATGTGGACGGCAGGCCCTTCGGTGATCCCTTCAACCCTACGTTGCGCCGCGGCAACCTCAGCAACACGTCGCCCTTGCGTATCGGAAGGGTTTCCTTCGGCAATGCAGTTGGTTACACAGGCGATTTGGACGAGGTGGCTATTTTCAACCGGGCTCTGACTCCGGCTGAAATCATGGAGCAGTTTCAAGCGGGCTCGAAGGGCATGTGTAAATAAAAAAGGCTCATCCGGTTCTCACCGATCACCGACGTCGCAGAATACGGTCCCGTTGTTGGCACTTGATCGAGAATCCACCACTTGCCGGCTTGGACAGATCGAACCCGCCGGCGCCTTTCTCGATGATCCTAATCTCATAGTTGATGGGACGGGTTTTCCGGGACGGTAGGTCGATGCAGAAGGAAGATGGTCGACGATGCTCCCGGCCGCCCAACCGCCAGGTGCCCAAAGCGTTCCTTTTTTGAGACCATGTCTAAGGTCAGCCTAACTTAACTGAACACTCGATCGAGAATTCGCATTTTGTTAGCTCAGCCGGATAAGTTGAATACACAGAGCACAACTTGTGTAAAAGAATGAATCCAGATGACATCCCATAGATGGCCGGGAGCTATGGTATACTCTAATGAAACCAAAAACGCACCTTATGAGACGGGCTTGTTCAGATAGTTGGTCAACCAGATGTTAAAAAATGAACGAGGCGTGAGCTGCAAATAGGTACCCAGTATTTTCGAATAAAGAGCAGAGCGGTGGCAATACGCCTGCCATCTAATATCAGGCCGCTGTAGCCTTCGCGATCAGTGACGCCTTCTTTTTTCGATTATGGGGCCGGGACGGCAGATCAATTCGCTTGACCAACCATTGAAAAAGGTCACCATGCTCTCTTTCAAAGAATCGCTGCGCAGGTGTGGTTCCATCAGAACGTTGAATGAGGAAATTATGGACCACGGTCAGAGCAGAGAGACGAAGATCGCTGAGTCGATGAAAGCCCCTGTGATATCGTGCCAAATGAGCATTGCGGCCCTCGACACAAGAACTGGAAAGCTGAAACAACCCGGCACACTCACGAGCCACTTTTTCAAGGCGAGCAATCTCACGACTGTCCAAGTCGGCAAAAGGACCTGCGCGCTGATGGAACGCTTGAAGGAGGGTAGAAGCCCTCGCTTCAATTGTCTGACGCCGCTCGTCACATTTTTCTTTGCGGGCAACTTCGAGAAGGTAGTAGCCCGGAATCAAAGCGGAACTAAGTAGTTGTCGGAATACGTCAGATTGGGTGGCTTGCCCGACGATCATCTCAATGAATAAAAAGAACCATGTGATGGTCGCGGAAACCTCTGGAACGAGGCGCTTTGCCTTGGCGATTCGTTTATGGGCCGTTTCTCCCAGGTGATGGGTTGCAATTTCTATTTTTTGAAAGGCCTGTAGCAACCTTGATGATGCTGTTTGAGCCGTTTGCGGCTCTCCAGTGAAGATGTCGAAGGGGTGATAAGTATCGGAAATACGACGCCTGGCTTCTTTGACCCGGCGGCGTTGGGCGTTAGCACGGGCCAATTTCATACCGGCCTCAAGTTGTTGCGCTTGGAGTTCGGAGCGTGGCTCAAAACGAAGTCGTCTGTCAGACGCTACCGCTGGTGTGCTTTTGGCCATCAGTTCCTGATGCCTTTGCTCTGCCTGGTCAACTTGAGCGGCCAATGCCCGCGAGGTGCCTTTGACGATCTCCTGTTGAATATGGAAAAGATCGGGAGCGTGCGCTGCCTGAAGCCCGACAGTCGCGTGATGTCGCAATCCTTTGGCCTCATCGCTTGTTTGCCAAACGACCTTGACGTGCAAGCCTTCTAAGGCTTGAGTTACAAGCCGAGTC
>JASJCB010000068.1 GCA_030066195.1 Acidobacteriota bacterium
GTGACGGAGACGGGGTAGGCAGAGCGTTGGCGATCGTAGGGGGTGATGCCTTTTGCCGTCAGGACGCCGTCGGTCAGGTTCGCGCCCTTGAAGGCCGCGCGCGTATCCTCGCCGACCACCCGGAACAGGCCCCAGACGCCGCCCAGGTACTGCTGGTTGGGCATGGAGCGGTAGAGGTAGTCGCCCGCCACCGCGTCGGAGCCGCCGGCGGAGTCCAGCACGATTTCGAAGCGGTCCATGCCGCCGTACTTGTCGCGGGCGCCGAACCACTGGGACATGTCATTGTAGCCGATCACCCGGCCGTCATCGATCCAGGGCTCTTCCTGCCAGACATGGCCGTGCAGCGTGATCACCTCGCCGTTGCCGCCGCCCAGACCCGTGGGGTGGACCATGCGGAAACGGACCGGGCTGCCCGCGTTGGCGTAGTAGACCGGAGTCTTGGGATCGCCCGGCGGGCTGACCTGGGTGTTGGACGCCGCCGCCGTGAAGTCGGACAGGGTGTCCAGGGTGCCCGACCAGCGGAAGGACATGGGTTCGGTGCCGTAGTTCACCGCGTAGGAGGTGCCCGCTGCCGCACCGTTGGAGGTCAGTTGCACGTCGTCGTTGGTCACGGTGACGAATTCGCGGAACAGGAAGTTGCCCTCGCTGTCGAAGACATCGGCCTGCGTGGGATTGGGCGGAACGGGTTGATTGGTGGTGGGATTGGTGAACTTGCTGTCCTTCCAATTCCAGCTCGAGCCCTCGGGTTCGATGACCAGGCAACCCACCAGGCCCCACTTGTGGTGAAGCAGAGGGTCCGAAGCGACAAGGTTGATGCCGCCGAACTCATAAGGCGTTGCCACGGTCTCGCCGTCCGGGCCCACATCCAACTGGCCCGCGTACCAGTAAAAGGGCGGGGTTTTAGTGGAATTGGGAGGAATGGTTTGGACGGGGTTGAAGCCCACGTTGAAACCGTCTGCCTTGGTGATGTCGTAGTCCACCATGTCGGCATGCAGGCCCAGGTTGGAAGAGGTGGCCAGCACCACGTCGCCCACGGGCTGCGAACCGAAGGCCGTGTTGTTGGATGCCGCCGATGCGTTCATATTTGCCGGGTAGTGTTGGGACGTATCCAGTTGGTTCTTGAAGGTAATCTTCAGCCACTCTCCGGCAGCGGCCCGCAGTACCAGCGGTTGTAGCGTGTCGCCCGTGACCCAGTTGTCGCCGTACTTCAACTTGCCGTCTACCAGGTCGGCCTCGTTCACGAAGATTAAGGCGGTATCGCTGATAATTTGTGTCTTGGACGGGCTTGAACCCTTCTTACCCCGGGAGTTGTAGACCAGGTCCGCGCCGCCGTCCTTCAGCACCTGGAAGGGTTGGGTGGCGATGACCGTATACTCGCGAACCTTCGCGCCGGCCGGCGGCGTATAGTCGACCTTTTGCCCCTTGCCCTCCGGGTTGTTGGGCAGGGGATACAGGGATTCGGGGCCGCCGGAGCTGTCCAGGCCCTCATAGGCGCGCATGATGCCCCAGTTGCCGCCTTCCAACGAGCGGGTGTCCATGCTGGTCACGACCAGGTAATCCGCAATCGGACCGGCGATGCCGGAATCGGGATTGGAGGCGGCGGCGGTGGGCATGTCGAACAACATCTCGAAGTGTTCGGAAATGCCCATGGCCTGCATGTTCTTCAAACCGGAGTTGGGATAGGAAGGTTCGAAGCTCCATTCCACGCCGTGCACGGTGAAGAAATGGCTGACCATATGCGCGCCCACCAGGGTGCGGATCTGCACCTTGTCATCGGTATAGCCGCGTAGCAACGGCGTGAACGGGTCGGTAGGCTGCATGCCGGGCACCAGCGGATTGGCGGGCCACTTGAAGGCAAACGGACTGGGGTTCTTGGCATTGGCCGGGTCGATATAACCGCCCAACGGTTGCGTATTCAACTCTTCATCCCAACGGGTCAGCGAGGCAAACACGAAGGAAAGGTCCAATGCGTTGGATGAGGCGTTCTGCACCTTGGTGCCGTCGGGCTTGGCGACCCGCAGGGGCACCGGTTCGTTGCGGTAATTGACCGAGTAGACCCCGGGCGCCGGACCCACGCTGATGAGGGAGGGATAGGGCCCGCGGTTGCTCAAGGACTGGTTGATGCCGTCCTGCGGTTTGTTGATGGCCAGGTTTTGATGGGCCCAACTCTGGACATCGGGGGTGTAGACACTGAGGTCGTTGGAGGTGCCGCGCTGCAGGATGGGGTAGTTATAGTCACTGAGATTATCGGTAACCACCCAGGGACCGTTGCCGGTTCCCAGGTTCTTTACGGTGAAGCCGCCCAGGCGACCGGCGATTTCCGTGGTGAACAGGGTGACGCCGTTCAACCTGAAATTGTCGATCAAGGCCTGGTTGACCTTGCCCGCGTTCAAATCGGCGATGATTTGCGGCTGGTTCTGAATCATGAACAGCGAGGCCATACGCCATAATTGCATATCGAAACCCTTTTCCAGGGTATGGCGATCCACAACGAAGACGCCGTTTTGGGTGGGAATGACCCATTCGTAGCTGTAGGGCATGCCGCCCGAGTCGATTTTGAACAAGGTATAGGCGTAGGTGTCCTTGTTCACGTCCACATTCTTGCAGTTCCTGGTGACGGCCCTTGCCAGCAGCGAGCCCACCTTGCCGTTGTCCAGGTCGCGCGTCATATTCTCGCGGCCCTTGAAGGAGCAGAGAACCTGGTCGGCAATGGGTGCGCCGTAGCTGTCGCGGCTGGTGTTGTCGTAGGTCAGCGCCATATCCTGGAACTCGAGCACGAACTCCCGGTAACTCTCATCGGATACATCGATGGAGGAGCGCGCACCCATGCCGCGTTCGCCCAGGCCCTGGAAGGTGACGTCATCCAGAATGGCCGCGGTCCAACTGGTGGGACCGCCGTCCGCACGCGTGCCCATCATGGTGCCGGCGGGCAACTTGCCGTCGGAAACGGTCTCCTTGCTCATTTGGCCGTCGGGGTTGACCACGACGTACTCGCCGTTGGCCGACCAGGAGGGCGAGGAGGTCAGCCAGACCGAATTCTCGGGTTCCACCACCAGGCCCGCGTAGAGGCCCACCTGCTGGTGGGTGGAGGGACTGAAGTGGTCGTGGGTGAAGACGGTGCGCAGGGTGCGGTCCTCGCCGAACCAGTTAAGCAGGGGATCGGTGTCCCAGCGCTGAATGGTGGTCTGCGCGCCGTTCCAGTCCTGACCCGGGGGCGGGTCGCCGAATGGATAGAAGTCCTTATAAGCCTGCGGCGACAATTTCACCTGGCTTGTGGTTCCGCCGTTTTGGATGGTAAAGGCATCGATCACCTTCAAGTTCTTCTGATAGTCGATCTGGAAACCGCCCTGGCCTCTGTAGATGTCGAAGTAGCTCTTGATCAGACGGTTGTACTGAGCGAAGTTGCGGTACTTGTAGAGACCGCCCAGGTTGTTGACGGCGAAGATGCGCTCGCGCACCTCATCGGGGCTCAGGGTGCCGTCGAAGTAGTTGAATCCGTTGCCCGCGCCGTCGGAGGAGGTCACGTCGAATTTCACTAGGTGGATGTGCTGGCCGATGATATCGATCGGCGTACGCACCTGGAAATCGTCCAGGGCGTAGTAGGCCGGGGTCAGGTTGGTGTGCCAGAACTCGATGGTCTCGCCGGTATTGGCGCGGAAGAAGAAGGGCTCCGGCGGCCGGTCGCCGTTGACATTGGGCGCCACGTCTTCCCATAACGAAATGAATTTCTGCTGGGGATAGTGCCAGCCGCTCTTGTTGGAGACCACGTCCATCTGGACCACCGCGGCCTTGTACTTGCGCAGGGTCTCGGTGGCGTCGCCGTCTTCACGCACGCCCGGGGCCGCGTAAGGGGCGCCGGGATAGGGCGGCAGACCGTTCACGGTGAAGTTACCGGGGTCGCCGTCCGGCAGGCTGGAACGGTGCGTGCGCGTGGCGTGGAATGCCATGGCCGCTCTTTCCACCGGCGTGCCTTCCTCGGGCAGTTGGATGGCCAGCAGACCGCCCTTGCCCTCCTCGGGTTCGCCGTCGGGGCCTTCCACGAAGAAGTCCTTGGTGAAGTCCCAGCGGGTGTGGAATTCACGCATGATCTGACCGGTCATCATGATGTGGCGCGGCAGTCCGCCGTCCAGCAGGATCTTTTGGCCCTTGTCGTCCAAGATAGGCAGGCCGTTCTCGTCCTCGGCCCAGCCGAAATCCATGGGGGGATGGGAGGCGCGATGGCCGGCTACGCCCGGGATGAAGAACGGGTATCCGGGGTTGCGGTAACTGCCGTCGGGCTCGGGAATGGTATCGGCCACGCGACCGTCGCCGCTCAACTGAACCTTGGCGGGTAACGGGGCCATGGCAATGGTGGGCAGGGGGACGACGGCCGGAATAGGGGTTCCGTTCTGGATCTCGCCGTCGGGTTGCGCACGGTTGATGCCGGGCCTGGCAACCCCGTTTTCGTCCAGTATGGTTCCGGCTTCGAACACATCGTGAACGCGCCAGAGCGACCACATGCCCGCGGCAAAGTGCGGGTAGAAGTGGCAGTGGAAGATGCTGTCGCCTACGGTCTGGTTACGGTTGCCGCTGCCGTTATAGACCATCTCCAGTGTGAATGTGGCCCCGGGGTTGATTAACTGGCTGTCCAGGTAATGACCGTCCGGGCTGTTGGGTGAATGCAGCCACTGGTGGGCATGTTGGTGGTGTACGTGCGCTACACCGGTCCCCCCGTGAAGAATGCGGAACTTGGCATGGTCGCGAATATAGGAGTGGTATACATTCGACGGATCGTCTGGATAAAAGACCTTGGTGGCGCGCATTTTGGGTTTCGGGGGGAATTTATTCAGGTTTTGGGGCTCGCCGCTGACCGGGGTACCGCCCGGAATCAGGTTTTCATTGATCACCTGACCCTCGTCGTTGATGTATTGGAAGGGGGCATTGGCGGGCACATCCACCACGGAGGCGGGATCGCCGACCGACCAGGCGCTGAGGAAGAATTCCTCGAACTTCAGGTCAACCGCGTCCTCGTTACCCATGGGTCCCACCTTCAGGCGATTGGCCAGGATTTCCGAACCGATGCCGGCGGTGCCGTAGTTAATGGCAAAGGCATCGCCGCCCGCGCCGAGGAAGGTTTTGGTCTGCGGTTGGTAATAGGGAGAAAACGCCTGCACCAGATCGGGCGCCTCGTGGTAATGAATGGCGAACTCGCGGTAGGGCTGGCGCCTGTCCGGGGTCGCCGGGTTCTCGAAAAACGTGGGAGAAACATTGGAATACGGGAACCGTCCCGCGTTGGGACCCGTGATAATAGCGGTCAGGTCGCTGTGAACCAGTTCCACGCCCTTGGGTTTCTTCTCGGTCATACTCAGAATGGGGCCGCTACGCGGATTGCCCGGCGGATAGACCGCCTGGTAGTTGATGATCGGGTGACCGGTTGCCGCGCTGTAGAGCCTGCCGTCTTTGATCACAACGGTTGCGGTCTTGGTCGTCAAACCGCTGGATGGAAAGAAGGTGGTCAGGGTAGCCAGTTTCAGGCCCGGCTCCAAATCATGGAGCTTGTTCTCCAACACACGGGGATTGCCCTGGGGATCGACCACCGGCGACAAGCGGTAGGGGTCCTTCCCGGCGCGCTCTTCGGTAAGGGTCGCCATTAAAAGATCTTGTCGGGTCACCTGGCTGCGATAGTATTCCGCTCCCTCGGGTTGGACGATGACCGAGCCGAACATGCCTGCTTCCACCTGGCCTTCACCGGAACCGGCGGCGCTCCACAGCATAAACACGCCCTCTTCCACGGCCAGGTATCGATAAGTCGTTTTCTTGCCGGGCGCCACGTTGCTATTGGGGTTGGCGCCGGCGAAGGAGGCATCGTTTTCAATGCCGCCTTGCGAGGACAACTCCAAGCCGCTGAGATGAATACCCGCATTGCGCGTGCCGACGCGTAACGGGTAGGTCGCCGGTTGCACTTTCGGGCTCAACAGGTTGGTGAACTCGATCACCACGTTGTCGCCCACGTTGCAACGCAATACAATGGGCCGCGGTCGCTTGTAACTCTTCAGGCGAACTTTTCCGGGGTTTAATCCGGGGGAACCGTCCATGGAGGTGACGTCGCGCTTCAGGGCAAAGATCATCCCCTGCGGCATGGCCACGCCGAGACGGTTGTAGGTGATCGGCTGATCGAGGGCGACCACCTTCATCAATATAGTCCTGGGTTCCTTCTGTTGGGCGAAGGAAAACCAGCACAAAGCCAGAAGGATGCAAGGCCCGACAATTCTTTTCATGATTTCTCCCCTTGAGAAAATAAAAGGTCGATGTGCGGAACGGGCCGCGTCCACGAAAAATAACTGGGACGCGGCCGTGCGAATAGATCGATCGTGGGCTTAGGCTTGAGCGAGCATCAGCGGAACCGCCGTGGGATCGATTTGCTGATCCAGGCGGGCCCCGGTGTCGGTTTTGAACTGAACCACCAGTTGCCAGACATGGTAATCGCCCCCTGAAGGCAGTGTTGCCGAGCCGGCAGTTGCCTGGCTGAGAGAGATCTGGTGTTTACTGCCGGTAGAACTGGTAAAACTGGCGCCCAGTTTCCGCGCAATGCCGTTCAAGCCGCGCGCTTCTACCGAATGTTCGAAGACGTTGAGGTTGGAACCTCCGGCCACGCCGGTTTTATAACTAACGTTGGAACCGCCTTTGGCCGGTTGGGCGGTGATGCGTTGCCAGAAGGCGGAGGCCATGACCATGGTTTCCGAGAAGAGCATGGTGGTATTGTTTTGGTCCGCTTCAACCTCGCTGCCGGGACCTACTTCCACGAACAGGGTGCCGGGCAGGGCTTCGGCCTCGGAACCGGGTTGCACCTCGATCTCCGAAAGCGGCGCTACTTCCAGGGTGAATTTTTCGGGGCCCACCATTTCCAGGGAATTGGGAATGACTTCCACCTCGCTGGAGTTGGCCACTTCAACATTGGAGCCGGGCATAACCTCGACCTCGGCAGGGGCGGCCTCGGGTCCTACCTCGATGACCGTACCCGGGGCGGCTTCAGCACCCGTTTCGGCGCCGGTCTCCGGTCCCGCTTCAGGTCCCGCTTCCGGTCCGGTTTCGGTGCCCGGTCCGGCAATTTCGACCTGAGAGCCGAGGGCAGCCGATACTTCAGCGCCGGGCGCGGCCTCAATCTGCACATAAGCTGCCGGCAGTTCGGTTCCCGGCATGGCTTCCACGGCAGCGCCGCTGATTGCTTCCACATGGCCGCCGGGCAGCACTTCAGCCAATTGACCGGCGGCAACACGCTCAATAGAGCCGTCCTGTGCTTCTACCTGGGAACCTGTTGCCAGTTCTACCGAGGAACCGGCGGCAATTTCTACCAGGAAACCGGCGGCAACTTCCACACCGGTACCGGGTACGGCTTCCACCTGGAAACCGCCGGCCGGTGTTTCGCCGGTTGTACCGGGCAGCACCTCGGCCGTGGTGCCGGGCGCGGCTTCCACAACATCGCCGGGGGCTACTTCTACGTTGAAACCCGTTTCCACTTCTACGGAGGAACCCGCCTTCAACTCGATTTCCGCACCGCCGGCCACTTCAACTTCGACACCGGGAGCCGCTTCGGCAAAGGTTTCGGGGCCGGCTTCCAGGGTGGAGCCCGGCGAGCTTTCGACCTGTTGTTCGGGGCCAATTTCTACCAGATAACCGGTCGGGAATTCAGGGCCGGTTTCCGCACCGACTTCGGCACCCGCTTCCGGTCCCGCTTCGGGTCCTTTACCTCCTGCCGGTTCAGGGGGCATGTGGCCGGTCCGCTCGATCATGGTGCGGGCCAGCAACGTAGGTTTGGTGGGCGTTTGAGCGCTCCCTTTAGTATCCGGGGGAGATTGCGTTACATTGAAGCCAAAAACGGAAAAACTGTCTCCTGAGGAGATCTGCTTGAACAACGCCACGGGTCACCCTCCTTGGCGAGGCACAGAATGGAAAGCGTTCCTAGTTTTTGTGGACAGGGATAATGGTTGGATCAATTGAAAGATACGCCCCTTTGCTGCCGTTGTCAATACGTTTTTAGTGAGGAGTTTGATTGGCACGTCGGGCGGACTTTTCGATAACCGCCTGTTTTTGTTGACAATCAAATGATCGCACCGAATAATGTATAAGACTCCGGCCCAAGCCCATGGAAACTCGAGAACCTGCTCGCCGATTACAAGAGGGAGCAGTCCGTGGAGAATCGAAATGGATGTCATCTATTACTGGTCCGGGTCGTCATTCACGCCGCTGGAATATTGGTCCGCCCTGTCCACTTCGGCCAGGACCGGCTTCAGGCGTATTCTGGTGTTTTACGACGAGGAAGATAAACCGGACAACGCATGGTGGCGTGCACTGGATACCATCCCCCGCCTGGAAAAGCGCCCGGCGAACGAAATCCTGGCCGGCTACTTCCAAAGATATGCCCACCGGTCGGTCGACTCTATCGATGACCGACGCATTCGCGCTGACTTGTTCCGCTACGCGTGGTTATATGAGCACGGGGGCGCCTGGCTGGACTTCGACACTCTTCAAGTCAGGGATATTGCAGCTCCGGCCCAAAAGCGTCCTATGACCATCGCCTGGGAGTTTCCGGGCTCTATCAACATCGCGGTAATGGCCTTTACCGCGCGTCATCCCGTGCCGGCCGATATCCTCAAAGCTGTCGCTGACAAACTCAACACTACGGAACACCATTTCGATGTAATCGGCCCGCCGCTGATGACTCGGACAATCGAGGCCCTGGGACTTTCGGATCAGGTGTTGCCGTCGGAGACCTTCTACCCGGTACACCCGACGCTCGGTGACGAGGTCATCTTCGGCAATTGGCCGCTGTCCCCGGATACGTATAGCATCCACGTCTGGGCCAAATTGAACCGGCGCCATTTCGAAAACAAAACCCCGGAAGATTTTGCGAGTATAAGGTCCACCTATTTCGACCAGGTCAGAGAGTTACCCTCCTGCGCAATGGATTTGTAACTCCCTGGCTGCTCAATATTTTAGAAAGGTAAGCCGGCACAACTTTTTTTAAATAAATCCCTGGCCATTTCAATACAGCCGGGGTATCCTGGCTGCATCGACAGCAGCTGGAGGAAGGGGCGCGTAAGCCCCTGGCCAGGCTATGTTTATAGCCTGCGTACTGTCTTCGTATGCCTTGTTGACCCATTTTCGATACCAGCGGAGAGCATCATGACCGAGGAAATCGAACAGCCGCCTCCCAACGGAGCCTTCATCATCAACAATCCCCATGATGCATTTTTCCGTGACTTCATCAGTCAGCCCAGGGTGTACAAAGCCTTTATACGAACTCGCCTGCCGGAAAAGGTCGTAAAGCTGGTTGATCTGCGCACCATCCGATCCTGTAAAGACCATTTCGTAGACGAACGACTGCGTCACCTATATTCAGACTGCCTGTTTTCGGTTCGGACCAGGGATAAAATGGACGCCCGAATTTACGTACTGGCTGAGCATAAGAGCAGGCCGAAGCGCGATACTGCCTATCAGGTCTGGAAGAATATCTTCGCCATTTGGGATGAGGTGCAGCGCAAGAATGAAAGCGGTAACCAACTGCTGCCCCTGGTCATTCCTATCGTGATCTATAACGGCCAGGAGGATTTCAATCACTCGTTGGATTTGGTCGATCTGATCGAAGGAGAGAAGGACGTGGTGACGGAAGTCATGTTCCGCCCCATTCCAATGGTCGACCTGAACCGCATCGATGACGAAGTCTTAAAAGAAGAAATGCATCTGGGCGTGATGTTCCTTACTCTGAAACATGCTTTGGACGAGGCAGTGCCCCTGGATCGAATCTTCATTCAACTGGGCAAGATCACCAACCTGAATCTGAGGAAGCGTTACCTGGTGACCATTTGCCGATATCTGTTGTCCGTAAGGGAGGATATCAGTGATAAAATGTTGCAGAAGGCCGTTACTGAACACTTGGATGCTGCCGCGGGAGGCGATGTTATGGTCTACGCTGACATACTGAGAAAAGAAGGGGAAGAGAAAGGTAGAAAAGAAGGCATCGATCAAACCATGGTTGCCCTTAAGATGATCGGCCTGAATCAAGATGATGCCTCGATCGAGGCTCGCACCGGCCTGTCGACAGTTCATATTCGAGAGCTAAGAGATGAACTGGCTTCGTTTGCCGGCGCAACCTAACATCACGGCCGGCATGGCTTGGAAGGAACCGCGGGAGGCGATGTTATGGTCTACGCTGACAGACTGAGAAAAGAAGGAAGAGAAGAAGGTATCGATCAAACCATGATTGCCCTTAGAATGATCGGCCTGAATCAAGACGATGCCTCGATCGAGGCCCGCACCGGCCTGTCGACATCCCATATTAAAAAGCTGAGAGATGAACTGGCGTCATTTGCCGGCGCAATCTAGCATCACAGACGCCAAGGTTTGGAAGGAACCACGGGAGAACCGCATCGTCAAGGCGTCCTGCAAACGCGGAAAAGGCTCATTATGTGAAACTGCACTGAACGTTGCGCTGTCTTTTCGTCTGTGAAATTGGTACCGCGTGTCTGCATATAATGCAAAAAGCGTGTATTTGGTTGTCGGTCCTTCCTTGCGTGCCGAATAGATGGCCACCTTTGTGAGGAATAGCTTCTATTGTATTTAAATTGATGACGTTACATATTTCGGTCGTCTTTTTGGCGGCCCAAATATGTGCATACTCGTATCTCCATGGCTACTTCCCCGGGCCGGGAAGTTAGCTACCTGTTACGAGTGGCAGTTTCTTCAGCCAAAAATGTACGGTACCGGATTTACCACCGTACCTTCTTCAGCCTCGGACATACGGGTATGGTTTCCCAGGGGTACCCCTTTTGGCCAGGGAAGTACCCACTTGTCACATGTGGGTACTTACCTGGCCAAAGGGTGTACCCTCGGAAATCCATACTTTAGGTTCCGTGCGCGGGGATATTGGTTTGTGGATGCACATATCGTCTTTTTTTAGCCCAAATCCTTGCACAGGGACGCGAGTATATGCATTTTTTGACCTCGATGTTCATTCCCCTGTTGCGAGGTATGGGTTTTGGACCCGGCAGCTTTATGTATTCGGGCGAAGACGTGGTTTGCTTACCGAGGTTGTTCGCCCAAGCGTTCACTTGTTAAGGTCGAAATAAGATGAACGTACAGCTCTGCAGACGCATATGCACTTGGAGGCGATAGGAAATTCCCATCGAACTTTCTCGAGCTGGATTTGAAAAAAGATGAGGAGATGCTCGAGAACGAAAATGGTTTTACACGGCCGCGCATCAACATTACCGGGCGCTATCGTTTTTGAGCAGCATACGGCAGGCCCATAGGAACAGGCGGTCATCGATCTTTCCACGACGATGTCTTCGTAACCGTTCGGTAATTCCCGCCTGGTTGAGATAGGGTAGGTCGAATGTTGCGGGCAGGGAGAGTTTGCCGTCTTTAAACCAGGCGCCTACCGGACTGCCGAAACCTTTTTTCGGCCGCTTCAGCACAGAGTCCGGCAGCAGCGGCTGCACCGCTTTGCGCAGGATGTATTTGGTGGTCTTTCCGTTGAACTTGAAGTGCGTGGACATGCGACGGACAAAGTCAACAACATGATTGTCCAAGAAGGGGCTGCGGGTCTCCAGGCCGTGCATCATGGCCGCTCGGTCCAGTTTGACCAGGATGCCGTCCTGTAGGTAGAGGTTGGTGAAGAATTCCAGCGTTCGGTCGACCGGGTTTTTGGTTTCACTCGCGTCCCATAAGGCCAGGGCCTCGCTGTACACCGCTTCCGGCTCCGGCGGATCCAGAATAACCTCTTCAAGGGCTGACGGCGGAATCGGCGCCATCCAAACCGGCAATTGCCAGGGTTCGGGGTAGTCCAGGCCCGATAGGGTTTTTTTCAGCTTGAAGTCCAGGCTCATGTTGCGGTGGGATACCGGCAAGCGCGAGACCATCAGGCTGATGACCCGGTGGACCGGCTTGGGACAGTATTTGCTGTACAGCGAAGCCAGGCGCAAGGCTCGGAAGGGATCGTAACCGGCGAACAACTCGTCGGCGCCGTCCCCGCCGAGCGCAACCGTAACTTTTTCCCGTGCGAAGCCGCATAACAGCCATGTGGGTAACAGGGAACTATCTCCAAGGGGTTCGTCCAAGCGGGCGAGTATTTCGGCGACCCGCTCGTGTGCGTTGGCAAAGGCGACGGTACGCAGGTGGTGTTTACCGCCCACATGGCTTGCCGCAAGCCGGGCGTAGGCGCTTTCGTCGAAGCTGGGTTCCTCGAAACCGATGGAGAAGCTATGTAAATTGTCGGCGTCCACATGCCGGGCGGCCATGGCGGCGATGGTGGAACTGTCGATCCCGCCGCTGAGGAATACGCCCAGCGGCACATCGGCTTCCAGGTGCCCGGCCACGGCGTCATCCAGCAGGGCGAGTAGTTGTTCGGCGGTTTGGTCTTCCTCCCAATCCGGCTCGGGCTCCAGCTTGAAGCGCCACCAGCAATGTTTTTCCAGTTCACCTTTCGCGATATCCCAGGTCAGGCTCCAGCCGCCGGGCAATTTGTTGATTTGGGTATAGAGAGAATGAGGTGCGGGGATGTAGCCGTGACCGAAGTATTTGGCCAGGGACAGTTTGGAGATTTCGGCATCGATATGGGGATGCTGGATCAGGGCCGATGATTCCGAGGCAAAGGCGAACAGGTTCCCCCGCATCGCATAATACAGCGGTTTCTGGCCGAAACGATCCCTGGCTCCGAACAGTCGGCGTTTCTTCCGATCGTAGATCACGAAGGCGAACATACCGTTTAATCGGGGCAGCAGGTCCGCGCCCCATTCCCGGTAGCCGAATAAGAGGGTTTCGGTATCGCTGTGATCGCTCTGGAATCGATGTCCCTTTTGCTCCAGTTCGACCCGAAGCTCGGCATGGTTGTAAATCTCGCCGTTGAAGACAACGGCCAGTTCACCGTCGCGGGTCCACATGGGTTGCCGACCGCCTTCCGGGTCCAGCACCGTCAAGCGCCGATGTCCCAGGAAGACGTCCGCGTCCTGGCTGAAACCCTCGTCATCGGGGCCGCGATGGGTCAGGCAATCGGTCATCTTGCGTAGGATTTCGATATCACCGGGGCCGGCAAATCCGGCTATGCCGCACATGACGCCTATTCCTTTCGTTTCTCGCGCAAAACATAGATCCGTTTTCCGTGTGTCTGAAAGTAAACGCGAATCAGCATTTCGGCCAGCAGGCCCATCAGGATGCAGATAGTTCCGGTAACGAAGGTCATCACCGCCAGCAGGGGCAGCGGCGTTTCGATCAGTGATTTCTGACCTGACAGTTTGAAATAAACCGCTACGGCAACGGCCAGAAAGGCAATGAAGAAGTTGATGAAGCCCATGCCGCCGAAGAGATAAATGGGCTTGCCCAGGAAGCGATCCATGAAGGCGACCACCATCAGGTCCAGGAGAACCTTGACCGTGCGTTCCAGGCCGTAGTTGGATTTACCTGCAACCCTTGCTCGGTGGTTGACGGGGATTTCCGTGATGCGCGCTCCCTCCCAACCGGCGTAGATAGGGATGAAGCGGTGCATCTCCCCGTATAGTTTGACGTTTTCGATTATGTCGCGACGATAGGCTTTCAACGAACAGCCGTAATCGTGCAGGCGCACCCCGGACACACGAGATATCAGGAAGTTGGCCGCTCGGCTCACCGCACGTCTGGCCAGCAGAGGGTCCTTGCGATCCTTGCGCCAACCGGAGCATAAATCGTAACCCTGATCCAACTGTTCCAGGAGTAGCGGGATGTCGGCCGGGTCGTTTTGCAGGTCGCCGTCCATGGGCACGATGATATCGCCGCGGGCGTGATCGAAACCCGCCATCATGGCCGCGGTTTGACCGAAGTTACGCTTGAAGTGGATGGCCTGTACATGCTCGTCGGCGGCTGCCAGTTCGTCCAGCATGGTCCCGCTTCGGTCGGTGCTGCCGTCGTTGACCAGGATGATTTCGTAAGGACGTCCCAGGCGCTCCATGGTAGTGGTGATTTCCCGGTGGAGTTGAGGGATGTTGGCTTCTTCATTATAGATGGGCACGGTAATAGAAATCATGGTATGCCTTACAGTTTTCGGTAGAGCTGTTTACGATCCTCGGGCGCTGCCGCGCGGGCTTTCTCGAGATATTCCGTTGCTTTGGCCATGTCACCCCTTTGCTTATAGATCTCTTTCAAGACCAGGTACAGGATATCGAGGTCCGCCGCTTCAGCCGCTTCTTGCAAAGGAAGAGCGCGATCGGCGTAACCCAGGGCGACATCCAGGGCGTCGTTGTCGTTCTGGTGACGCAGGTAATGCATGGCCAGGTATTGCAATACCGGGCCGGTATCGGGATAGACCGCGTCCAGTTCTTGCAACAAGGCCAGAGCCCTGTCTTGCTGCTTGTCCTTTTCCAAAGAACGGTACAAGGCCAGATGCTGACTGAGCACCAGTTGTTGCGGGTACCGGCGAGCATCGTAAATGGTGGCGCGGGCCTTGGCGTGAACGCCCGACGCGTCGTCTTCGGCGGCGATCTGCATGTCGGCCAACTGGTTCCAGTAACCGGCCAACCTGCCGTTGTATGCTTCAAAGAATTCCGGGAATTGGTCGCGTTTACCGTGAATCCTGTTCAGATAGGACGCTGCTTTGCCGGTCATATTCCAACGAAGAGCGGCATCGGCCAGTTCCACGGCGGTTTTGAGACGTGCGGGTTCCAGGTCCAGAAGTTGATTGCCATGGTGGAACAGGCGCTCACGCAGACCCTCGACCATGGCTTCGTTATAGTGGAACTCATGGAAAAGCGCTTTTGTGTTCCTGCCCTGATAGCGCTTTTCCACCACTTCCAGATTGCGTTCCAACTCCGAGGCAGTAGTTCCGGAGGCAATTTCACGGATGTTGCCCAACAACTCTTTGTTGGCGTCGACATAAGCGCGGGCCTCGTTGATTCGGCCCTTGACCAGGTAGGCCGTTCCCAGTTCGAATAAACGGTTGGCCGCCGTGGGTCGGTAGCGTTTCGGCAAGTTGACGACGGCTTTAAGGTCCAGAAAGAGTTCGAGTTGGGGGACAGGCGCCAGGAAATCCGGCTGCCGCTGAAAGACCAGAAGACCCGTGTCCATATAGCGCGGGTACCAGTGCTCGCTACGAGCAAACAGATCGATCCAGGCGGCATCGGTTAGACCGATCACGGCAAGTTCGGCGCCGTGGTTTAAGTAGAGCAACTCGGGATCGCGTTGCTCCAGCGCTTTTTTATAGTCGTCGAAGGCGGGACCGAAGTGCGGCGCGAAGAACCCGTCCACATACACCCGCTTGTCGGGGAACCAGTGATACAACATAAAACCGCCGACCGGGATAGTGGTAAATACGCGCTGCTTTTCTTCCCGTAACCGTTTCGCCATGGGCGTTGAATAGGTCACCATGCGGCCGGGTCCTACTACATGACTGTCGAACAAACCGGTTGGCAGGGGCGTCAATAAACCCAGGTAAAGCGCAGCAAGTCCAACGGCGCAGGCGACGGGCGACAGTTGTCGCAGGCGCTCGGGTAACAGGGGGCGCTCAATGTTCATACGAACCAGCGTGAAGACGCTGAAGATCGTCAGGTAACCGGCAACGCGCTGGTAACCCAAGGCAAGCAGCAGGATACCCGTGAAGGGAATGACGGCGGAAAGGCAGAGCCGACGGCCGAACAGGTTGACCACGACAAGCAGGCCCAGCAGCAGCGAACTCCAGACAAAGATGAAACCGAAGTTGTCGAAGGGGGATTCGAATTCACTGCTTACCAGATCGCTGGTCAGCGTACTCCAATAGGTATTGTTCAGGGCCAACTTCAGCTTGCCGAGTGTGGATTCTGTTTCGGCAATGTTTTCCGTGAAGAAGGGGATCACGTGGCGTACGGCAGCTACAGCAAAGGCCGCAACCAGCAGAACAACCGCGGTCAGGTAAAGTTTCCCGCCGAATCGTTCGACCAGATCCTTGCCTCTGGTTACCGACAGGATCAGGACTGCAATAACTACTAGCGCGCCTACAGCTACGAAGATGGGGCCGCCGCTGCTTTCCCAAACCCTTGAGATGGTGGATTGCGTCAAGGGATTGCGGAATAGGATCGCAATGAAAGACACGGCGAGTACGGCGGTATAACGCACCAGCGGCAGGGGACGTTCCGGCTCTTTAAGGTTGTCCAGGAGATCGCCGAACATAATCAAAGCCAGGACACCGAACCCCAAAAGATAGGTTCCGTGGAGAGTGCTCCAAAGGGCCAGCAGGGCAGGGAAGACCCAAATCAATTGTTTCCGGTCCTTATAACGGACCTGATGCCACAGCCACAACAAAAGGCAAAACAGGGGCAGGCTGAACAATGCGTTGCGAATCAACAGGAGTTGATAACACCCGGCAGTAAAGAAGAAAAGTAGGCAAAGCAATCCTGCATCCCATGGTTTTGGAGCCAGGGACGCAACCAGATACCAGGCGACCGCTAAAAAGACCAGGCGCATGAGTTGCAGGCCCAAATCACCGGCCGCGGTGTGGACCAGGTAGAAGATGATATCTCCCAGAAAGGTATAGCGCAGGTCGGGGATATGGTCGTTGACCGGAGTGAAATAGTAGGTGCTGAAATCGGGCGCCGCCCAGGTTTCCAGGAAAGTGCGCCCCAATTGCATATGCCACCAGATGTCTACATCCACGATCCGAAAAAATGCAATCGGCAGAGCAAAAAGCACAAGCAGGCCCCAAAATGCTAACGGGGCGCCGGCCAACAATCGATTGGTTTTGGTTACAATTTGTATCATCATTTTCTGTGTGGGATAATGGACAGTCCGCGACCAGGCGACGGCTAAGCTTAACTCAAACAAGCAGTTTATCAAACATGAAAATCGTCATCCTCAACTACGAATTCCCCCCTGTCGGCGGCGGCGGAGGCGCGGCATCCAAGCAAATCGGCGCCTGGCTTGTAAAAGCGGGGCACAAGGTTTGCGTGCACACCTGTCGCCTGGCCCACATGCCCAAACAGGAACGCGTGGACGGTATGACCGTTCACCGTCATTACGGGTTCCGTAAGTCGGCCGAGAAAAGCTCGGTTTGGGAAATGTTCCTCTACCTGGGCTGCAACGTTTTGCCCGCCTATCGGCACATCCGCCGCTGGAAACCCGATCTCATCCATGTCCATTTCGCGGTGCCTACCGGGGCGCTCGCCTGGTTGCTTGCCAAACTGACCCGCACCCCTTACGTTTTGACCACGCATCTGGGTGACGTACCGGGCGCCCTTCCGGAGCAAACTTCCGGTTTGTTTCGCATCTTTAAGCCGTTTACGGTTCCCATCTGGCGTGGGGCGGCACATGTGACCGCTGTCAGCGATCACGTACGGGTGCTGGGAGCCAAAGCCTACGGCGTGCCCGTCACCACGGTCTTCAATGCGATCGAACTGCCGCGAGTCGACCTGCACATGAAGGCGGAACACCATCGCACCAGGCTGGTCTTCGCGGGTCGCTTCAATCCCCAGAAGAACCTGCTCTTCCTCCTGGAGGTTCTGGGCCGCCTGAAGGACCTGGAATGGGAACTCTATATGATCGGCGACGGCTTCATGCGCAAAGCGGTGGAGGAACACATCGAAGCCCTGGAATTGGGTGACCGGGTCCGGCTCTACGGTTGGCAGAAACCCAAAAAGGTGCGCGAATTGATGTCGGTCTGCGACATCCTGTTCATGCCGTCCCACGTGGAAGGTCTACCGGTTGCCGCGGTGGAGGCTCTTTCCCTGGGCCTCGCCCTGGTCGGCAGCGACATCGGCGGCATGCGCGATGTGGTCACTCACGGCGTCAACGGCTACCTGGCCACGTTGGGCAATGCGGAGCCCTTCGAGGAACACCTGCGAGAACTACTGACCAGCCCGGAATTGCTGGATCGCATGAAAAGAAAAAGCTTGCAACGAGCCGAGGCCTTCGACATCGAAAACATCGGGCGCATGTACGAACACATCTTCGAAAGGGCCTTGGGTTCTTCGTGATTAAAAATCATGGCGCCCTCGCACATCTTATTTCCTAAATCCGACAGGACTGTGCGGAATGTCCTCGATCCCGTAAGCAGGACCTCGTCAAAGTTGTAAACAAGCCGGCTTCAAATTGCCTCGACTGAGACGAGTCCTCGGGAGGGCGGCATCACGACCGAAAATACAATTCCGGCGTCGAGATTGGTTGAACTTATTTGTTGCGTTGTTCTCGGAACAACTTTTCGAAAGCCTCGGCGGTTAGCGGCTTGGAGAAGAAATAACCCTGGATCTCATCGCAAAGGAAGGCACGTAGGATCATGAGCTGTTCCTTGGTCTCCACGCCCTCGGCGATGACATCCATTTTGAATTTATGACCCAGGTCGATGATGGTGGAGCAGATGGCCGCGTCGCCGAAATCGGTGGTCAGGTCGTCAATAAAAGCCTTGTCGATTTTTAGGGTAGTGAAGGGAATGCGCTTCAGGTAGTTGAGCGAACTGTAGCCCGTACCGAAGTCATCCAGAGCGATTTTTATGCCCAACTTGCGGAAATCTTTGAGGATGCGGAGCGCTTCCTCGGTATCGTCCATGAAGATGCTTTCGGTGATTTCCAGTTCCAGAAGGTGGGGTTGCAGGCCGGTTTCGCGCAGGACCTGACGGACAAGACCTACCAGATTTCGGGCGCGGAACTGACGCTCGGAGAGGTTGACGCCGACCCGTAACGGCGGCAGGCCCATGCGCTGCCAGGCGACACTTTGCTGACAGGCAGTACGCAATACCCATTCGCCGATTGTCAGAATGAGGTCGGTTTCTTCCGCAATCGGGATGAATTTTCCGGGAGAAACCATTGAGCCGTCGGCACGCCGCCACCTGAGCAATGCCTCGAAACCCACGATACGGTTTGAGCGAAGTTGAACCTGGGGCTGATAGTGAAGTTCGAATTCTTCGCGGTCCAAAGCCGAGCGTAACGCTGTTTCGATTTGAATCAATTCACGACCTTTAGAGGCCATGCCTTCCCCGAAGACCTCCGTATGACCGGAGCCCAATTGCCTGGCGAATTTCATGGCGGTTTGGGCCTGGCGCAGGATCTTCTCGCGGTTGAGGGTTTCTCTGGAGACCTCGGCGATGCCGATACTGGCCTTTGCGAAGACCTCGTTGTCACTGATTTGGAAGGGCGCGATGAGCTGCATATGGATCTGGTTGGCAACCAGCGAAGCGTTTTTCAGCCCCGGGCTGTCCAGCAAAAGCAGGACAAAGGAATCGCCGCCCAGAAAAGCCAGGGTGTCGCCTTTGCCTAAACACCGCTCGATGCGTCGGGCGATACTGATCAGCAGTTTATCGACGATGTCATAGCCGAAACCTTCGCTGATCACTTTGAAACGATCGATATCCACATGAAGGACCGCGTAACGGACCTCCTCTTTAAGTTGAACCTCGGCCATGGCCTGGTCCAGGCGCTGCATAAAAAAGTCGCGGTAGGGCAGACCGGTGCGACGATCGTGCAAGCTGCGGTCGGTAAGGTCGGTGATGGAACCGACAAGGCGAATGGCCTGATCGTCCAGATCGCGGTCACAGACGCCGCGGGCCAGGACCCAGATCTCATGACCTTCCTCGTGACGCATGCGGCATTGACATTCGAAATGGGGCGTAACGCCCTCCATATGCAAGGCCAGGCGGGACTTGAGCAGGCGCAGGTCATCCTCGTGGACGCGGGCAAACCAGTCTTCCGGGGTTTCCGGGTTGTCCACGATGGGGATGCCCAGCATCAGTTTCCAGCCCTCGGAGAAGAAGACCTGGTTGGTGATCATATCCCAATCGAACAGACCGTCTCTTGTGCCTATAGCGGCCAGTTGATAACGTGACTCGCGTTTTGAAATGTCTTCTACATGCCGGACGTCAATCATTAGGGAGCGCAATCGGGCCATCTTCAACCGGGGATCGCTTTCATAGAACAGGACGTCATTGGCGCCCTTTTCCAAGGCCAGAACGGCGCTCGATGGGCGATCGCCGTGGGTGCAGACCAGGATCGGTAGTTTCTCGCGGGGATGGAGTAGGCGGATCTGATTGAGAAACGTGGCATCGTTTTCAGAATCCAGGGACATATCCAAGACCAGAAGGTCGAATTCAAAGTCGCGCAACAGGGAAAGCACCATGTCGCGATGGTTGGCAAAATCCAACTGGAAGCCGCCGTTTTCCATCAATTCAAGCAAGTCCTTGTCATCGCGCAATGCTGCATCGGCGATCAGTACCCGATAAGGTTTTGCCATCCGGACCTCAGTACAAAGTGATGGGTTAAGTGTAGGTTGGGACGCCGCCTCGATCAAGCCATATCCATGCGGTTTTAACCAATGAAAGCAGACGAGCTCCACTCTTTGAAACTAACGGCGAGATGAAGGCAAAAATAAAGAGAGGATTTCCTCGTCGGAAGTGTAAGAGCTATTCAGGTCGGGACACCCGGTGTCCTATACAGAATCAATCCGGGGCCGGAGGGGCCTGTCTTGGACAAAAGTCGGTATTTTTTCTGTACTCTCTTGAATTTATATGCCGTTGGCTGTGACCTTCTGCTGGAGTTTTGACAATATGGTTAACCTTTTTGCCTATTTTCGCCGTTACATTTTTAATAGATGGGGGGATTACCGGGATCATATGAATAGCCGGTTGCCTCTATCTTTTTTCCGGCGTTTAAATCTGCAAGGGGTTCGGCAAACCGACATGATGGGAGAAGTCTGGTCAAGGCGACATGCACATCGCCTTTTCATCATTTGTGACCCGCGGGAAAAGGGCTTGTGATGGAACAGTCCACGGTAGTAATTCCCGGTTACCAAATCATCGAGTGCTTGAATCAAGGCAGTCACACGGTCGTCTACCGAGGCGTCCGCCAGGGCGATGATCTACCCGTCATTCTGAAGGTGCTGGACACGTCCTATCCTTCACTGAAGCACCTTGCCCGCCTGAAGCACGAGTACGGTATCATCTCTGGATTTGAAAGCGAAGACCTTGTGCAAAGTATCGATTTCAGGGGCACCGGCAACCAGGTTATTCTGGTCCTGGAAGACGACGGCGGCATGGCCCTGCACCAGTATCTGCAATCGCATGAGGTTTCCCTTGGTGAGCGGCTGGACCTGTGCCTTGCCATTGCCCGCCAACTGAAGTTGATTCACGACAAGCAGGTTATCCACAAGGATATCAACCCGGGTAATATAATTATCAATCCGGAGACCGGGCTGGTGCGTATCATCGATTTCTCCATTGCTGCCCACTTCTCCGAGGCCGGGCAGAAGAAAACGGGATTACATACGCTGGCCGGAACTCTTGCTTACATCTCTCCCGAGCAAACCGGCCGCATGAGCCGAGGGGTAGACTATCGCTCCGATTTCTATTCCCTGGGCATTACCATGTATGAAATTTTCACCGGCCGCCTGCCCTTCGAGGTGAGCGACGCCATGGAATTGGTGCATTGTCACCTGGCTCGCAGCCCGCTTCAAGCCAATCAGGTCGATGCCAAGACTCCGGTGGTTTTGTCTGAGATCCTGGCTCGGTTGATGGCCAAGAACCCGGAAGATCGCTACCAAAGCACCGACGGCATCATCGCCGATATCCTGAAATGCCGGGAACTACTATCGGCCAAGGGGCGTATACCGCGCTTTCCCATCGGCGAGAAGGATATTCATCATGTCTTCCGCGTTCCCCAATTCCTTTATGGTCGCGAGCAGGAGATAAAAACCCTCACCGATGCCTTTTACCGGGTCTGCGACGGCTCGCGAGAGCTATTGCTGATCTCCGGACAATCCGGCGTGGGTAAGTCGGCGTTGATCCAGGAGATCTATCAACCGGTGACGCGCCGGCGCGGCCACCTGATCGTGGGGAAATTCGATCAATTTCAACACAACATACCTTATGCCGCACTCATCCAGGCATTTTCGGAAATGGTTCATCAGATTCTGGCTCTCAGCAGTAGTCGTTTGGCCGCCTGGCGATCCCGAATCATCGAAGCCTTGGGACCCAACTGTGCGGTTCTCTTGGAAGTCGTTCCTGAACTTGCTTTGATTGTGGGCGAACAACCGGAAGTCGAAGAGTTGTCTACCGCCGAAACCGAAAACCGCTTCCATCAGGTCATCAAGGAATTCATCGGTGTCCTTGCCACGCCCGAGCACCCTTTGGTCATTTTCCTGGACGATCTGCAATGGGCCGATTCGGCGACCCTGCGCATGGTGGAAATATTGGTGGAGGACCGCACGCTCAAGGGCCTGCTGCTGATCGGCGCCTATCGCGAAAGCGATATCGGCAATACCCACGCCCTGCACCATACCCTACTGCGTTTGCGGGGTATAGAGGCCAGGGTTCAGCATATTTTTCTCAATCGGCTGCGCTCGGAACATGTCACGCAAATAGTGGCGGATACGCTACGCACCGGCACGGAAGAAGTCACCGCCCTGGCTCGATTGGTCTATCGCAAAACCGAGGGCAATCCCTTTTTCGTCAACGAGTTCTTGAAGGCCCTTCATAAAGAAAAGCTGATCTTCTTCAACGAAGAAAAGGACATCTGGACCTGGGACGAAGCCGGTGTCAGCCGAAAGGGCGTTACCGAGAATGTCCTCGAGTTTCTCACTACCCGTTTGCAGAAGCTGCCGGAAGAAACCAGGGAAGCCCTCATCCTGGCCGCTTGTGTGGGTAATCCCTTCAAAATTTCCGATCTGGCCATGATAGAAGGTCGTACAGCCGGTAATGTAGCTAAAGATCTGGATTGGGCCGTGCGCGAGGGTCTCGTTTTTCCGCGCGATGAAGAGTTCGTACCCGCCGATACGGTCCATGATCAAAGCGGCGTGCCGCGTACCTATGAGTTCCTCCACGACCGCGTTCAGCAGGCTGCCATTCAACTCATTAAACCGGAAGCACGCCAACAACTTCACCTGAAGATCGGCCGTTTGATGCTCGAAAATGCCAGCGAGGAGGAACTGGGCGAACATCTCTTCGATATTGCCAACCAGTTCAATATGGGACAATCCTGGCTGGATGACCCGGAGGAAAGGCTGCGTGTGGCCCGCCTGAACCTGCTGGCCGGAATACGTGCGCGACTCTCCACTGCCTATGAGCCCGCTTTGGGTTTCCTCACTTACGGCTTGGGCCTTTTGCCCGCAAACTGTTGGGAAACCTGCCACGGACTGTCAATGGCGCTGTATCGGGAACGGGCTGAATGCGAATACCTCTGCGGTCATTTCGAGGTTGCCGAACACCTGTTCGGCACCGCCTTGGAAAACGGTCGTACGGTTATGGAGAAAGCCGCCATCTATAACTTGCGCACCGAGCTTTACGTGCACTTGGGCAAATACCTGGAAGCAATCGAAGTCGGCCTGAAGGGCCTACACCTCTTCGGCATTTACATTTCCGTTCTGGACGACGAGTTGCACGACGAGTCCCTGGCCATGTTGGCCTCCATCCAAGAATCCCTGGGTGACCTCGAAATCGAAGACCTGATGGCCTTGCCGCACCTGGATGACGAAGTCATTCACGCGGTCATGAAACTGATGGTCAATATGTGGACCCCGGCCGCCAACGTGAATCTGAACCTGATGAAGTTATTGTCGCTATATATCGTTCGCCTGTCCCTGGAACACGGGAATGCCGAGTTGAGTTCCTTCGGGTATACGGCCTACGGTATGGTGTTGGGCTCGGAATACGGCGACTATGATAATGCCTGGCGTTTCGGGCAGTTGGGCTTGGAAATGAGCCGGAAATTCGAAAACGTGCGCTTGCACTGCCGCGTTGCCTTTTTTCACGGCGCCTTCATCATTCCCTGGTGTCGACCTCTGGGCGAGTCTTTGGATCTGTTGAAGGAAGCCTATCGCGCCGGCCTGGAATGCGGCGACTTTATGTGGGCCGCAACCAGCCTGTTTCACCTGATCTATCATCGCCAACAGATGGGCGACCCGCTGCAAACTATCTTCAAGGAAACCGAAAACTACCTGGGTTTTATGTCCAAGGTGCGCTACGAACCGATTCTGGAGTTGGTGGAGTTGCTTCGCCGGGGTATTCGTCGCCTGCAAGGCTCCCTTACCGATGCGATTGCGTCCTTTGAAGACAGTACTTTCGGTGATGAATTTCTGAAACGCAACCAGAAACGACTGTTCCTGGTGTCGGTATTTCACTACCACCTCTGGCAAGGTCGGCATGCCTTTCAATTCGGAGACTACGAGGAAGCGATTCATCAGTTGAACACCGCTGAAAAATATTTGCCCTTTGCCTTCGGGTGGACTTCGATCACCGATTTCTACTTCTACAAGGCGCTTACCTGCTCAGCCCTTATCTACGATGCCAAGGACGATGAGCGCGAGGGTCTGTTACGGACCGTATCCGTCTGTCGCGAGCACCTGGAAGAATGGGCCGAGGCCAATCCCGATAACTTTGAGCACAAATTCCTCATGGTAACCGGTGAACTGGCGGGCTTGTTGGGCCGTTTTGAACAAGCGATCAACTGTTACGACACCGCCCTCGATCGTGCGCGCGAGTGGGAAATGGTGGACATGGTCGCTCTGGCCGCCGAACTGGCCGGTCACTACCTGATTCAAAACGGCAAACCCAGGTTGGCCATGGTTTACCTGGGCGATGCCTGCATGTTCTACGAACAATACGGCGCCCGAGCCCTGGTAGAGCGCTTGAGGAGTATGTTCCCCCGCCTGGCCAGGCAACAATACCAGCCGTTTATGAGTTCACACCAGAGCGCATCGACTACCAGCGAAGACGGTAGCGGTTTCCTGGACATGTCGTCTTTGATGAAAGCGTCCCTGGCCATCTCCAATGAAATCCATATGGAACGCCTTCTCGAAAAGCTGATCCGCATCGTGATCGAAAACGCCGGCGCGCAACGAGGCCTGCTCCTTCTCGAAAAGGAGGGCAAGCTCTACGTGGAAGCCGAGGGCCATGTGGACGAAGAGCAAGTTACCCTCCCTCAATCCATCCCCTTGGACCAGTTGAGCAAAGTCAGCCGCTCCCTGGTTCACTATGTGTTCAATACCAGTAAGCCGGTAGTGCTGGACAATGCTTCCCGCTCCGGCGAATTTACCTCCGATCCATATATCGCCGGCAATAAGATCAAGTCCATCCTATGCCAACCGGTACTTTTCAAGGGCAATGTCTCCGGTATCCTCTACCTGGAGAACAACCTGGTTTCTTCCGCCTTTACCACCTACCACCTTGAAGTTTTGAAGTTACTGACTTCCGAGGCTGCTATTGCCATCGACAACGCCAGACTCTACGCCAACCTGGCTCGGGCCTCGGAACGTCTGCGCGAATCCTATGCGGAGTTGGAGCGCTATAATCGCGATCTGGAACGAATGGTGGACGACCGCACCCGAGAGATCAAACTGAAGAACCGCGAGTTGGAACAGACCCTGGCCCGTAATCGCGAAATGCAAAAACAGATTATTCAACAGGAGAAGCTGGCCTCACTCGGCACCCTGACCGCGGGGATCGCCCATGAAATCCGGAACCCGCTGAATTTCGTTAACAACTTTGCCGAGGTTTCCGTTGAAATTCTTGCCGATCTGGATGACGACTTACAAACCAACCCCGCCGGCCCCATCACCGGCGAGCAGCGTCTTTTCCTGGACGAAACCCTGGACGATCTACGCAAGAACCTGGTCAAGATCAACGACCACGGACGGCGGGCCGACCGGATCGTGCACAATATGCTGATGCACAGCCACAATAAATCCAGCGAGAAGCCTGAGGCTGTCGATATCAATATCATGGTGGATGAATACGTCAAACTTTCCTACCACAGCACGCGGGCCCGAGACTCGCGCTTCTCCCTGAAGCTGCAAACCGACTATGCTCAAGACCTGGACTTACTGGAAATCATTCCCCAAGACCTCTCCCGTGTCTTTCTCAATATCGTGGACAATGCCTGCTACGCCATGCGGGAGCGTCAAGCCGGGGAAGGGGAGAGCTATCAACCCGCACTTTTCGTGTCGACCATAGATGTAGGTGCGTTTGTCGAGATCCTGATTCGGGATAACGGCGGCGGCATTCCCCATTCGGTCATCGAAAAAGTCTTCACTCCGTTTTACACCACCAAACCGGCAGGTAAGGGAACGGGACTGGGTTTGTCAATCTGCTACGATATCGTTGTCAAGCAACACCATGGAGAATTGGAGGTCACCTCGGAAAACGGTGAAACCGAATTCCGCATTCGACTACCCAAGAAGCGCTATAAACCACCCGAAGACAACCCGGGAGATGCCTGATTTCAAGAGGAAGGTCCGGAAGTTGCTCGATTGAGCGACCAATCGTAGGGGATGTAGGTCAGGGTGACATCGTCTGGGAACTGTTCGCCCGAGTATTGCCGCAACAGCCCCAGAACCGCTTCACGGCCGCCGAAGTGGTCCTGATACCACTCGAAGATTTGCGATAAATGCCATGTCGCCCGTTCCGCATCGTAACGGTTGAACCCGGCGTCGTTGATAAAAGCCCGTGCCGCTTCTTGTAATTGGGCGTCCAGCGTTTCGGCCCGAAAGGGCTCTCGGAGTAAAGGCGGGCAGCCGACCGACGCGCAGTTGAGGCCGAAGTGCAGCAGGGGATTGTAGTTCATGATCACTTTCTTCTCGAAGCCGTGTAGGGACACTTTGCGGCCGGCCACGGTGTAAACCCGTTCGCGAAAGAAGCGGTGCAAGACGCCCACATCGGAAACCGAGTCTATAGGCAGGTAATTGAGAACTCCCTGAATGACCAGAGCATTATAGGCGTTGAGGTAAAAGGCCAGACGCTCGTTGTCGGTCTTGAACTGCACGGGCGTGGCGCGGACGACCTCTTCCAGGTAGGTTTCCAGTTCCTTGCGGATCGGACCCTGTGCCTTGGTGTAATCCACGCCCGAGGGAGTGACCACCTCGGCCAGAAACCGGCCCCATGAAGCGGGATCGGGCTTGGAGTAGGGCGCGTCGCGTAGTGTTTCCACGGCTTCGGCACCACGGGTTCCGGTGAAGGTCGGCCAGTAGAGACGGGCCGCTATAAGGGCTAATACCAACAAGCTCGAGATCAACAATGCGATTTTGAACAAGACGGGCTCCTTCTCGGAAGATTCCGTTTCCTCCCCATGAAGGTAACAGGCCGCGGCCCGGCTTTATTTCTCAGCGCTTGAAGGCATCGCCCACGGCTTCCTTGACGTCGGTCAATAGGGATTGCCGGTTGCCCTCAAAGTTCTTTTCATGGTTTTTGGGTTTGAAATCGAACATACGGCTTTGCAACCGGCCGAACAACAGGCCCATGGCGCACTTACCCTGATGATCCGCGTCCTTGGCCTGGGCCAGCAGGCCCAGCATGCTCTGGTAGGCCGCTTTTTTGCGGATGTTATAGGGCCGCACCAGGTTCAACGTGTGGCATAACAATTGGCATTCCGCTTCGAAGATGTCCTTGCTGTTGACCATGATGGCGGTTTTCAGGGGCAGCGGGATATAACGCTTTTCGCGGAACAACTTGTAGGTCTTGCGATTGAACTGGCTGAGGATTTCCTTGGAAAGGGTAGGGTCCTTCTTTTGCGCCCGCTCGAACAGGTTGTTGACCAGTCCGGTTTTCAGGTTGTAGGCGACACAGAACCGCTTACTGTCTTCCATGGTGATGTTTTCCAGGAAGTCGTAGACATTGCTCAGCCGTTCCAGGTCGTTGATGTTCAGCGTCACATCCAGGTAATCGGTTTCCTTCTCGGCGCCGAAACGGTTCTGCAGCAGTTTGACGCGTTTGAGCCCGGAGCTGGTTTCCTCCAGCACCACGTCCAGTTCCGAGAAGTTTTGCTCCAGGTCCCGCTTAAGGTCTTTGGTGAGATCCGGGGAGATTTGGTCCTTCTCGGCCAGGCGTTTCAATTTGTCGATGGCCTCGCCGCCGGGTTTCGTGTCTTTTTGAGCCTGAAGGATCTGTGCTTCCAAGGATTCCAAGCTCTTGATCAACAACTCGCCTTCCTGCTCGTTGGCCACCTTATCGACCGTGGCCATGAGTCCGTGCAAAAGGGCTGTCAGGTTTTCGGCCAGGGAGTCGGACAAACCGAAGACATCGAAACGCATGCGGCGCGTTGTCGCCCCGGACTCGTTGATGCGCTCGCGCATTTCCGCGCGGATCTTGTCGGCAATCTCTTGCAGCTTCTCGTTGTTCTCCAAGATGAACGTTTCTTTTTCTTTGACCTTGTCCTTGCCGATATCTTTTTCCCAGTCCTTTAGCGCATTGATCAGTTGTTCGGCCCTTGGAACCGCGCCGATTTCCTGGAGCAGTTGGTCCAGGTGCAGCATGCATTCCACACTTTCCATCTTCAAGGCTTCTTCGAAATAACTTTCGAAGACAGAGGCGTCGATCACCTCGTATTCCAGCTTCTTGACAGCCAGGAGCATGGTTTCGATAACCACTTCCATGCAAGCCGTGAGGGTTTTGTCAGCCACACCTTCATAGGTGCAGACCCGGTAGCAGTCAAGCAGCCAACCTTCCACCTGTATTCGCTGGTTCTGTAGTTTCTCTTCCTGGCCGTACAGTTCCATGACCTTGTCTTCGTAGTCTTTGAAATCCGTGTAAGCGTCGCGAACCTTTTTGTGGAAGTCGATATTCTTGATGGAGATTCTGTCGATCTGGGCCTTGATGGCCTTGCGAGTGTCGCAAATCTCCTGGAGCAGTTTGCCGTCCGGGTTCTCCAGCGATTTCTCCAACTCGGCAATCTTGTCTGTAAAGTCGACCGCGGTCAGTTTTTCGACTTCCGATTCCACATCCTGCACTTGTGCGTCGCGATCGCCCTCTTGACCGCTCTTGATGCGTTCCAGGGTGGATTCCAGTTTGTCGGCAAGACCCAGCTTGGGGTTCTTTTCCTTCAATTCCTTGAGTTGATCGTAGATCTCCATCATCAGGTCTTGAAGTTTGATCTTGTTTTCACGAATCCATTTCTCGGCCTGGTCACGCTCGCGAATGCTCAGCATTCCGTTTTCCATATCGGTTTCGATGGCGGTCATCACGGGGCCGTCCGGTTTGGTGGAACTGTCAATCTTATCTTCGATATCGAAAAACAGGTTGGACAACTGCGTCGCCAGGATCTTGGGATTGTTCAAATCCACAATCAGGCGGTCCATGCGGTTGCGCAGGCGGTCCGCGTCCCAGCCCACCCGCACCATCGGGTAGGTGAGCCGTTTGATCTTTTGCTCTACCTTCTCTTCCTCGGTAAACGACTTGATGAACTCTTCACCGCGCGGCAGCGAGTTGCCCAGCGCGTACCAGTTGCGATGCAGGTCGATGGTGGAAGAATCACGGCTGAATTGAATGCCGGAAAGCTCTTCCATAAGATCGAGAATCTTGTTGGAAGCCGAGTCCAACATCTGAAAACCGTTCTTGATCAACCCGTGAATGGCTTGGGTATTGCCCTTGAACTTGGAGTTGTTCAACCATTCCTTGGCTTCACCGTGCCGCTGGTGGTGCACATCGCGAACGATCCGGTCGATGGTCACCAGTTCGAAACGACAGCGCGAGGGCACATTGAGGGCGGCCATCAAGATATCCAGTTTACGCCCGCCGCCGCGTACCATCTTGGCCATGTCCTGGTAGCGGTTGATCTCGTTCAGGGCATTGCGAATTTTGTGGCTGACATCGAACGCCGACATATTGAGAATGCGCTCGAAAGCCTGCTCGCGCTCCAAACGGCCCAGGATACGGCGGTGTTCCGCCATCAGGAATTTGCGAATGCGCTTGAGTACGATGATGGTGGGCTTGCGGAAGTGGCTGTTCAACTGGGGGACGAATTCCAGGTCGCATGGAATGGCTTCGTCCAATCCCTTGATATCGAAGTAGATCATGTGGCCGGTTTGGCTCTTCAACTCCTCGATATCCAGGTTCTTGAGCTTACCCATGGGGCAGGCGTTGACAGCGGTACAGATATCCACCATCAAAGCGACGAATTTCTTGGAGTGACGGGCTTGGAGCAGTTTGAAATCCTGCGCCATTTCCGAGACGGTAGTCAAGTCCAATTGGGCCGTATCAGCTGCTTTGTTCATGGTAGGGAATGACCTGCCTGTAGGCCGGTATCCTGCTTCTCCTGCCTGGTTGCCCGATCTGTTGAGGACCGGAAACCGCTATTTGAGGGATTGAATTCAAACCGGAACGGTGCCCGGAAATAAGTAAGTTTTACCATAGGCAGACCCGGTTACACTATAAAGGATTTCGATTTGTTCCGACCGGCCGGAGTAGGTGAGAATCACC